>ONSO01000099.1 GCA_900320485.1 uncultured Lachnospiraceae bacterium | reverse complement strand
TGATGAAAATTCACTTGACAAGTGAAGAAAATTTGCATATTCTTTCAGTAGGCTTGTTTTTTTATTTATCGCCAGTGATAAATGCCGGGAACGGAGAGAGTACTTTTCACGGGAAATCACAGAGAGGGTGCGTCGGCGGCTGAAAGCGCACCTGATGGAAGGAAAAGGAAGTGCATCCGGGAGCAGATCCGGGGAGCGTATGGAGGACAGGGTGCTTGCAGCGCACAAGTGCAAGAGGCGTCTGGCTTTTTTCGTACGGGTATCCGGATACGTGGGAGCGCGTTAAGCCGCAGAGGGAAGGGTCATGCCCCTTAATGAGAGTGGAACCGCGGAAAAATTCGTCTCTTGGATGGATTTTTTCGCGGCTTTTTTGTTGGAGTGGAGGCGTAAGATGGGTGTTGTCAAGAACGTAAAAGAGGAGATTCAGCTGATCCGCGAGCGGGATCCGGCAATCCATTCCTCCATGGAGGTGTTTTTATACCCGAGCTTTAAGGTGATGTTGCACTATCGCCTGGCACACAAGCTGTATCTGAAAAAGCATTATTTCCTTGCCAGGTACGTATCCCAGCGGGGCGTTCGCAAGACGGGGATCGAGATCCATCCCGGTGCCCGGATCGGAAAAGGATTTTTCATCGATCACGGGAATGGCGTCATCATTGGTGAGACGGCCATCATCGGAGATAACGTGACGCTCTATCAGGGCGTGACGCTGGGAGGAACCGGCAAGGAGCAGGGAAAGCGGCATCCCACCATCGGAAACAACGTGATGATCGGGGCCGGTGCCAAGGTGCTGGGGTCCTGTACCATCGGGGATGATTCCAAGATCGGAGCAGGCAGCGTTGTGCTGGGACCGGTACCGCCGGGATCCACGGTGGTCGGCGTTCCGGGAAGGGTAGTCAGAAGCTATGGCAGCGCCCGGCCGCAGGATCTGAACCAGACGGATCTTCCCGATCCCATTTTGGAGGCCATCACAAAACTGCAAAAGGAAAATGAAGAACTTAAGGAACGCATAAAAAAGATTGAAGAGTCCGGCATGAAATGAGCAAGGCGGAGGACGGAAAGAAAGCAGACGGAAAATAAACTGGCTTAAAAGAAGCCGGAAAGAGAGGAGAACGTCATGGAGAATAAAGTAAGGTTTTATAACACGCTGACAAAGAAGGAGGAGCTGTTTGTGCCCAACGTGGACGGAAAGGTTTCCATGTATACCTGCGGCCCTACCGTATATCATTTTGCCCACATTGGAAATTTACGTACCTATATTTGCGAGGATATTTTGGAAAAGACGCTGCGCTACGTGGGATATGACGTAAAGCGCGTTATGAACATTACTGACGTGGGACATCTTTCCAGCGACGCGGATACCGGCGAGGATAAAATGTTAAAGGGCGCAAAGAGAGAGCACAAGACCGTCATGGAGATCGCAAAGTTCTATACGGACGCCTTTTTTTCCGACTGCGCGAAGCTCAATATCAAGACGCCTGACGTGGTAGAGCCCGCCACCAACTGCATTCCTGAGTTTATTACCATGGTCAGCGGCCTGATCGACAAGGGCTACGCTTACCTTGCGGGAGGCAATGTTTATTTTGATACTTCTAAGCTGAAGGAGTATTACGTGTTGTCAGGCCACAGTGAGGAGGAGCTCCTTGTAGGCGTCCGCGATGACGTGGAAGAGGATGGAAACAAGAGAAACAAGAGCGATTTTGTGCTCTGGTTTACCAAGTCAAAATTTGACGATCAGGAGCTGAAGTGGGAGAGTCCCTGGGGGCTGGGTTATCCCGGCTGGCACATTGAGTGCTCCTGCATCAGCTTAAAGCATCTCGGCGAATACATGGACATTCACTGCGGCGGCGTGGACAACATTTTCCCTCATCACACCAATGAGATCGCCCAGAGCGAATCTTATCTGGGGCATAAGTGGTGCAACTACTGGTTCCACGTACATCATCTGAATGATAAGACGGGTAAGATGAGTAAGTCCAAGGGGGATTTCCTCACGGTGTCCCTGCTGGAATCCAAGGGGTATAATCCCTTGGTTTACCGGATGTTCTGCCTGCAGAGCCACTATCGCAAGCCACTGGAGTTTTCTTATGAGAATCTGGACAACGTGGGCCAGGCTTATGAGAAGCTTGTAAAGCGCATCGCTGCGCTCTCCAAGGAGGGTGAGGCAGACAAGGAGGCCTTTGCAAGCTATCGTGAGAAGTTTGAAGCAGCTCTTTGCGATGACTTTAACACTTCCATGGCCATCACGGTGCTTTACGACATGTTGAAGTCTGAGATCAGTGACGCAACGAAGCGTGCGCTGGCGGAGAGCTTTGACCAGGTGCTCTCCCTGAATCTGATGACGGGCGCAGAGGCTTATGCCAAGGGAAATGAAGTGGACGAGGAGCTTTCAGCCTTCGTTGAGGGTAAGATCGCGGAGCGTGCCCGGGCGAAGAAGGAAAAGGATTTTGCCAAGGCTGACGCCATCCGAGCCGAGCTCCTTGAAAAGGGCATTGTCCTGAAGGATACCAGGGAAGGAACCCTGTGGAGCCGCGCGTAACCGCAGAAAGTAACCGCGACGGAGCACTAAAGCGGAAAGCATCCAAAGAGGGAAACCTCTAAAGACGAAACCTCCAAAGCGGAAAGTGGGAAAGGAATCTCATGGAAGAAAAAGAATTGCTTGGCGGGCAGGAGCTGCTTAAGAAAATTAAAGATTTTTTTCCAGCTCCTGAGGTGGATCCGAGGACGTATTCGCCCCTGGCGCTGGCCTTCATCGGGGACGGGATCTATGAGCTGGTGATCCGGACCATGGTGGTCACAAAGGCAAACAGGGCCAATCATGATCTGCATCAGGCCACGGTGAAATACGTAAAGGCGGAAAATCAGGCCAAGATGGTGGAGATCCTAAAGCCGGTACTGACGGAGGAGGAAGCGGCGGTTTTGCGGCGCGGGCGTAATGCAAAGCCTAATTCCGTGGCGAAGAATGCCAGCCTGGGAGAGTATCACCGGGCAACGGGCGTGGAGGCGCTCTTTGGATATCTGTACCTGACGGGCAGGACGGACCGGATGCTGGAGCTGATAAAGCTTGGCGTGGAAGGATTGGGGTAAGGAGAGAAAACATGGCATACGAAGAATTTACCATAGAGGGGCGGAATGCAGTCCTTGAGGCATTTCGCGCAGGAAAGACCATTGATAAGCTGTACGTGCAGGATGGCTGCCAGGACGGCCCCGTTAACACCATTAAGCGGGAGGCCAAGAAGCAGAACGTCCTTGTAAAGTTTGTGACAAAAGAGCGTTTGGACCAGATGTCGGAGACGGGAAAGCATCAGGGGGTCATCGCCGTGGCGGCCGCTTATCACTATGCGGAAGTGGAGGACATGCTGAAGGTCGCAAGGGAGAAGGGAGAGGCGCCGTTTTTATTCCTTCTGGACAACATTGAGGATCCCCATAATCTGGGGGCCATTATCCGTACGGCGAACCTTGCGGGGGCGCACGGGGTGATCATTCCGAAGAATCGCGCCGCAGGTCTTACGGCGACGGTGGCAAGATGCTCCGCAGGGGCGCTGAATTATACCCCCGTGGCGAAAGTTACCAACCTGAAAAATACCATTGAGGAGCTTAAGAAGGAAGGCATGTGGTTTGTCTGCGCAGACATGGGCGGGACTACCATGTATGACTTGAACCTGACGGGGCCCATCGGGCTTGTCATCGGAAATGAGGGCGAGGGCGTGGGAAGGCTTGTAAAGGAAAGCTGTGACATGGTGGCATCCATTCCCATGAAGGGAAACATTGATTCCCTGAATGCTTCGGTGGCGGCGGGAGTGCTTGCCTATGAGATTGTAAGGCAGAGACTGAAGTAAACGGGGAATCCGGAAGGCAATGGCAGGAAAGCGAAACCGGCGACGGCAGGAAAGCAAAACCGGCGATGGCGGAAAAACCGGACCGGCGATGGCGGAAAAACCGGACCGGCGATGGCGGATGGAAAGCATAAGGAAGGCTTAAGGAGAGTGCAAGATGGCCCTTGGCGGAAATGAGTATGACAATTGCACGGATGAAGAGCTGATCGACCGCCTGCGGGCGGGGGAGACGCAGATCACGGAGTATCTTTGCGATAAGTATAAGAATCTTGTGCGCAAAGGGGCCAGGTCCATGTTCATTCTGGGCGGGGACACGGAGGATCTGATCCAGGAAGGAATGATCGGACTGTTTAAGGCGGTGCGGGATTATGACTCCGGGCGGGATGCGAGCTTTTTTACTTTTGCGGAGCTTTGCATCAACCGCCAGATCTATACGGCAGTACAGGCTTCAAGAAGAAAGAAGCACTGGCCCCTGAATGAGGCCGTTTCTCTTTACAGTCAGGTGGATGAGGCTGGTGAAGGGGAGGGCAGGATTTTGCTGGAAGCCCTTGCGGACGGCGCAGGTTCTGATCCTGAGAGCCTGATCTTAAGCAGGGAGAGGCTCGAGGAGATGGAGAAGACCATTGAAGAGTCCCTGAGTCCTTTTGAAAAGCAGGTGTTGGACCTTTATCTGACCCACATGCCTACGTCGCAGATCGCAAGGATCCTTGGGAAGAACGAAAAATCCACTGACAATGCCTTGCAGAGGCTCAAGGGGAAGCTGAAAAAAGTCCTGAAATGAAAAAAATGCACGTTATCAAAAAAAATGGCCGTTTTGGCCATTTTTTTAATATAAATTTTAGACTTTTAACAGATTTATGATATTGTAAGCGGGGATTGGTACGTGGTATTCTGAGTTGAAGACGATTTTGTGAGAAAGAGCGGGGCGGCACCGCCTATAAGGGAAAGGAAAGCCGCGATCAGTTGGAGGATTTATCATGTCGGGTTTTAGCGTAAAAAAACCATATACCGTGCTTGTGGGCGTGGTGCTGGCCATTGTGCTTGGCATTGTGTCCTTTACAAAGACCACCACGGACCTTTTGCCAAACATCAGCCTTCCCTACGTGATCGTCGTGACCACGTATCCCGGAGCCAGTCCGGAGAGCGTGGAGATGACGGTGACCCAGCCGGTGGAGGCCGGGATGGCGACGGTAAGCAACATCGAGAGCATACAGTCTGTTTCATCCGAGAGTTATTCCATGGTCATTTTGGAATTTGCCCAATCCACCAACATGGATACCATTTCCCTGGAGATCCGGGAAAAGCTGGATCAGATCAAGGCTTCCTGGGATGATGCCGTGGGTAATCCCATGATCATTAAGTTAAATCCCAACATGCTTCCCGTCATGATCGCGGCCGTGGGCGTGGACGGCATGGACAACGCACAGATCAGCGAGTACGTGCAGGATCAGGTAATGCCGGCTCTGGAGAGTATAGAGGGCGTGGCTTCCGCATCCGCGACGGGACTTTTGGAAAAGAGCGTGCACGTGGTGATCCGCCAGGAAAAGGTGGATCAGATGAATGAGAAGATCCGGGCGGCCATTGACAAGAAGATGGCGGACGCGGAGAAGGAGCTGGCGGACGGCCGACAGAAGATCGAGGATGGCCAGAAGGAGCTGCAGGACGGTAAAAAGGGGATCCTTGACGGAAAGCAGGGACTCATTGACGGAAAACAGCAGTTGGAAGAGGGAAAGCAGGAACTGGCGAAAAAACAGGAAGAGACCCTGGCGCAGCTTGCTTCCACAAAATCCATGCTGATGACGGCGAAGACCCAGCTGGAGGCGACGAAGATCACCATGACCATGGCAAAGGGCGTGGTGGATCCCATGATGACTCAGCTGACGGATCTGGAAAAGCGTTTGGATAAGTTCCGCGATACGGTGCGTGACACGGTGCGCGAGAACGTGGAAAAGCTCTTGGAAAATGGCGGCGAAGAAAGCGGCAGTGGCGAAGAAGGCGCAGGATCAGGCAGTGGCGAAGAAGGCGCAGGATCAGGCAACGGAGAGAGCGGCGAAGGCGGTGAAGGTTCCGGCAGCGGAGAAAGCGGCAGTGGCGAAGGGGGCGCGGGATCAGACAGCGGAGAAAGTGGCGCAGAAGCCGGCAACGGCACGGGAGAGACCTCCGGAGACAAGGAGCAGGAGGAAATCGACGTCCGTCATGAGATCTGGAAGGCATTGATGGCCCTGCGGGAGCAGATCCTGGAAAACCAGTTTCTGAAGGATGCGGCAGAGAATAACGCAGCCTTAAAGGAAGCGCTGGAGCGCCTGGAGAAGGTAGATCCAAACGATGAGCCGGAGACACTTCTTGCAGAGCTGAAAAATACGCTGCAGACTTTGCAGAACACCATCAATTCCACGGTGGGAACGCTGGATTCCAACCTAAAGACGGTGAATCAGGGACTTGAGGCCGTGGAAAAAGGCGAGCTTACCGCAGCCATTGAATTTGCGAATGCCTCCGCAGGCATTTCCCTGGGAGAGTATCAGATGGAGCTTGGAAAAACCCAGCTGGAGCAGGCGGAGCAGCAGTTAAAGACCGGCCAGGAGCAGTTGGACCAAGCATTGGAGCAGCTGGAGCAGGGCGAAAAGCAGCTGGAGGAGGCAAGGGAGTCAGCCTACGAGCAGGCAGACGTAAAGAACATACTAAAGGTTTCCACCATTGAAGGACTGCTTACGGCCCAGAACTTTTCCATGCCGGCAGGTTACGTGACGGAGGAGGGCGTCTCCTATCTGATCCGCGTGGGTGATAAGCCGGAGTCCGTGGAAGAGCTTTTGGCGCTTCCCCTCATTGACATGCACATGGAGGGCATGGACTACGTCACCTTAGGGGACGTGGCGGACGTTTTCTATGCGGATAATTCCGACAGCATTTATACCAACGTAAACGGAAGCGCCGGCGTGATGCTTTCCCTGCAGAAGCAGACGGGATATTCCACCGGTGACGTGTCCGACCGTCTGACGGCAAAGTTTGAAAGCATGATGAAGGCGGACCCCGATCTGCATTTTATCACGCTGATGGATCAGGGAATCTACATTGATCTTGTCATGGATTCCATTATCAGTAACATCTTGGTTGGCGCGGGTCTTGCAATTTTGATCCTGCTGTTGTTCCTGCGCGACTTAAGACCTACCATGATCGTTGCCTTTTCCATCCCCATCAGCCTTGTGACGGCCATTGTCTGCATGTACTTCTCCGGGGTGACGCTGAACGTGATCTCCCTATCCGGTCTTGCACTGGGCATAGGCATGCTGGTGGATAACTCCATCGTGGTGATCGAAAACATTTACCGGATGCGCGGAGAGGGCGCGTCCATGCGGGATGCGGCGATAGAAGGTTCTAAGGAAGTGGCGGGGGCCATTCTGGCATCCACGCTGACTACGGTCTGCGTATTCCTGCCCATCGTGTTTACGGAAGGCATTACAAGGCAGCTCTTTGTGGACATGGGCCTGACCATAGCCTATTCCCTGTTTGCCAGCCTGATCGTGGCGCTGACGGTGGTTCCTGCCATGGCCTCCAAGGTACTGACGGGCTCAAGCATGAAGAAGGAGACGAAATTCTTTGAATGGATGATCAAGGGCTATGGCAAGGTGCTTGCCGGTGCATTGAAGGTAAAGCCGCTGGTATTCCTTCTTGTCATTGCTCTTTTGGGAGTGAGCGCTTATGCGGCATACTCCAACGGAACGGCATTCATGCCACAGATGGATTCCACGCAGATGACGGTCAACGTAACGCTGGATGACACGGCAACCCTGGCGGAGACGGCCGAGGTGACAAATCAGGTCGTGGAGATGCTCCTTGCCATGGATGACGTTACGGACGTAGGCGCGATGACAAGCTCCGGGGCATCCGTCATGGGACTGATGGGAGGCGGCGGAAGTACCAACGCGGCCACCATTTACGTGGTGACAAGGGAAGATAAAAAAGTAAGCAACGACGAGATGGCAGAGGAGATCATGCAAAAGACGGAGGACCTCCCTGCGGAGATCACGGTGGAAACCTCCAGCATGGATATGTCTGCCTTAGGCGGCAGCGGCATCAACGTTCAGGTGCGCGGCCGTGATCTGGATACCCTGCGCCGGGTGGCTAAGGAGGTTGCAGGGATCGTGGAGAGCGTGGAAGGAACGGCCAACGTTTCCGACGGCCTGGCGGAGTCCGGGACGGAGCTGCGCATCCACGTGAAGAAGGAAGCGGCGGTGAAGTATGGATTGACCGTTGCACAGGTATTTGCGCAGGTAATGGAGAAGGTGGCGGCGGCGAATGCCTCCACGGTTCTTTCCGGCCAGGATCAGGATTACAGCGTTTACGTATCCAGCGACAGTGATGATTCCATGACCCGCGAGCTTATAAAGGAGCTTGAGATCACGGGTACCGGGGAGAACCAGGCGCCGGTGACGGTAAAGCTGTCGGAGATCGCGGAGTTTGAGGATGAGAAATCCCTGGATTCCATTAACCGTGCGGATCAGACAAGATACATAGCCGTGACGGCAGAGATCGCGGAAGGATACAACATCGGCAAAGTGGCTACTGTCGTGGAATCGAAGCTGAAGGATTATCAGATGCCGGAAGGGTGCCGCCTTGTATTTTCCGGTGAGAATGAGACCATTAATGATGCGATGGAGCAGCTTCTTTTAATGCTTCTTTTGGCAGTGGTATTTATGTATCTGATCATGGTGGCGCAGTTCCAGTCCCTGCTCTCGCCCTTTATCATTATGTTTACCATTCCGCTGGCCTTTACGGGAGGCTTCCTTGGACTGTATTTCTCGCACAGTGAGATCAGCGTGGTAGCCATGATCGGCTTTGTCATGCTCTCGGGAATTATCGTTAATAACGGAATCGTGCTCATTGACTACATGAATCAGCTGCGTGAGGGCGGCATGGAGCGCCGCGAGGCCATTCTGACCGCAGGCAAGACCAGACTCCGTCCCGTGCTCATGACGGCCCTGACCACCATCCTTGCGCTGTCTACCATGGTATTTTCCAATGACATGGGCTCTGCCATGGGTAAGCCCATGGCCATCGTTACCATCGGCGGTCTATTATACGGTACCATTTTGACTCTGGTCGTGATCCCCTGCGTTTATGACGTATTTGCCAGGGGAAAGGACGGAAGGACACGCAGAAAGCGCAAAAAGGAGATTGAGGAGATCATAAACGGGAATTAAAAAAAGTAATTGAAAAAAGTGAAATTTGGTATTGACAGAATCGAAAACATTTGTTAAGATGGTACACGGTGATTGCGAAAGCAAGTCCAAATGCTGCTGTGGCTCAGTCGGTAGAGCGTCACATTGGTAATGTGGAGGTCACCGGTTCGATTCCGGTCAGCAGCTCGTAAAAATGAGGAAGCCCCTGAGAATAAATGGTTCTCAGGGGTTTTTCAGTATCTGCGGACGTGGCGGCAGGGGGGTGCCGGGAGAAAGCACCATGGCAGTGCGGCGGGGAGGGCTGCCGGAAAGGGATGGGGAACGTTTTATGCGGGAAAGGGAAGAGGGCAGACAATTAAAGATCATAGCGCGGATTTCTCCGAGGTCAGGCGGGAAAACTGGGCAGCTACGGTGCATCCTCCCAGACTGGGAGGCAAGGAAAAACGCGGCGTGTTTGCCACCAGGTCGCCCTTCCGGCCTAATCCCCTGGGGCTTTCCTGCGTAAGGCTCCTGAAGGTCCTCACGGAGGGAGATCAGGGACCGTCGATTCTTGTAGCGGGGGCAGATCTAATGGACGGCACCCCCATTTATGACATAAAGCCGTATCTGCCCTATGCGGATGCCGTGGCTGACGCAAGAGGTGGCTTTGGACAGGAACATAAAAATGACGGGATCAGCGTCTTGTTTCCGGAAGAGCTCCTTCAAATGGTTCCGGAGGAGAAACGCATGGCAGCCATTGCAGTTCTAAAGCAGGATCCCAGGGCGGCTTATCAGAAGAAGGAGAATTACGTCTGCGGGCTGGAATTTGCCGGACGGGACATTCGGTTTTCCGTCACGGATGGTGTATTGACGGTGGTTGACGTGGTGCAGGCGGGGGAGAAACACGTGAAGTGAGTTTCCACTTTGAAACAGGGAATCCTTAAGAAGGTTCCCTGTTTTTTTGCGTTTGTCACGTTTTGAAACCTTATGCGGAAATGATTGACATTTTTCCGTTTCCCATCTATAATATATGTGTCGTATGCGTGAGTAACTGAATATTGGCTGCCTGCATTGGATGTCCCGCTTGAGCTTTAGGGAGTTCAATGCCATTTTTATTTTGCAGGATATTTTAGCGGGGTGAAGTGTTAACACAGCAACTTGTTGAATATCTTTTTCAAATTGGGACGCTGAGCGGCCGTTATCCGGGAAAAGCGCAAATCAACAATCTATCTAATCGAGAGGAGTAGGTGAAGAAGATTATGAAGAAGAAAGCATTAAGCATACTGCTTGCTTCCGCAATGATCCTGAGCCTTGCTTCCTGTAACAATCAGGCAGGCAGCGAGAGCACCGGATCCAGTGAGACCAGCAGCAGCAGCGCGGTGACGGAGAGCACCTCCGAAGCCGGAAATGAACCCGCGACGGCAGCGGATGATTCTGAAGAGTGGACCGTTGACTACGCAAACAACACCGTTTATGCAGGCAGCGCAACCACGAAGCTTGGAAGCGCCGGCTCAGGTACCCTGAATTATTCCGTATATGCCGGTGAGGCTGGTAAGGACTATACCGATCCCAAGGTATACACCTTCCATGATTACATGGCAGGCATGACCAACATGAAGTGGTCCACCCATACTTGGGAGACCAACGATGATTCCTACGTTCTTGGATTTGTCAGCTCCGGATTCTATGATTTCGTGCTGAATTCCACCAAGGACAGCTGGGCGATCACCTGTGAAATGGCAGCAGCGCTTCCCGAGGACGTAACGGCTGATTTTGTTGGCCAGTACGGCATTAAGTCCGGCGAGAAGGCAAAGGCATTCAAGATCAAGCTGAATCCCGATGCATGCTGGGAGGATGGCACCCCCATCAACGCAGACAGCTACATGTATTCTTACAAGGAACTGCTGGATCCCGTAATGCTGAACAGACGTGCAGATTCCCTGTACGCAGGCGATTTTGAGATTTATGGCGCAAAGGCTTATTTCTATCAGGGCAGCGAGGCGTTTACCGCCATTGGCGAGCCCATCAGTGACTGGATCGCTGCAGGCGGAGATCCTTCCACTCTGTACGTTGACCTTTCCTTCTGGGGCGTTGCAAAGGAAGACGGTTCCACCTATGCACCCGTGACCGATGATACCCAGATCCGTGACGAGGCCGTTCCCGAGGGACAGGACGAGGATTACGTTTCCGCTAAGTATCTGTATGAGACCTACCTTGGCGCAGGCTGCCCTTATGAGTCTTACTCCGAGCAGTACCTTGGTACGCTGGAGAGCTTTGAGGATGGCATGAGCTTTGACAAGGTCGGCATCGTAAAGACCGGCGACTACGAGCTGGTATTTATTACTACCAACCCCATTGACCAGTGGGAGTACTACGTACCTTACAACCTGAGCTCCACCTATCTCGTATATCCCGAGCTGTGGGAGTCCTGCAAGACCTACTTTGATTCCAACGGAGCAAAGGTAAGTGCAGGTTCCGCTGACATTGCAAGCGTTACCACCAACTACTGCACCAACGCTGAGACCACCGTATCCTACGGTCCTTATCGTCTTGCATACTTTGAGTTGGACAAGCAGATGACCTTCGAGAGAAACAACAACTGGTACGGATACAAGGACAACAAGCACAAAGGACAGTATCAGACCGACGTGATCTCCACGCAGGTTATCGGCGAGCAGGCAACCGCACTGCTGGCATTCCAGAAGGGTGAGATCGACAACGTAAGCCTTGTGGCTGCTGACATGGCAACCTATGGCTCCAGCGATTACATCAGATACACCCCTCAGTCCTACACCACGAAGCTGTCCTTCAACACTGACCTTACCAAGACCACGGAGAGAGGAACGCAGATCATGTGCAATCCTACCTTCAGAAAGGCATTCTCCCTGGCAATCGACAGAAATAAGTTTGCTACCTCCTATACTGCAGCAGGTTCCGCAGGTTTCGGCCTTCTGAACTATCTGTACGTATATGATCCCTTTACCGGTGAGACCTATCGTGATGCTGAGGGCGGTAAGGAAGCCCTGGTTCATCTCTATGGCCTGACCTATGGCGAAGACGGCGACTATGATGACCTTGACGAGGCTTATGAGGCAATTACCGGTTATGACGTTGAGCTTGCCCAGAAGCTGATGAAGCAGGCATATGACGAGTGTATCGCAAGCGGTCTGTATGACGGAAGCTCCAACGTTGAGATCGAGCTTCGCGTATATCAGGGCGATGACGTTTACGTTCAGATGTTCAACTACTTAAAGGGCGCTCTTGAGACTGCCGTTAAGGGCAGCGGATTTGAGGGCAAGGTTACCCTGAAGATGACCGTTGACGCTGACTACTACGAGACCAACTACTCCGGCGGCGCAGACATGATCTTCACCACCTGGGGCGGTGCAACCTATTCTCCCTGGACCATGCTGTATCAGTGCTACTGTGACGCATCCGACGGAAGCGGACAGCAGATGGAGTACGGTTTTGATACCAGTGCAGTGAAGCTGACCATGAAGCTGGACGGCCTGAACTACACCACCAGCCTTCAGAACTGGGCACTTTGGGCAAACGGCGACGTTAACGTAAAGATCAAGTCTGAAGACAACTCCAACATCCTTGCAACGTTTGCTGAGTATGATTCCGAGACCAAGGCTAAGATCTTCGGTAAGATGGAGTACGCTTACCTTTCCTTCTTTACCACGACTCCCGTTTACTATCGTAACACCGGCAGCCTGGTATCCCAGAAGGGTGACTATCCCGTTAAGCAGTACATCGACTTGATCGACTTTGGCGGAATGCGTTTCTACACCTATAATTATGACGATGAAGCTTGGGAAGGCGTAAGAAACAGTCTTACTTACTAATTTGCTTCGATTTTGATCTTTATCATAATGATCAGTCACAGGCCAGGGGAAACCCGGTCTGTGACTTATCGCCTGTAGGCGAGGGGGAGAGCTCTTCGCCTGTGGGCGATAAGTCAGTTTAAAATACCTAAGGGAGATTACACTTATGCGAATGCTGAAATACGTGATTAAGAGAATCCTGCTCATGATCATGACGTTTTTTATCATCACGACCATTTGTTTCGTGCTGATCAAACTGTTACCCCTGCCTGCCGTGAAGGAGATGGGGCGTGACGTAAATCTGATCCTGGCAAGGCGTGAAGCCATGGGTTATAACAAGCCCATTCTTGTTCAGTATTATCTCTTCTGGAAAAACGTGATCCTTCACGGTGATTTTGGCCTGGGCGAGCAGATTTACTCCGGTCAGGAGGTTTCCACCATCATTCTGCAAAAACTCCCTTATACCGTTATGGTGAACCTGTACTCCATTCTGCTGTCGGTTCCCCTTGGCATTTTGTTTGGAATTTACGCGGCGTTAAAGAAGAACAAGTGGCAGGATCACTTTATCTCCACTGCCGTAATGTTCTTTATTTCCGTACCCAGCTTTGTATACGCATTCATCGTACAGTATCTCCTTTGCTTTAAGACGGGGTGGTTTTCCCTGACGGTGGCCTCCAAGGAGGCTACGCCTTTTGTGAGCTGGGCCATGTTTAAGTCCATGTTCCCGGCAGTGCTGTCCATGGGATTTGGTACGATCGCAGGCCTGACCAGATTTACCAGAGCGGAGCTTTCCGAGGTGCTGACCAGCGAGTACCTTCTCCTTGCAAGAACCAAGGGACTGACCAAGCGACAGGCCGTGATAAGACATGCGCTTCGAAATGCCATGGTGCCCATTCTTCCCATGATCCTTGGAGAATTCATCAGCATCATGAGCGGATCCCTGATCATCGAGAAGATTTTCTCCATTCCCGGTGTTGGCGCCCTGTTCCTGAATTCCGTGGTTCTTCGTGACTATAATTTCTATCTTGCCCTGGCAATGTTCTACACCCTGATCAGTCTGGTGGGAACCATTGTGGTTGATCTAAGCTATGGATTTATTGATCCCCGGATCAAGATGGGAGAGAGGTGATGACCATGGAAAACAAGAATGCATATCCTGAGATCCCAGCGGAAAAGTTCGCCTTTGCCAGACGGGAGAATGAAAAGATCCATGACAAGAAATTATATACAAAGCCGGTAGGTTATTTTAGGGACGCCATGCGCAGATTTGGAAAGAACAAATCCTCCGTGGTGGCTGCCTACATTTTGCTGGCCCTGTTCTTATTTGCGTTGATCGTGCCCTTTGTTTCTCACTATGACGTTTCCTTCCGTGACGGTTATTACAAGCTGGCACCGCCAAAGTTCGGCCCGCTCGCCTTCCTTGGAATGGATGGCTGTAACGAGCGCCGAGAGCCTCAGGCAGGCTATGACTATTACAAGTCCATCGGCGTGGAGTACGGCAGCACTTCCGTTAAGAAAGTAAAAAACGTTACCATGGACGAGAACACGGGTAAGCCTTTCTATACCATCAACGTGGACTATTACGAGAAGGTAGGCTTTGTCTACGTAGACCTTTCCGAGAATGAATACAATGCACTGAAGGAGTACCAGAACAAGACCGGTATCCAGGTGGCATACCCCATTCCCGCAAACTACAAGACCAATTTCCTTGCGGTGAACGGCGCCAACCTTTGGTATGAGCTGGCTGACGAATCCGCCTCCACGGCAGGCATGTCCGCACATCATGATGAGAACGGAGATCCCATTTTCGTTCCGGCCTACAGGACTTCCAAGAAGGAGAACTCCGGCCGTTATGACAGCATAAAGCTTGCTTCGGACAATGGCGGCGAGAACGGTGACGCGTGGTACGTATACGCCGTAAAGAACCAGTCCGGATATCGTCTGAGAGTGCTTTACAAGGAGTATTACAAGTACCAGAACGGTTTCTATTCCGAGCATATCTTCGGAACAAACCAGGACGGTCAGGATCTGTTTGTATGTATGGCGGTGGGCGCAAGGATCTCCTTCCTGATCTCCATCTCCGTCGTGATCTTCATTATTCCTTTTGGCCTGATCTACGGTGCCATCGAAGGTTACTACGGAAGCGTGGCCGATCTGATCATGGAGCGTATCGCGGAGATCATTTCCTCCGTTCCGTTCATTGTCGTTGCAACGCTGGTAAACATGCATCTGCTGAAATACGTGGGTCCCATGTGGTGCCTTTGGATCTCCTTTGTGTATGCAGACTGGGTAGGCATTGCGGGACGCGTCAGAACCCAGTTCTATCGTTTTAAGGGCCAGGAGTACGTGCTGGCTGCAAGAACCCTGGGCGCCAGTGACAAGCGCCTGATCTTCCGGCACATTTTGCCGAACTCCCTGGGAACCATTGTCACCGGTACGATCCTGATCATACCCGGCGTCATCAGTTCGGAGATCATCCTGTCCTACCTTGGCATTGTAAGCTTCCAGACGTCCAACATCGTATCCATGGGAACCATTCTTTCCCAGGGTGAGTCATATCTTTCCACTTACCCTCACATGTTGATGTTCCCTGCAGCATACATTGCACTTTTGGAGATCGCATTTAACCTGTTTGGCAACGGCCTGAGAGATGCCTTAAATCCTTCCCTGAGAGGAGCTGACGAATAATGGAATCGAAATTAAGAGTACAAAACTTGGTAATATCCTTTCATACGGCGTCCGGCAAGCTTCAGGCAGTCCGAAACATCAGTTTTGACCTGTACAAGGGAGAGACTTTAGCCATCGTTGGTGAGTCCGGTTCCGGTAAGTCCGTGACCAGCCGTGCCATCATGGGCATTCTTGCAAATAACGCCATTGTGGAAGGCGGTAAGATCCTCTATGGTGACAAGGATCTTCTGAAGATTTCCGAGGAGGAGTTCCATAAGATCCGCGGCGACAAGATCGCCATGGTATTCCAGGATCCCCTGTCCAGCTTGAATCCCATCATGAAAGTGGGCAAACAGCTGACGGAGGCCATGATCTTAAAGAACAAGGCAGCCAGAAGAGAGAGCAAGGCGAACATGGATAAAATGTTCAAGGCTCTGGAAAGAAACATGGATGCCGTTGGCGAAGGCGCAGCCATCCGTGAGGATCTTGCAAAGTTTAAGAAGTTTGAAGAAAAGCACTGCGAGCTGGAGAGCGAATATCAGAATGGCTTGGATTATGCGAAGGAGCTGAGCTCTTTGACCGCAAACCTGAAGCTTCAGATCCAGAAGAATGCCCTTGCAAGCGTTCCCGCTGATCTGAAGGAGGCCGTTCGCGCAGCCAAGGGAGCCTGCACGTATTTCGTGATCCGTGAGAAAGAGAAGGAGACCCTGAAGGCAGCGGAGGAGCTTTCCGCAGCCTGGCAGGAGGGCAAGAAAAACAAGGATTTCAAGAAGGTTCTGGAGCTTTTGACAACGCTGCAGAAGGCGGCAGACGAAGCCATTACCTTCCCTACGCCCGATACCTTCGCATTGGGATATTATCTGACCTACGTTGAGGGCAACATACCGCAGGCATCCGTGAAAGACGTGAACAAGATCTGCAATGAAAAGTTGCAGAGCCAGTTTTTGCAGGGATTCCTTGGAAGGATCGAGAAGGCAGTCCGTTACAGTGCAGAGCAGACGGACAAGGGCCGCTCAGAGGCATTAAAGCTGTTTGAGGAAAAGTTTCCGGCGTTTAAAAAAGAGCTGGATAAGGCTTCCTGTCAGAAGGATGCGGTGCTTTTAAAGGCAGCCGTGCGCAAGGGCATTGACCCCCTGGAGGTTGAACTGGACAGCGTAATGCATACCTTTGCCACCTCCATGGATTACGCCATGGATCTGTATTTTACCGCAATTCCCAAGAATGAGGCGGAGAAAAAGCGTTTTGAAGCACAGACAAAGAAGTATGAAGCCATTAAGGCAAAGGGGAAGGAACCCGGTTGGGAGGTCGTTCCCGCCAGCTACGTGGACGTGGATGCGGCAAGACAGGGCGTGACCGACATTCTTCAGGAGATGATCGACCACCTTCGCGCAAAGCTGAAGCAGAACGCGGAAGCTGATTTTGCTGAAAGAACTGCCCAGATCGTGGATTACCTGAAGGAATGCGCAGCGCAGTCCGTATATAAGATCAGCCACTCCTTTGCAAGGGAGAGAGCAATCAAGCTGATGGAGAGCGTTGGCATAGACGAGCCCAGAAGAAGGTTTACGCAGTATCCCTTCGAGTTTTCCGGCGGAATGAGACAGCGTATCGTTATCGCCATCGCCCTGACGGCGGATCCCGACGTGCTGATCTGTGATGAGCCCACCACCGCACTTGACGTAACAATTCAGGCCCAGATCCTGGAGCTGATCAATAACCTGAAAAAAGAGAGAAACCTTTCCGTCATCTTTATCACCCATGACCTTGGCGTTGTGGCGAACATGGCGGATCGCGTGGCCGTTATGTATGCGGGTAAGATCGTAGAGCATGGTACCGTGGAAGACATTTTCTACAGACCTGCGCATCCCTATACCTGGGCGCTTTTGTCCTCCGTTCCGGATCTGGATACCAAGGAGAAGCTGGAATCCATCCCCGGTACGCCTCCTAACATGATCTATCCTCCCGTGGGCGATGCTTTTGCAGATCGTAACAAGTACGCCCTGGAGATTGATTTCGAGCAGCAGCCGCCCATGTTCCGGATCAGTGATACCCACTATGCGGCAACCTGGCTGCTTCATCCAAATGCTCCGAAGCTGGATCCTCCTGCCATCGTAATGCAGAGGATCACAAAGATGCAAAAGAACGGAAAGGATGGGAAAAATGGGCAAGAGTAAGAAAAATGCGGAGCCTGCCAAGGCGGTAAAGACCGTGGAAAAGACTACCGAAAAGACCGAAGTAAAGTCTACTGAAAAGTCCACCGTGAGCGATGAGACCATTCTGAAGGTGGAGCATCTTTGCATGTACTTTGGCAAGGGCAATTATGTTAAGAAGGCCGTGAACGACGTTTCCTTCGACGTAAAGAAGGGAGAAGTTTTTGGACTGGTGGGAGAGTCCGGATGCGGCAAGACCACCACGGGCCGGACCATCATCCGCCTTTATGACGCCACCAGCGGAAACGTGTACTTCAAGGGTCAGAGAATCGTGGCAGGAACAAAATCCTACAAGGATGAGATCAAGACGTTAAAGGCGGAGATCGCCAAGCTGTCCAAGGAGCATCCCGCAAATTATGAGGCGGAGATCGCGAAGAAGAATGAGAGGATCGCCGCACTTAAGGAAGAGATCAAGAGTGCAGTCCGCGATCACAAAAAAGCCCGCGGCAGTAAGCTTGCCACCAACATTCAGATGATCTATCAGGATCCCGTTGCATCTCTGGATCCCAGAATGACCGTGCGCGAGATCATTTCAGAGGGCCTGGTGATTCAGGGCATCAAGGATAAGAAGCTCATTGAGCAGAAGGTATTCGACATTTTGGAGACCGTAGGACTTGTGCGGGAGCATGCAGACCGCTATCCTCATGAGTTTTCCGGCGGCCAGAGACAGCGTATCGGCATTGCGCGTTCCATCATCATGCAGCCGGAGATGATCATTGCGGACGAGCCCATTTCGGCGTTGGACGTATCCATTCGCGCGCAGGTCATCAATCTTTTGAAAGACCTGAGACATTCCATGGGCCTTACCATCATGTTCATCGCCCATGACCTGTCCGTCGTAAAGTATTTTTCCGACAGGATCGGCGTTATGTACTTTGGTAATCTGGTAGAGCTTGCAACCTCTGATGAGCTTTTTGCGCATCCACTGCATCCCTATACCAAGTCCCTCTTGTCTGCCATTCCTTTGCCGGATCCTTCCGCGGAAAAGGGCAGGACGAG
>ONSO01000098.1 GCA_900320485.1 uncultured Lachnospiraceae bacterium | reverse complement strand
CGGCGCCCCCGCCACCATGTCATCCGTGATGCCGTTCACCTCACTTGCATAAAACGGAATGTGCATGCAGGGGTTCACCAACATCGAAAACTCACTGACCACCTCTCCGTTCAAAACCTTCACGGCAGAGATTTCCACCACCTCATCCTTCGCGGTGGAGATCCCCGTAGTTTCCAGGTCAAAGACAACATAGTCTTTTACGTATGTATTTAAAAGCTTGCCAGACTTCACAGACAACATAAACAGTTCTCCTCCATTTCCCTCGCATGTTTTTCATCCTTGACAATAATCATATAAGTTCTTGGATTCACATATGTTGTCCCCCACCTTATAACGCATTCCATTTTCTTGTTCTTCAGCCATTTCACAAAAACTTCCATTGGCGTTACTTTATTCTTAATGCCGTAATTTTCATAAGATATGTCAGCATGAAACTTCCTCCGCCTTGCCTTCCGCGATTTCATTTTTCAGGTCCGTCAACATTTTGACGTCCTCATGCTCCACAGTGCGCCGCGTCATAGACCATAATGTCCTGCTTCAGCGGAAAAGGGGCCTCAAAGCGCCTGCCCCACCGAAGGAACGTCAACGTGTTTTTTATCAACGTCTTTCATCTGATAGCCTGCGCAAAGTACCTGTTTAATGTTTTATGGCAAAATAGCTCATTAATATACTTTTAATATAATTATATCTTCGTGCATAAGTGTTTTCAACACGAATCAACTGAAGATTATGCTCACGGCAAATCTTATTTTTTTCAGCATCGCGTCTGCGGACCATGACATCGTCAAGATGTTCCTTACCATCAAGTTCAATTGCCAATACCGGAATTTCTCGGTCTTTATACTTTTCATATACCACGAAATCAAAACGTCCCGTATAAAATAATCCTTCAAATCCGACATTATCCTGAAACACTTGCGAAATAGCTACCTCTTTATGAATAACATACTTTGACTGTGTCAACCAAATATTTTCCAAGGCATGCGTAAGATTCTGCAGGAATGCCGTTTCTGTCTCTGTACTAAAAGGTTTCACGCCTAATGCGCGTGAATTTGTCGCCTTTGGCGTTACTATCGTTTTGCCCTCACCTTTAACATACTGTAATAGTTCATATAAATCATCATCCAAACTACTTTGGCCGTGAAGTCTCTCAACATTGTTGGAATCAGCCAAAACAATCAGCTTATTCTTAGCTCTGGAAGTAGCAACATTTATCAATTCACGATTGCTTTTCAGCCATTCATACGTTCCAACCTGAGTATTCGCTCCAATAGCCGTAGAGAATAGGACAACATCCTTTTCATCTCCCTGAAAAGAATGAACGGTTCCGCATGCAATGTTAGTAAGTCCTTGCTCTTTAAGAGCTTTCTCTATCATTTCTTTCTGATTTACAAAAGGAGTTATAATACCGATATTTTTGTCCTTATTTGCTTTAACATACTCTACAATACTTTTTGTTTCAGATGCGGACGTATTCTTGATTGCTTGTTCAGCATTCTCAATTTCGACGTAAACCAGCGGATCCTCCGTTCCTGCCTTCGCCTGAATGTTTAGTAATGAATTGTAGTATTTTTTATTATTAAAACCAATTATCCTGGGATCACACCTATAATGGTTGTGCAACAGAATTTCGTCACTGACGGAATCACTTGCAAGATAAACCTTATATATTGAGTTCGTCCTATAATCATATTCCTCAGGAACACAATATTCTTTCATTAAACGACGGTTGGTAAACTCATCAAGTAAAATAACCGGATTTAGCTGCTGTGGGTCGCCGACCAACATAAGGTTCTCTCCCCTGATGATTGGGATCAATGACATGGCAGTATTGCATTGACTCGCTTCGTCCATTATAGTCATGTCAAATAGCGGTTCTGCTTTTCCAATTCTATGCGCTGAAATACACGTGGTAATAATCACCGGAAAAATTCTCTGGAGCTTTCTAACGTTATCTGACTCAGAAATATACTTATTAAGCGCCTGAACTGCCAGGTCACCATCTTCATTGTTGATGATATCTCTCAATTCAGCATATTTCTCTTCTTTGAGCCGTTTTACGTATTTCGCCGAAACAAAATAAAGATACTGTAAAAATTCTTCTTCATTTCTATCTAAAAGCTTTAATGCATCACTTTCCGTCACCTTCGGCTTAGCTGAAATAGCATCATCGATCTGCTTCATTTGCCTTACTTGAAGGTCCATCTCAAATGGAAACAGAGCAGCTGACGTAGCACTTTCGTCATGATACTCTATAAGCCTGTTTAAGGTTTCTTTTCTTTCATTCAGATCTATATAATCTTCATACACCTTCAGAAGATCCGTCAATTGCTTTGCTCGTTCCTTACGGTTATCTTTTCGCTTATCAAGCGTCTTTTCGAAAATATTGATCGACTCAACCTGATTATAGAGTTCTCGCATATAACGTAAGGCTTCTTTTACTTTATCCGTATTCCCCAGTCTAAGCACAGGAAACGGAATGGTTTTATCTTTATATTTCAGGTTGCGGAGTTTGTCAAAAACTCCGTTAATCGGATGATTATTATAAGACACAAATAGGACTGTTCGTTCGTTGAAGAAGGCAGTCACAATTGTATTCAATATTGTATTGGTTTTTCCGGTTCCGGGCGGTCCCTGAATGTAAGCGGTTGGATACTGCATTGCTTTGTTTATTGAAAGAAGCTGATCGAGATTAATCTTATTATCCACCAATGCTATCGGATAACTTTTGATTCTTCGTGGTTTTTCCAGAAGATCTCCAAAAAATGCTTTGACGGGAAACGTGACATTCTTTTTTTCATACATTTCTACAATGGCCTGGTATTCTTTATGAAGATCAACTATGATGTCCCTGCCAATTCCAATAACATACGGCATGTCATCTACGATTGCTTTTCCTGCAGTATATTTCGTAATCGCATTTTTAATTAGTTCCTGGTTTTTTTCGTAATCTGTAAGCAGCTCATAATCATCACCATCGAGATACTTTCTTATATTCTCTTTATGAGTTCCATCTATCATGAACTCGACGCAAATCGTAATCGTTTCTTCAGGAACCATTTTCGCTGCTTTCACGTCGAGATTCAGTTTTCTGTACGCAAGCGGATAAAGCCCTCGCTTAGTATTGATGCTTAACACGTTCATTGCAAGCTGTTTAACTCGAATATTTCCAGTCTGAGTAGCGTTCTTTTTCTTATCGGCCCTTATAGAAAAGTTCCTAACTATTTCGGCAAACTGTACTCGATTAAGCGTATACTCTTTGTCCCCAAATGAATCTCTATCTAAAAACTTTATCAGTTCATATTCAATAAAATATGGGGTCGTATCGAGTTTGTTGCACATCTCAAGATAATTCAGAATCTTCAGATTTGCGACATTGTCAAAAAGCGTTTTATATTTGTCAGAGTGCAAAGCGATATCATCAACCAGCGCTTTATTGATTGGGCAATAAGTGCCGTCTATGATTACGGCGGTCTGAATGGAATCAATATATATTCTAAGTTCTTCTAAAGAATAAATCCCCAAATGCAAGCCATCGACCACTAGCATTCTTTTGCCAACGTCAATGGACTTTATCCCGATCCAATAGTTGGTAACGTCACCAGCTTTATTACGATATTCGATTTTTAGCCATTTTCCTTCATGAATAGCCCGGAACAATTCTTTACAAACCGAATTCATCAATGCTTACTCCTTAGCAAAACAAATAAACATCCAACACAGGTTTAATATAAAAAAGCACCCAAAGCCCCTTCCGGGATCTTTAGATGCCTTACTCTCATGCCTTTTGAAACTGACTGCCATTTTACAGGCTCTGGCGATTTGCGACGCATAGTTTCCCGTGCATTGCTTACTACATTAGTTTTCTTACCACTTGACTAATATTATAGTCTTTTAGGCAGATGCCGTCAAGCTAAATATACATATGTTCAGCATGGCAAATTCATCATGTTTTAGTATAGCATAAAAGCAACAAGGGCGACCGTTTTGGCCGCCCCCGTTATTTAATATAACGTCCCCTCTTGTCATCCTCTTTCTCATCCCATCCAGATACCATAAGAAGTTCCCCGGAATCATAATGCACATGCTATCTGCCTCCAAAATTAACAAGTTTCTCATAGGTGGCATTGCAACATAATATTATTACTTCCGCGCAGCTTTCATATCCCAATCTCTGGATTTGTCCAAAAATAGCATTATCAGGGTGATAATTGTGACGGCATTGAGAAAGGCCGCCTGATTATTACCATATGCCTCCATCCCGACGGAAGTTGGAAAAACTGCGGCAATAAAATAAGCAATAATCAATAATAACAACTGAAATTTCTTATCCATTGCCCTTATGTAATCATACGCATGGCTGTATATGCTGTTAATGGCCGCCTTCTTTTCTTCAATGGTTTCACCGACCTGATAAATATCTAATTTTTCTTCTCTTTTGGCAGCGCCTTCCAAAGTTTCTCGCTTTTCTTTTTCAACCTTCCTTTTTTTCCTATAGTTTAAAGCAGCAAACATAACATAATTGACTACCCAAAAAATAATTTTAACGAAAATAATAAACAGCAAAAAGGATACTGTACGTACATCCGGCATCAGATTCTTTGTGCATAGTGTCATTATGAACCATTCTAATCCAGCCATGATGCATGTGCCAAAAAACGTAATGGCTGAAATTGCAACTAAATCAGCCATAAAAATATAAAAAGGCATTAGAAAGGTATCCATGTCTATGTCACGTTTCGACACCATCCATAGCAGAATATTCATTACCGTCAAGAGCAGAAAGTTGGCAATAATCGTGATTCCAAAAATCCATCGAAATCCTTTTAAGTGTCCTTTGCTTTCCCACAGCTTAATCATAAAGCCATCTATTATAAGAGCGCCAATCCCTACCATAACCCATTTCCAAAATATCTTAATCATGGGAATTGGATAACTGTTACTTGTAAAAAATACGACAATAAAAAGAATTATAAGAATAATTTCAACAAGAAAAATATTACTCTTTTTTTCTTCTGTCCGGGAACTTAACGATTCCCTCACCATTCCCTCAGCCTGTTTTATTTCATTTATTACTCTCTTCATAAACTTAGTCTGTCTCTCCTTTGTAGCTTAAGTAGTTACTTATTAGAATACCATTAGTTTCCATTTTTGCCAATAAATCCCATAATTAAACAGCTTTCTCTTTCTCTTCAATCCCTCTCCCGCTAACTAAAACAGGCGATGACCTGACTTTCGTCAAACCATCGTCCGCCATGAAAAATATCTTCCTGCTTGCAATGCGTAGCGAAAACCCAATCAGCGGAATGATTGCCGTAATGATTCCCCAACACAATGACCGGCTCTCTCTGTCAATGGAATCTGCAAATCCTCTAATTGCGGCTTCATCAAAGGCCAAAAATCATTTACTTCAATACTTGATCAGACTGTATAACATGATCATCAATCGCATAATCAATCGCCCGGAAATAATCAATTCTTTCCGCAGGCGCTGATCGCATCTTTCATGCTCTTTACGTAATCGTACAGATCCTGCGCTGCATCCTTTCCTTTTGCGGCAATTATTTTTACGATGGCGCTGCCGACGATGCTGCCGTCGGAAATCTTCGCCATCTTCCTTGCCTGCTCCGGAGTACTGATGCCAAAGCCGATGGCACAGGGTACCTGCGTCACCTCGCGGATGCTCTCCACAATGGAGGCAAGGTCTGTCTTGATCTCGCTGCGGACGCCCGTAACTCCCATGGAGCTCACAATATAGATGAATCCCTTGGCTTCCTTTGCCACGGTATGGATCCTGGCCTCCGAAGTGGGGGCGATCATGGAGATCAGTGCAACGCCATGGGCATTGGCTGGCTCCTCCACCTCCGTTTTTTCTTCGTAAGGAAGGTCTGGGATGATAATGCCGTCCACGCCAAGCTCTTCACATTTTGCAAAGAATCTGTCGTAGCCATAGTGGAACACGGGGTTGCAATACGTCATAAAGCAAAGGGGGATCTGACTCACTTCGCGAATGCGGCGCACGATCTCAAAAACGCCGTCGGTGGTCATGCCATTTTTAAGCGCCCGGATGTTCGCGTCCTGAATAACTACGCCCTCAGCCGTTGGATCTGAAAAGGGAATGCCGATCTCTACAAGGTCTGCTCCCGCCTTCTCCATCTCCAATACGTACTTTACGGTGCTGTCCGCGTCGGGATCACCCGCCGTCAAAAAGGCGATAAACGCCTTGCCATTTTCAAATGCCTTGTGGATCTTATTATTTACAAATTTCTGATCTGCCTGCATGTCATTTTCCTCCATCATTTTTCCGATTGTGAGCATCTTTCCAGGGCTCCTTCTTTTTCGCGCGCCATAGTTAGTCGTGAATGTCTACGCCACGATATCTCGCAATGGCTGCCACGTCCTTGTCGCCCCTGCCGGAAATATTGATGACGATGCACTCGTCCTTTCCGAAATCCTTTGCGATCTTCAAGGCATGGGCCACGGCATGAGCGCTCTCGATGGCACAGATAATGCCCTCCGTTCTTGCAAGGTATTCAAAGGCATCCACCGCTTCATCGTCCGTTACGGGTACGTACTGCGCGCGGCCGATATCGTGAAGATAAGCATGCTCCGGTCCAATGCCGGGGTAATCGAGGCCCGCGGAGATGGAATATACGGGTGCGATCTGGCCATATTCATCTTGGCAGAAATAGGATTTCATGCCATGGAAGATGCCAAGGCTTCCCGTGGCGATGGTCGCCGCGGTCAGCGCCGTGTCAACGCCTTTTCCCGCCGCCTCACAGCCGATGAGTTTGACGTCCTTGTCCTCGATAAAGTTATAAAAGGCTCCCATGGCATTGCTGCCGCCTCCCACGCAGGCTATGACTGCTGCCGGAAGCTTTCCTTCCGCCTTAAGGATCTGCTCCTTGATCTCTTTGCTGATAACGCTTTGGAAATCGCGCACGATCATGGGAAAGGGATGCGGTCCCATGACGGAGCCCAGGCAGTAATGGGTGTCATTCACGCGGTTGGTCCACTCCCGCATGGTCTCATTTACGGCATCCTTCAAGGTCATGGTTCCGCTGGTAACGGGATGAACCTTTGCCCCAAGAAGCTCCATGCGATATACGTTAAGCGCCTGACGGTCCGTATCTTCCTTTCCCATGAAGATCTCACACTCCATGCCAAGAAGGGCTGCCGCCGTCGCCGTTGCAACGCCATGCTGACCGGCCCCGGTCTCTGCGATGAGTCTTGTCTTTCCCATCTTCTTTGCAAGAAGTGCCTGTCCCAGTACGTTGTTGATCTTATGGGATCCCGTGTGGTTTAAGTCCTCCCGCTTTAAGTAGATCTTGGCACCGCCAAGGTCTTTTGTCATCTTTTCCGCATAATATAACAGGGACGGTCTTCCGGCATACTCATTAAAAAGCTTTGACAGCTCCGCATTAAATTCCGGATCATTTTTGTAATGCTCATAAGCCTCCTCCAAACGGATCAGCTCGTTCATCAGCGTCTCTGAAATGTATTGTCCGCCGTGAATTCCATATCTTCCCTTGCTCATCTTTTTATTCCTTTCCATCGTTAAGTTCTCTTACTGCCAAAACGGCCTTTTGCATCTTTTCAAGATCCTTTACGCCGTCCGTCTCTACGCTACTGCTTAAATCTGCCGCATAAGGCCGCCATCGTCTTTCCACCTCTGAAAGATTGTCCGTGGCAAGTCCGCCTGCCATAAAAAATGGCTTTGGAAGCTCTCCTCCCACGTCTTGCATCAGTTCATCCAGCAGATTCCAGTCAAATGTTTTTCCGCTTCCCATTCCGCTGTCAAAAAGTAAGTAATCTGCTGCGGAATCCAGCCAGGCCTCGATCATGAAACGGTTCATCCGTGGATCCTCGCTCATTTTCAGTGCTTTGATCACCGGTTTACCCGTAACCGCCTTAATATAGCAGATATCCTCTTCGCTCTCCCGGCCGTGAAGCTGTGCCACGTCAATGACGTTCTCCTCCAGATACTCCGTGATCTTTTCCGGCTCCTCATCCACGAATACGCCAACGGCAAGAATGCCCGGATCTAATTTACTTTTTAGATTTCTCGCCGTTTCCCGCGTGATGCTTCGGCGAAATCCGGCGCTTAGAATAAATCCCACGTAATCCGGCCTCACCTCATTGGCATAAGCAACGTCCTCTTCTCTTCGAAGTCCGCAGATCTTGATCTTCATTTTTCTCCCCTTTTCGGTTCCTTTACGTTTGGTTGAAAACCATGTTTACCTTCGCCCCGCCAGCTCATCAAGCATTGCTTTCTTATCCTCACTTCTCATCAGCGTCTCTCCCACAAGCACGGCATTGACGCCGGCCGCCTCAAGCCCTGCCACGTCGCTCCTTGTCTTGATGCCGCTCTCCGAAACGAAGATCCTGTCCTTCGGAACGCTCCCCCGAAGTCTTGCGGAATTACCGGCATCCACCGTAAAATCTTTAAGGTTCCTGTTGTTTACGCCAATGATCCTTGCGCCTGCCATAAGGGCCATCTCGATCTCATGATCGTCATGTGTCTCCACCAGGGCCGACAGACCAAGCTCTTTCGTAAGTCCCAGATACTCGGAGAGCTGGAGCTTAGAGAGGATGGAGCAGATCAAAAGAACTGCATCCGCTCCCATTTCCTTCGCCTGATAGATCATGTATTCATCTACCGTAAAATCCTTTCGAAGGATCGGAATGCTCACCTGCTTTCGGATCTCGCGGAGATACTCATCGCTTCCAAGGAAATAGAAGGGCTCCGTCAGCACTGAGATTGCATCCGCACCGGCTTTTTCGTATGCCTTTGCAATTTCTGCGTATGGGAATTCTTCTGCAATGATCCCCTTGGAGGGGGAGGCTTTCTTTACCTCGCAGATAAAGCTCATGCCTTCTTTAGCCAACGCAGCCTCAAAGCTTTGTCTGCCGGCACCTGCTCCATCCCCAAGCCCCGCATTCTCCCTCGCAAGGATTTCCCGAACCTTCTCCTTTAAGTCAGCAAAGGGAACTCTTCTTTTTTCTTCCCCGATCCGCTCTCTCGTCTTTTCCGCAATAGTATCAAGGATTGTCACTTCCGTCTCCTCCCGCCCTTAGGCGTTGGTCGCATTAACAAATTCTTCCATCTTGCGGTATGCCGCACCGCTGTCAATGATCTGTGCTGCCAGCGCAACGCCTTCTTTAATGGAATCCGCTTTTCCCGCAAGGTACAGTGCCGCTCCCGCATTCATAAGAACGGTGCTGCGCTTGCCGCCCTTCTCATAGCCGCGAAGAACGGACTTTGTGATCTCTGCATTCTCCGCAGGCGTCCCGCCAAGAAGCTCCTGCCGGCCACAACGTGTAAGGCCTACGTCCTCCGGAGTGATCTCGTATCTCTTAAACGTGCCGTGGTCGATCTCGCAGATGGCCGTTGCTCCCACTGCCGAGATTTCGTCCAGCTTTTCCTTTCCGTAAACTACCATGCCCCGCTGGATCCCAAGATTGGATAGTACTTCCGCAAGAGGCTCCAGCAGACTCTCAGCATATACGCCCAAAACGATCATGGAGGGGCAAGCCGGATTGGTCAGTGGCCCAAGTACGTTAAAAATGGTTCGGATGCCAAGCTCTTTTCGGATGGGGCCAACGTATTTCATGGCGCTATGGTACTTTTGTGCAAACAGGAAGCAGATCCCCGTCTTTT
>ONSO01000144.1 GCA_900320485.1 uncultured Lachnospiraceae bacterium | reverse complement strand
TTCCAAACTGCAAAAGCTTGTTAAGACGGAGATAAACCTAAAAGAATTGTTTGAAGAGGCATTTACGCGTCATGGTGGAGAAATGGAGCAAAGAAAGCTCACCTTGAACGTGCAGGGAGAATTGCGGGCGAAGGGAGACGGGGAGATGCTAAAGAAGGCTGCAGATAACCTCGTCACCAACTGCATTCGTTATGCAGTGGAAGGCAGCGAGATCGTACTACAATTCGAGAAAAAAACCATAATCCTTCAAAACAGGACGGAAGTTCCCCTGAAGGGAAACCTAAAAAAACTATGGGAACCCTTTGTACGCGGGGAAGAAAGCCGGGGAGGCAAGGGGACGGGACTTGGGTTTGCCATTGTTGCAAACGTTTTGGAAAGACATGGCTGGAAGTATTTCTTAAAATATGAGAAGGAAACGCAGACGTTTTGCTGCATGATCAAGGTTACGAAATAATCGTCTGCAAAGCGTGGAAAAAAATAAAAAAAGATATATTTTGGATACGTTTTCTTTTTATGATGAAAAGCATAGAAGGAGAACGTATCCTTTTTGGGGAAAGGCTGGGCAGTAGCTTGAAGGGTAGGATTTTGTTGGTAGAGGATGATGAAATGATCAGGGAAGTGGTCAGCGATTATCTGCAGGGCCGCGAGCAGTCTTATGAAGTGGAATGCGCATCCACGGGAAAGGAAGGCTTAAAGCTGATGCAGGAGAAAAGCTTCGATCTGATTTTGCTTGACGTCATGCTGCCCGGAATGAGCGGTTTCTCACTCCTTCGCGAACTGCGAAAGCAAAAGGATACGCCCGTTATTATGATCACGGCCAGGGTTCGGGAGGAGGACCGGCTGAAGGGTTATGAACTGGGATGTGATGATTACGTCTGCAAACCATTTCTCATGTCTGAACTTTACGCGAAGGTAGGCGCCGTCCTTCGCCGGACAAAAGGAAATGGGTCAGATAAGGATCGTGAAAAGCCTGTGCTTTCCTGCGGTTTGATCCGGGCAGATCTTGCTGCCGGGGAAGTGTTTGTAAAGGGAGAAAAAATCGATCTCACCCCAAAGGAATATGATCTCCTGATCATGCTGATGCGTCGTCCCGATCAAATCTTTACCAGGGAAGTTTTACTGGAACTGGTATGGGGCATGGATTATGACGGAACGGACCGTACGGTGGACAATCACGTGAAAAAGCTCCGAAAGAGCTTAGGTGCGGCCCATTCCCAAATCAGGACAATCTACGGCAAGGGCTATAAGCTCACGGGCAAATAGAAAGTGACCTTAGCCCGGAAAGGAGGGGACTTATGAAAAGATACGTTAAAAGAAAGTATTGGCATTTTCTTAAAAGGCATTTCTGTTTCATGATCATTGCATGGATACTGATCAGTTACTTCTGTCTGCAGGCAGCTTACGGAACCATTTTTACTGCAGCAAAGCATAGAAGCACCGTAAGATTTTATGAAGGAATGGAAACCATTCAGTATCTCATGAAGGATGCAGAACTGTTGGATGCAGAGGTGGAGATAAAGGATGCCCTCAGCGGCATGAGCTATGCCGGGGACTATTACGTTTCTCGTTCCGAAAATCCTTTGATCAGGGATTATGGAAGCATAATGGGTCTGCCGCTAAAATGGATCACGCCTTTTGCAATGTTTGAAGATCGCGTGTCAACCGATGGGCTTGGCGAAGTGCATTTAAATGGCGTTGGAAAGGGCGTGGGATTTATTCTGGATGCTGAGACAAATGAGGTGATGTTTGACAGCCTGTGGAAGGAGAACGTGGAAACCTTATGGATACATAAGAATAAACAGACGAATCTGGGCGACGTAAAAGATGCTACTTATCTTGCAAATCAGTATGACCGGTTATATTGCCCCATTGCTAAACTGGAACCCGTTCTTCGGGAGCTGGAGGAAATCAAAAATAAGCGTTACGAGGAACAGGGATCATCGTGGACGGGGAAAAGGCTGAAGTGGAAATTGGTGGAGATTTACGTTAAAAAGGATCAGTTTTATCCTGCCAAGGTGTCTCTAAACCTGGTTTCCTCTACGGAAATAGCCGGGGGAACGAGACAAACCTATGATTATTTGGAAACGGTGGAAATTGATCCGCCGGAAGGGAATGCGTACCAAAGGCACAGGATCGATCCCGAAACGGAATACGCAGTTGACGAATTCCTGAATCTGACGCCGGAACGGCTTTTAAGTGAGAAGCAATCTTACTATGGAGACAAGGAGCCCTGGACGCCGGATGAAAGCTTTTTTGCGACGGCGTATGAATCCGTTTTGACGCATCAGGGGACACAAACCGCGCCTTTTAAAAGGATCGGCGACATGGGAGAGGCATGGTCCGTGGGGAATCCGCTGCTTTATTTCTTAAACGGAGAAATGATATTTGCACGCACGGCCTATTTTCAGGATGGTTCGGGGCATCTGTACAAGGCCTGCGCTTACCAGAGCATTTCCAATCTGTTTAGGGATAATCTTAGAGCCGTGGCAGTTTTTGAATTGACGCTGGCTGTTTTCCTGATGCTTTTGGCTTTTATGACGGCTTTCGTTGCTTATGAAAAGAATAAGCATGTCTTTATGACGAGAGAGTACTCAATCATGCTGATGAATTCCATGGCCCATGACTTAAAAACTCCGCTTATGGCGGCGGGAGGATATGCGGATAATCTCAGGGAGCATCTAAATGATGAAAAGCGGGAGCATTATGCGGAGCAGATACAAAAATGCATAGCTTACGTAAATGACATAGTCATGAATCATCTGGAGATATTGAAGCTTGATTTGGAACGAAAAAAATTTAGACGTAAGGACGTGGAGCTTCGTAAGATCTTTGAGGAAGTTTTGGAAAAGTATCAGGGACAAATGGAAGAACAGAGCGTCATGCTTAGCATGGAGGGGCAGCTTTCGACAAGAGGAGATGAAACCTTGCTCAAACAGATGGCGGAAAACCTTGTGACCAATGCCATGCGTTATACGCCTGAAAAAGGAGCCGTCCAGATCATCTTTGAAAAACATGGGTTTTGCGTGGAAAATGAAACGAACTTGGAATACAAAGGCTCTTTAAAGCACCTCTGGGACCCTTTTGTAAGGGGAGACGAAAGCCGCTCCGGTCAGGGAAACGGCATGGGGCTTGCCATTGTCGCAAGCATATTAGACAGACATGGTTGGAAATATCGGCTGAAATATGATCCGGAGAAGAAAACTTTTGCGTGCATTGTGAAGATTCCCGTGGGAATTCTGTTTTAGATTCAAATGACGTTTCGGAGATAATTACAAAATGTCACCGAAACGTCATTTTTCTCTGTTATCATGAAACTTGAAAAGTGGGAGACCGGGAATGCAAAACCGGGAATGCAAAACCTGGAATGCGAAACCTGGAATGCAAAACCTGGAATGCAAAACCGGGAATGCAAAACCGGGAATGCGAAACCTGGAATGCAAAAATCTGGAATGCAAAACCGGGAAAACAGTACCGAAAACGCGTGGAGCAATAATGAAGAGCAAAAGGGAGATCAGGGGAGGTTATCAATGGAAATCTTAAGGACGGAGAATCTTTGTAAGACTTATGGGAAGAACGAGAATGCCGTGGAAGCGGTGAAGAACGCATGCATGCAGGTGGGAAAAGGGGATTTTGTAGCCGTGGTAGGGAGCTCGGGCAGCGGAAAGTCCACGCTGATGCACATGCTTGGGGGTGTTGACAGACCGACCTCCGGGAAGGTGTTTGTAGAGAATGAGGACATCTATGCCATGAATGATGACAGGCTGGCCGTTTTCCGGAGAAGACAGGTTGGTCTTATTTATCAGTTTTACAATCTGATCCCCGTACTGAACGTGGAGGAAAACATTACGTTGCCCTGTGAGCTGGACGGACGGGAAGTTGACAAGGCACGTTTGGAGGAACTGATCGGAATTTTGGGCCTGGAAAAAGTGCGCAAACACTTGCCCAATGAATTGTCCGGAGGGCAGCAACAGCGGGTTGCCATTGGAAGAGCCCTGATCACGCGGCCTGCCATTTTACTTGCGGATGAGCCTACGGGAAATCTGGATACTAAGAATGGCAATGAGATCATGGAGCTTTTAAAAGCATCCAACCGGAAATATCAGCAGACCATTATCATGATCACGCATAACTTAGAGCTTGCAAAGCAGGCAGACCGCATTTTTGTGATGGAGGACGGCGTGCTTCGGGAAAGCGGAAATGCAAGAGAGGAAGAGGAGCAGGGAGACGCAGGCACCAAGGAAACGAAATAATCAGACGGGGGAAAAGAAAGGTGAAAGTATTGTGGAAATGTTGCATCCGCTCCTTGAAAGAGAATCAGGCAAGGACCATTGTAACAATCGTTGGCGTTGCCATGGCGACGGCCATGATCATGGTACTTTGCTGTATCGGAACAACGGCGCTCGCAACGGCCATTGCATATTATAAATCCATGAACGGGACGGCGCATGAAACATTTTATGGCGTCAGGGAAGAAAACCTAAAATATTTCCTGAATAACCAAAGCATCGAAGAAACGGCATTGTCGAAAACGCTAGGTTATGCGGATGCAGACCGGGAAACGGATTCCGTGACAAAATTTGTGATAAAGATCTGCGGGGCGGAAAAGAGCTGGCACCCGTCGCAGGCCGTCAACGTAACTTCGGGAAGACTGCCGGAAAAGGAAGGCGAGATAGTTCTCGACAAGAAACTAAAGGCATTATATGCAGAACCCTTAAAGCTTGATGACGTGATCACGCTGACTTCGAAGGAGGGGGAACAAAAATCCTATCAGATCGTTGGATTTTGGGAGCGGGGAGCAGGGGATGACTTGCTTGATGCTTCCCTAAATGACGGGGAGTATTGGCACGATGAGGAAACGCATGAGGTTTATTTAGTGTATTGCGCTTATGCATGGTGGGAAAGGGAAGAGGTTTTGAATGGAACCTATGACGTCGCCGTGCGGTTTACCCGGGATGGTTTGTGGCATCGCCATGAAGTGGTCAGGGGACTATTGGGAGTATCAGAGGAATTATACAAAAAAGTGTATTTGGGGGCGTTTCATCCCACAATGCTTTTTCCGGAGAATGAAGCACAGCTCCATGCACGCGTCCGGCGGCATGAACCGTCGACAAAGCTTGAAGATTTAGAGGGATTGAGTCCGTTTCACCTGACGCAGGCCACCGTATGGATCATCACTTTTTCCGAAGTCATTTTTCTTGTATTTGTTTTGGCGGGAGTATTTTGCATCAATAACAGCTTTGACGTTTCCATTACGCAGCGGATCCGCTTTTTTGGCATGATGGCATCCGTCGGGACGACAAAGCATCAGCGTAGAATGATCGTATGGATCGAGGCCTTCATCATAGGGCTCTTTGGAATTCCGGCGGGCATTCTTGGAGGCGTGGGTCTCAGCTTCCTTTTGGCAAACGCCGTGGATCACGTTTTGCATAAATATTTGGCGTCTTTAGGCATTTCCATTATTTTTCGGGTCGCCTGGTGGTCCATCCTGATCGCTTTGTTTCAGGCCGTGTTTATGATCGCGCTGTCTGCCATGGAGGCTGCTTTCAGCGCATCTAAAATCTCCCCGCTGGAAGCCGTAAGGTCTAACACAACCATAAAGAGTAAGGGGAAAATGAAAAAAGTACCGAGAGTGATCACAAGGATTTTTGGAGTATCGGGAAAGATTGCCTGGAAGAATTTTCAGCGTGCAAAGATCAAATATCGGGCGACAACGGTTTCCATCGCCGTGAGCGTTGCGCTTTTTATTGGCATGAGCTGCCTGACGATGCTGTTTGGATTTTTGGAAACAGAGTTGTCGAATCAGGCAAAGTATCAGGTTTACTTTGTTGATTACCATCGGACGGGTTGGCAGGAAGTACAAAAAATCGCAAAAATGCCGGGAGTGACGGGCTGCGTTCTTAAATCGGACGGAATAACGGTGGCTGAGCCTAAGGAAGATGAGGACGATGCATTTCAAAAAACCATTTGTCAGATTTATGCCCTGGATAATGCCAGCTTTGAAAAATTATGTATGGATAACGGGATCGATCCAAAGGAGGCAAAGGGGAAAGGGTTAGTCCATGAACGGGAAAAGGAGTATCAGGAGGGAATGGTTCTTTCCGGCGTGAACGTCTATGGCGGGGAAAAACGGGAGCTTCCCGGGAAACCCGTGTCCGTGGAGCTGGCTGGGAAATTCCGGGATGAAACCTACGTGGATAGCGGCGTCTATTCAAGCATCATGAAAGTTTTCGTGGATGAAGACTGGAGAAAAGCGCATGAAGAACTGTTCCTTGGATGGGGAACGGCTTATCTTTGCACGGAAGATGCTCCTGCGTTGGTGAATGATATCAAGGCATTGGATCTGCCTGACGTCAGGATCGAGAATTTTGACCTGATCTTTCAGATGGCGCACTTTATGGAAATGTTGATTCGGCTGGTGGCAGCGGGATTTTTGGTATTGATCGTTCTTATCGGGGTGACCAACGTCATAAATGCTGTTTATTTTAACGCGGAGCTTCGGACGCCGGAATTATCCAGACTGCGTGCCATGGGCATGACAAGGAAACAGTTTAGCGGCATGATCTTTCTGGAAGGATTGTTCATAGGCCTAAAGGGATTCTTTGCCGGCCTGGTCATCGGTTGTCTGATCCACTTTGGAACGTATAAGTTTGTTGCATCCAGCGCCGACATGCTTTGGGAAGAGCCGGGGAAAAAGTTTGAATACGGTTATCAGCCACCGGTGCTTCAGATCGTTACCTGTCTATTGGCAGTGGCAGGACTTTTGTATCTTGTAATGAACGTTTACGATAAAAAGAGCACGGAACGAAATCTGATCGAAACGATACGCAATGAAAATCTTTAAATAGTATCGGAT
>ONSO01000217.1 GCA_900320485.1 uncultured Lachnospiraceae bacterium | reverse complement strand
TAAAATCCTCGCTTCCATGTCCCGCGATCTTGTGACATCGGATCCTTCTGTCATCCACCATTACGTATCCCGGGCAGTAAAATCCATCCTTCAGGGATACCACGCCCTCCTCCAGTCCTGCGGCCGCAGTGATGATCTTGAAGGTCGATCCGGGTTCATAAGTATCGTTAATGCATTCATTCCGCCATCTGGCATTGAGAAGCGCCTGTCGTTCCTTTTCCGTCAGTGCCACGCCTTCCGTTTCCATCTCGTAGGGATGATTCAAGTCAAATTCCGGCACGTTCACCATACACAGGAGTTCCCCCGTGTTTACGTCCATAACGATGATGGAAACGCTTTTTGCTTCTTTTGCCAGCAGCGCCTGCCTTGCAAGCAGCGTGGCATAGCTCTGTACGTTGACGTCCAAACTGGTCACCAGATCCATTCCGGGAACCGGCTCTTCCCTCCGTTCCCCTTCCCGCTCCACTTCGATGCCCTTGGCATCCGTAACCGTCAGGATCTGGCCCTTTTTCCCTTCCAGCCATGCGTCATATTTCACTTCCAGTCCAAGGATTCCCTGATTGTCAGATCCCGTAAACCCTAAAACCTTACTTGCGAGTTCTCCGTAAGGATAATACCGTTTGTAATCCTCGTCAACCTTGACGCCCGGAAGATCATACTCACGGATCTTGTCTCCCGTCTCCTTATCCACGTTGCTTTTGATCCGTTCCATGGAAGAAACCTTTTCCACGCGTTTTCTGACGTATTCCTCCGCAAGGCCCAGTTCTTCACTAAGAACCCGTATCACCCGTTCCCGGTCCGTCATTTGATAATAGATCACCGAAACGGAGCAGACCGTCTCGTTATCCGCCAAAACAACGCCATTCCGGTCAAGGATTCTTCCCCTGGCCGCCTTAATGCCGCGCTCCCTCTCATGAAGCTCCCTTGCGGCCTCCGCATAATGGGCCGATGAAAAGATCATGAAATGCGCAAGTCGACCAAACAGGAACAAAAATGCACCCGTCAGAAGAAAAAAAGTTACCGTGATCTTCTTCCGGTGACAGACGCGCATGGGCGCACCCGTCACGGCGCCTTCATTTTTCGATTTGTTTTCTGACATGGAAAACCTCATAAAATGGGATCATTTATCTCTATTCCCTGCTTTATGAGGTTATTCCTTCCGGATTCCATATTCCTTTTGCCATGCCTTAGTCAGTTCGCACCGCACCACCTAGAAATCCAGGGCCGCCTGCCCTCCGGTGACGGGATCACCCGTATCAGGATCAAGAAGCTCTCCCGTATTGGGATCTCTTAAATAACCAGTACTCGGATCCTTGGGGAAGCTTTTCCACACGGGATCCTTCCCCTGCTCAGTCTCCACGGCCTTCTCCTGCTCATCGGGATTTTCCATAGCCTTACCATACTTCAAAGTATTTTCAAGTTTTCTTTCCTCAAGCTCCTTCTGTTCCTTGGCGCTCAGCTCCTCGGTCATAAAAATGTTTTCATAGGGCAGAAGATCCGTAAAAATGTTTCTTGCGATTTCTCTTGCATATCCCACGTTGTCCTGCTTGCCTTCATTTACGCGATCCACAACTACGTAGACAAGGATCTGAGGATCATCCGTAGGGGCATATCCGATAAAGGATACGACGAACTCATTTCCGTCGCGGGGATAGGTCTGCGCCGTTCCAGTCTTTCCTCCGATCAGATATCCGGCAGGTCTTGCCGCCCTACCGGTTCCTTCCGTCACAACCGCCTTACAGAATTCCCGGATCAACTCCGAAGTAGAGGCTGAAATAGTCTGCTTCAGAATCCTGGGCTCAATGTTCTTTACGGTAACGCCGCTGGAATTAGTAATCTTTGAAACCATGTGGGGTTCGTAATAATATCCGCCATTGATCAGGGAACAAAATCATCAGGTTTTTGCCCGAAAAGTGCTGTCTCAACTCATTGGGCAATCGTTCCAGTGCACTCTTGTAAGAGATGGTACCCTTACGGGCCGTGATGACGACAAACATATGATCGTCACTGATATTGGCAGCCAGTTTTGGCAGTTCGTTCCAATGGGCCATATAGGTGTATTCGGCGCGTACGCTGGGATGGTGGTTGTTAATGTATTCGCGGATGAGCTCCATCGACTCATTACGTCCGTGGAACTGGATGCGGCAGTCCAAGTTGCTAGCCATTCGGCTCAGCCGTTCTAGCCAACGGTGAAAACCAGGTTCGAACTCCGCCCTTGAAGGAACAGCCACCTGTATGCGTCGCAAGGTATTCAAGGGTTGTACGAATCGTGTCAGCACAATCTGGCGGTTCAGTCCGTTATACAGGCTTTGTATGAATTCGCCCCAGAACTTGGGGTTGACATCGGTATGAACGTGCATACCCATGATAATTTCCGAAGCACCGAATTCGCGGAAGGCGTGTTTGATGCCGTTGGCGATGTTGGAGGCCAGTCGCACTTGCGTCTGCATCTGTATGTCACTGGCAGCAGCTCGCTGTTGCAGCCGTTCAAGCAATTGTTGTCCTTGCTCTTGGTGTTTGGACGATAGGGCATCGTCATATACCACATTCAGTGCTACTAAACCACGATTCAGTTTTTCGTTGCGCATCATGATAGCCAGTTCTAGCAACTGCGGAGCAATCTCTGGATACTTGACGCACAGCATGATTTTCTCGTCATCGGCATTTGGGGTTTGGGAACCAGTGTTTTCCTGCCGGTTTGCCAGGATGATCTGCTGTGAGGCATGGTCTGTTACCATGGTTGAAATGATGCAGGTAATGAGAATCATGATGACCACACCGTTCAACATCTCGTTGTTTACCAGATAAACCCCAGGACTCACCTCTAGATTCATTCCAACCATCACCATGGCAATAGCGCCTGCTGCATGCGCACAAGTCAGTCCAAACATCATGTTGCCAGCTGCTTTGGGAAGTCTGAAGAGCAGGCTTGACAGATAAGCTGCCAATGCCTTTCCAAAGGTACCGAAGAACGCAATGAGCGTAACAATCCACAGCATGTGGAAACCTTCAAACAGGCTATGTACATTGATGAGCATGCCTACTCCGATAAGGAAGTAGGGAATGAACAGGGCATTACCGATGAACTCGATGCGGTTCATTAGAGGTGATACATGTGGTATATACCTATTTAATATGAGTCCGGCGAGAAATGCACCTACAATGCCTTCAACGCCTATGGCTTCTGACAAAGCTGCCGACAAGAACATGACGCTGAGTACGAAGATATACTGCATGACAGCATCGGAGTATCGGCGCAGGAAATAGCGGGCTAGTTTAGGAATGCTCCATCCTAAAAGTGCCAAGAATGCCGCAAACTTGATAAGGAACATGATCCAGAATACGAAACCAGTATCCTCGTCATATGCCGCAGAGAGTGCTGCCAACATCATGAGTGCCAGGAAAAGCGACAACATGGACGACCCTACACTCAGCATGACACTGGAGTTGCGTTGCAGACCATAGCGTGAGATGATAGGGTAGGCGATGAGCGTGTTGGACGCCATGATGCAGCCTAAAAGAAATGATGCCGTGTGACTATAGTCCAACAGCCAACGCGACATGGTGTATGTAAGTATAAGAGGTATCAGACACGTCAAAAGTCCGAAGATGAGGAATCGTCGCGAGTTCTTCTTGACGCTTTCAAGGTCCATCTCCAGTCCCGCCAGGAACATGATATATAGTAGTCCTACCTTGCCGAAGAGTTCAAACGACGAGTCACGGGTCAGGATGTCTAGTCCATTCTGCCCTATAACCATGCCTGCCAACACCATGCCAATGATGTGTGGAATTCGCAGTTTGCCCATGATGATTGGGGCAAACAGGATGATACAAAGCACGACGAAGAATATCAGCGTCGG
>ONSO01000045.1 GCA_900320485.1 uncultured Lachnospiraceae bacterium | reverse complement strand
ATGGCTTTTTCCTTTGAGCTTTTTGTGGCTTTTTCTGTTGGACCCATAATGGCTGATTCTGTTGGTCTTTTTGTGGCTAATTTAACTGGACTCTAACAATGGTATGGCACTGAAGTGATTAGCGATGTATTTAGTATAGAAAATATCGGATATCAAAACGAAAATAAAGCAGGAGGCTGGGATCTGTGAAAGTATTGTCATCACTTTTTCTGGTGTTCTTTAAAATCGGGCTGTTTACCTTTGGCGGTGGCTATGCCATGCTGGCATTGATCGAAGATATCTGCGTAGAGAAGAAAAAATGGATCACACACGAAGAGATGATGGATATAACCGTAATAGCAGAATCCACTCCCGGTCCGATAGCGATCAATCTGGCAACATATGTTGGCTACAAATTACGAAGAATACCGGGAGCACTTATTGCAACGTTCGGTATGATACTGCCGTCTTTCTGTATAGTTTTTCTGATCTCACAATTCCTGGAACGCTTTTTGGAGATAAAGTGGGCATCAAATGCTTTCCGGGGTATCAAAATTGCTGTTGCTATTTTAATAATGGACGCAGCAATAAAGATGATTAAGAAAATGGATAAAAAACCATTCCCGATCATCATAATGATTGCCGCCCTGATCAGCATGCTTGTCATAAATTTTCTGGCCTTGCACGTTTCATCTTTGGTGATACTGCTTTTGGGTGGTGTATCAGGCTTGGTCTTCTATGCGATACATAATCGAAAAGGAAAGGAGTCGGCAGTAAAATGATCTATTTAGAACTGTTTATTGCTTTTCTTGAGGTCGGACTCTTTTCGTTTGGAGGGGGTTACGTATCGATACCTCTGATACGTGAGATCGTACTAACTTACGGTTGGATGGATGACGAAATGATTACTCATATGATTGCTGTAAGTGAGAGTACGCCCGGTCCATTGATGGTCAATATGGCAACATATGTCGGCAGTACTCAGGGAGGGATTCTTGGAGCGCTGATTGCTACACTGGCAGTTGTGCTCCCTGCGTTTCTGATAATCATATTGGTAATGGCAATATTCAGGAGATTTATCAGCAACAGATATTTTCAAGGGATGCTTAGCGGAATGAAACCTTGCATTATCGGAATAATAATGGCAATGGGCATCTATATGATGGTTCAGAATTGTTGTGGAAGCATGATTTCGGGAATAGATATCATTGCGATTCTTTTGGTGATAATACTTGGCACTGTTTTTTGGGGATCCGGAAAAATAAAGAAGAATGGAATCTCTCCAATTTTACTGATCATCATTTCTGCGGGGGCCGGAATTTTCTTCTATGGTTTTAGATAAATTCTGGCACAAGCAGTTTTTGAAAGCGTAGGCTGTGTGACATGAAGCATGTCCGCAGCCTTTGTCATATTCTCTTCCCTTGCGACGGCAAGGAAGTATCGCAGGCTTTTGATCTGCATAAGCACCTCCTTGTGAAATTCCATTTTGGAATATCACGATATTCATTTTATTCATTAGCGAAGAATTCGTCAAGTAAATATAATGAGGATACGAGGTAGGACAGATGGAAGTAAGAAGCCTTAACTCTGATGGTGGTTGCTAAAGAAGGACAGGGAATATTATGAATATACTTGTGGTCATACCGGGATCAGGAAATCCGGATCATATAAAAGAGAACCTCGATCTGTTTGGGTTTGAACTGACAGAAGATGAAATGGAGCAGATTACTATGCTGGATCGAGGCGAGAAGCATGACTGGTATTGACTGAATAATTTATAAGGTAAATATGTCTTTTAAGCGGTAGCTTTAAATCAAAAGATTTATAGCTACCGTTTTTATTTGTCAAGGAATATCTGTTTCAATGTTCCAGGCATGGATTCGAGCATCATCTGAGCAGCAGTCCGTGCTGGGGTTATGTTGTCGGTAAGTACCCATTCCCTTGTCATTCCCAGAGTACCGTAGCAGTAAAGCCTGATGCTGTACAGGATCTGAGTGTCGAGGTTATCCGTATCGAGATTCTGCTTTGCCATCTGAGAATAATTGACGGGAGTAGGTATTCACACTTTTTCAGAAGTAGAACTTGCCCAAATGTGACTGATCTGAATTGTTTAATATTCCATGAATTCTTTCAAAAAAGAAAAAATGCCTCATAAATGGAGAAAACACACAAATAACATTAAAAATCTCCAAATATAAAGCAAATATTAACTATAATTGGCGGATGTGATATAATCTGTCTTGTAGATAATTATTCGAAAGGGCATCCATTAAGACTGCAGCTTGTGGATCCGTTTTTGCTCTTTCATTATAAATTCCTGACCAATGGCATATCCGAAAAGACAAGATTTGAAAATTTTAAGAGCGACACCGGAAAGTATACGAATTGGCGTGGACATGCTTTTGAGATACTTTGCATGTATCATATAGATAGCATTAAGAATGCTTTGGGTATATCGGGAGTACAAACTAACGAGTATGCATGGGTCAGCGAAAAAAATGAAGCTCAGATAGACTTGTGCATAGAACGGGATGACGGGATAATAAACCTCTGTGAAGAAAAATATACTGATACTGCATTTTCTGTCAGCCCGGAATATGAGAAAAATTTATTAAAAAAGAGAGATATTTATCGTAAAGAAACTAAAACTGATAAGGCACTTAAAATTGTGGTTATATCAGCTGAAGATATAGCGGGAAAAGCCAATACGGAACATATTACAAGAGTCTTGACATTAGATGATTTGTTTATATAAGGCAACCTTGTTAAGGAGGTGAGTACGGTCAGAAAGATAACTAAATAACACAAACTGAGCAGAGATACTACTCAGTGAACAGCGTGGAATTATCGTGGAGACCGAAGAAATCCATCATAAGAAGCCGCTGAGTGAAGGTGGCACACACGATCGGAGCAATTTGATCGCGCTGTGCAAGTCGTGTCCCTCGCAGATCCATGCGAAGCGCGGCGATTACTGGGGAAGACGGGGGGTATCTTTACTTTTTAGAGTCTGAAACATCAAAATCTTTACTTTTTGCCACTTTTGTGCTAAAATAAGTAAAGATTGGAGGTGCAAAGCCAATGATTTCATATGAAGGGCTTGAAAACGCTCTAAAAGAAAAAGGTATCGGCAAGACGGAACTGTCTAAGCAGCTTGGTCTGTCAACCAGAACCATTGCAAAGATCGGAAAGGGCGAAAAGCTTTCCAGCCGAAGCCTGATAAAGATTGCAGAATATCTGGGAGTTAAGCCGGAACTTCTTATGAGAGAGGTGTCCGATAATAAAATCCTTCAGGTGCTTCGCGAAGAAAAGGAGATGAAGCTGTCTGGAGGGCTCTATCATGAACTGCAGGTCAGAATGACATATAATTCAAACCATATCGAGGGAAGCAAGCTCTCCGAGGATCAGACAAGAATGATCTTTGAGACGAATACACTTGACGTAGGTGACGGGATATCGGTGGATGACGTGCTGGAAACAGTTCATCATTTCCGGGCGATTGATTATGTGATCGATACAGCGGAGGATGAGCTTACAGAAGAAATCATCAAGCATCTGCATTATATTTTGAAGCATGATACAAAGGATTCAACGCTTGCATGGTTTGCGGTAGGTGATTATAAGAAGCGTGCGAATGTTGTTGGCGGAAGAGAGACATCCAAACCGTCCGAAGTGCATAAGCATATGCAGGCGCTGCTTTCACAGTACAATGCAAAGGATAATGTTGCAGTAGAGGATATCATTGCATTACACGCAGAGTTCGAGTATATACATCCGTTTCAGGATGGTAACGGGAGAGTAGGCAGGCTTGTCGCGTTAAAAGAGTGCTTACGACATAATGTGATTCCTTTTATCATAGAGGATGCAAAAAAGAATTTCTATTACAGAGGTCTCTCTGAATGGAGAAATGAAAAAGGCAAACTTACGGATACATGTCTGGATGGACAGGAAACATTTGTAAGGTTGCTTGATATGTTGGAAATACCATATGATCGCAATTAGCGACGGTGGTTATATACAATAAACTGATGAGCTGCATGATCCGGATCTGGAGTATCCGGAGACTATTGAGTGGTAGAGTGGTGGTGCCGGAGCGCAGGCGAAACTGCTTGAAGATGGGGGCGTTGAAGTGACGGACGCAGAGTGGATCTGCAGAAATACGGTGTTTTACAGACCAAAGAAAAGGATGATAAGTTTTAGGAGCGCGCGAAAATGGAGATATCGAAAAGCGACTGGAAGTTATATCGTGAAAGAGTTGGCGGCTGGCAGGAGCACTATATGGAAAAACTGGTGCAGCAGTATATTAAGCTGCTGAGTTCGCCGGGGAATGCTTCGGATCATTTTTGGGAGCTTGAAAAGAGGATTAAAAGAGATAAGAAGCATCCCGGAGTGATGATCGAACTCAGCAAGTCCGATGCAATATGGGATATAGCGATGTTTGTTCAGAAGAAGGTTATCAGAATGGAGGATCTGGAAGGCTTCAGTGATGACCTGATCGAGGCTGTGAAGCTGATACTAAGTAGATAACCCGGGATTATTAGAACTGGGAAATGACCAAGAGGGCACTTACGTTATTGCAGGTTCCTTTTTTGGCTTTGAACCATTATTTCCGTGGCAAAATACCGCAAGACATCTACAATAAAACGAAATATATCAACTACATGTTGATAAAGTGCGGAATAAATGCTATAATATTCGCAAATATACAACAACATTCCGAATAAAGAGGTGGTTTGATATATGAAGAGCTGCAAGGAAAAGGCGAATGAGTGGGGTATCACTGTTCGTGCGGTCAATGAACTTTGTAAGAAGGGAAAAATCCCCGGAGCCGTAAAGACAGGGAAAAGCTGGCAGATCCCGGATGATGCGGAAAAACCTGCGGACGGTCGTATTGTGTCCGGTAGATATGTTAGGAAAGCAGAACCTGAAGACAAAAAACCTCTTCCTGTAGGCATTTCGGACTATGTACGTGCGCAGTCCGAGTATTACTATGTGGATAAGACTCTGTTGATCAAGGAGTTTCTGGATCGCAAGGCTTATGTGTCTCTCTTTACCAGACCGAGACGTTTTGGCAAGACGCTGAACATGGATATGCTTCGCGTCTTTTTTGAAATATCGGATGAAGATACGGAAAAGTATTTCTCGGATAAGGAGATATGGAAGTGCGGAGATAAGTACAGGGAGCATCAGGGGAAGTATCCTGTGATCTTTCTGACCTTCAAGGATGTTAAGTTTGATTCCTGGGAGGCAACATTCCGGAAGATCGCTGAGCTGGTGCAGGAAGAGTTTGGCAGGCATATGGAGCTTGCGGACAGTGAAAAACTGGAAAAATACGAGAAGGATTATTTCGAGAAAATCCTTGGCGGCGAGGTAAGTGAGGTGGAGCTCTCTGCTTCGCTTCAGAAGCTCTCCAAGATGCTCTGCATGCATTACGGGAAGGCACCGATCATCATTATCGACGAATACGATACACCGATCCAGGAAGGATATTCGAAGGAGTTTTACGATGAGATCATAGGATTTATGAGGAATTTCTTCTCAGGAGCTTTTAAGGATAACAAGTACCTGTCATACGGTTTTCTGACAGGCATTTTAAGAATCGCGCAGGAAAGCATTTTTAGCGGGCTGAATAATCTGACGGTCAATTCAGTGATGGATGAAGAGTATGATGCTTTCTTTGGCTTTACGCAGGCTGAGGTGGATCAGATGCTTGCCTATTACGGAGTGACCGAAAAAGTAGAAGAGCTTAAAGGCTGGTATGACGGCTATTTCTTCGGTAAGGAAGAAATATATAATCCATGGTCTGTTATTAATTATATATCAAGAGGATGTCTCCCTCAGGCCTACTGGGTGAATACCGGTAAAAATGAGATATTGGATGATGTGCTGAAGGCAGCTTCGGAGGATACCACGGAGAAGCTGTATGCGTTGCTGCAGGGAGACCGCGTTGTCGCCAGGATCGATCAGAACGTGGTTTACAGATCACTGACAGAGGATCCGGCAAATATCTACAGCCTGCTGCTGGTCGCGGGATATTTGAAGACAACAAAGAAACAGCTGCAGGGAGATGGTTCCTGGTTGTGTGAGGTATCCATTCCAAACCGCGAGATAGCTTCGGTTTATAAGAGTGAGATCCTTTCGCATCTGATGCAGATCGGAGCGATGGGACAGTAAGGCTTTTATCATGGACTGGTGCTGGGGCTGGTTGCATTGATGGATGACCGGTATAAGATCCGGTCCAACAGGGAATCAGGAGACGGCAGGTATGACATCAGCCTGATTCCCAGAGATCTTAAATATCCCGGTATCATTATGGAACTGAAGTCCGATAAGGATCTGGATGAAAAGAAGCTTGAAGCTTTGTCCAAAGAGGCCTTGAAGCAGATTGATGATAAGGGATATGATGCGGAGATGCGTGAAGAGGGTATCGAGGTTATCCTGAAACTGGGAGTCGCTTTTTCGGGAAAGAAAGTGAAGATACAAACAGCTTGATCAGATTGCATTTTTTTCCAAACTGCTGGAAAAAGGTATTATAAGAGAGTAGGGTTCATTTATGAAGATAAAGACGATTGAAACTAACGGAATTACATGTATTAAGCCTGTTCCCGGAGCTACAAGTGAGTGGTATTACGGCCTGGATTATGAACTCGGTGATCTTTATGAGGCCGAAGAACTTTTTAACGATGGGCGCACTGTAAAAGGAAGAGAGTTTTGCCTTGTCCATTATCCGGATGGAGAGGTTTTCTTTCCGGTTCCGAAGACGCAGGGACATTATAGCGAGAATCCGGTATTCTTTGATGGTGGGATATATATGATTGACGTGGATTTTCCGAATGAAACAATAAGGATTGTCAGATTCGACTGTAAAAATCATCAGGTAAGCATTCATACGGAGCTTCCGCTTTCATCGGTGAAGGATTGCTATAATCTGCAGTTGCATATCAGCCCACTTATGCTTTCGAGACAGAGTAGTAATGAATTGGATATTGTTTGGCCGGAGAAGGTAAGCCTTTCTATGGAGGATCATGAATCATTCTTTTTACGTGATGGAGAGAAACTGTTCTTTAACAAATGGTTTGAAGAAGGGGAAGGCGTGGATTACAAGTATTGGGAAGAGACTATAGTTCGGGATCTTAATGGAAATGTAATTGAGATACTTCCCGGAGACGTAATGCAGATGCCCAACGGAGAAATATGGCATTTGAAGTAGATTCTTAAGAGAAAAGTGGATATCATGAAAGCCAAAGTTTGCAGAAATGAGAGAGCATTATTCTGGACAATGTGGGATGGGTTTGATCCTGATAATGAGGAGCACGGAAATTTAAGCGACGTGGCGTATATCGAGGCAGAGGGCCTTAAATGGAGGGTGGTTTAGATTATGATGGGAAAATGGAAGTGAGGAGCCTGATGAAAACAAAAAAGAAGGGAAACAACTGGACGGCATACTATGATCCCGATACGAACAGATATTTTGCGGAGATCATGTATACCAGCCGTGAAGGCCGTGAAGAATACGACTATGAGATAACGAAGGAAATATATGACAGACTGGGATCATTTAGCGATGACGTTGAAAATGAACGCCTGATCAAGACTGCAAAGATGAGCTATTCCTTTGAGAATACCATGTACGGAACTCTCGGACCGGAAAGAACGGTCTGGGATGAAGAAGCAAATGAAGCGATGAAGGAAACGATCAAGAAGGAAGAGAAGAATCAGAAAGGAAGAAGGTAGAGACCAATGTTTAGGAAAATGAGACGATTTAAGCAGCAGATTTCAAATGAGGAATGCTTGGATATATTGAAAAACGAGCCAAGAGGCATTTTATCGGTTCTTGGAGATGATGGGTATCCTTATGGCGTTCCACTGGATCATTGGTATTCGGAGAGCGACGGTAAGCTTTATTTCCACTGTGCGAAGGAAGGGCATAAGCTGGACGCAATATCAAAACATGATAAAGTCAGTTACTGCGTGATGGACAAAGGCTACCGCAAAGAAGGCGAGTGGGCACTTAATATCCGTAGCGTAATAGTGTTTGGACGCATCCTGGAAGTTACGGAGGAGGAAAAGAAAAAAGAAATATGCACTAGTCTGTGCCGAAAGTTCACGGATGATGAAGCATATCTTGAAAAGGAAATGAAAAATGCTTTTCCGCGCGTATGTTGCTTGGAACTGAAGATAGAACATATGACGGGGAAGCTTGTAAATGAAGCCTGATTTCCGCCATGTTCTTAGACGTTGCCCGCGGTTGCGAAAACAATGCCGGCGAATAAAGGAACCTCCGATAGCTGAAAAAATGATTCATTTGGTTGTATTGACTTAGGAATGGGGGAAGGGTATATTATGAAGTACTGACAGGAAAGATGCATAAAGCGGAGGAATCAGAACATGTATCGCTACGAGACGCACTTACATACGGTGGAGGCCAGTGCCTGCGGCATTACGCCGGGCAGGGAGTATCCCGCCATTTTTAAGCAAAGAGGTTATGACGGTATTTTTATCACGGATCATTTCTTTCATGGCAACACCAGACCTTCCAGAGAGCTGCCCTGGCCTGATTACGTAGAGGCTTATATGAAGGGGTATGAGGAGGCAAAAAAGGCCGGAGACGAGATTGGTTTTAAGGTTTTCTTTGGGATCGAGGAGAACTTTGAGGGAGATGAATTCCTGATCTATGGCGTGGACAAGGCATTTCTTTTGGCCCATCCCGAGATCCCTCACTGGACAAGGGAAGAGATGATCAAAGCCGTGCATGATGCAGGCGGAGCAATGATGCAGGCCCATCCCTTTAGGGACCGTGATTACATCAAGAAGATCCATCTGTATTCGGAAGAGGTGGACGGCATTGAAGGGATCAATACCGCCAATACTGCAAATGACAATCTGGCAGCGCTCTGCTATGCCCTGAAGTATCAGATGATGATCCAGGCGGGATCGGACACTCATGACAAGGCAAAGATCGGAGACTTAAATGGCGGTATCCTTTATGAGAAACCCATCACGTCTACGCAGGACTATGCGGAAAGATTAAGACGCCGCGAGAGGCCGAAGATTTTCTATCCGGAAGCTTTGTTTGCCGGAATGGAAGGGGTTCGGGTAAAGCTTCCCGCAGAGATTAAGAGAAATGGCGCGTGGGAGACGCTGGAGCCGGATGAGATCAAAGAGTGGCTCCGTGCGGCAGGCGTGGCTACGGAAGGCGCGGCCGCTCAGCCTGAGGGCATTGTGGCGCAGATCATTCAAAAACTGAATGCATGAATAAAAATATGCGCAATAAGTGGACAAGAAGCAGACAAATGTGGTAGAATGATATCATAATTATCAGCAAAGGAGGAGCAGGACATGCTGAACGTGAGTAAAAACATTGCAAACGAAAAGGCCCTGGTAAAACTGGAGGGACGTTTGGATACCGTTACGGCACCGGAGTTGGAGAAGGAACTGAAGGAAATTTTGGACGGCGCTTCTGAATTGGTAATGGATTTTGAAAAACTGGAGTACATTTCATCTGCAGGACTTCGCGTTCTTTTGTCTGCCCAGAAGGTTATGGGACGCAAAGGCGGCATGAAGGTGACTGGCGTAAATGAGACCATCATGGAGATCTTTGAGGTTACCGGCTTTTCTGACATTTTGACCATCGAGTAAAACAAAAAGACGCTTTTTACGGTTGTTTGAAATTAAGGGGGATGCGGCTTTGAAGGTCGATGCTGTCGTGGAAAACCTAACCGCGGTTCAGACGTACGTGGAGGAACAATTGGAAGCAGCCTCATGTTCCATGAAGGTCATGATGCAGGTTGGCGTTGCCGTGGAGGAAATATTTGTAAACATAGCCCATTATGCCTATGGGCCTGAGGGCGGTCAGGTCACCGTGGACGCAAGCGTGAGCGGAGATCCGGCTGTCATTACCATTGTCTTTAAGGATGAGGGAACGCCCTATGATCCGTTGGCTAAGGAGGATCCGGACGTGACGCTGGCTGCGCAGGACCGCAAGATCGGCGGTCTTGGAATCTACATGACCAAGAAGATGATGGATGACGTGGCGTATGAGTATAGGGATGGCCAAAACATTCTTACTCTTAAGAAAAATTTGGGCTAAGGGAGCTTGCCGTAAATCATTGGAATGATGAGGAGCGCGATATGGCGCCGAACAAAAAGGGGATCATGTTTTGATCCCTTTTTTTTGAGTTTGCACGCCATGGGCGCGATCTAACGAGCGCCCCGGGCGGCATGGAAACTTGCAAAAGGGGGCGCTTTCTGATATAATAGGCGGAAATTGGGGAAGGAGTAAACGCTGTATGGACTTGATCTTGTTTGGATTGGCAGGCGTCTTATTTGTGTTTTTCACGATCACGGGCTGGGAACTGGAGCAGGCAGGCAATATTTCGTGGACCGCAGGGCGCACGGCGTTGATCCTGATCCTCAGTCTGGCATTGGGGATCGTATTTGGCGTTGGCATGCGATTCCTTTTTCAGCTTTTGGAAAAAAGAAAAGAGGCATTCAAAGAGACAACCCAAGAGACAACTAAAGAGGAAATGCGATCCGCGGGGAAAATGCGTCCGTCGGCGGTTTTCGGGATTAGCTTTGGATCGATCCTTTTGTCCCGGCTTCCCGTGTTTCTTGCCTTCTATCCGGGGATCTGTGCCTATGACGTGTCCATACAGCTCGGGCAGGTAGGTTCCGGAGCCTATAATCTTCATCATCCGCTGGCACATACGCTACTCTTAAAATTTGCCATAGACTTTGGTAACGCGGTTTTTCATGATCCAACCACTGGCTTTGCATGGATGGTCTTTGGTCAAATTTTATTTCTTTCCGCTGCCATGGCCTTTGGCGTTACGTTTCTTTACCGCAGAGGTTGTGGAAAGGGCTGGCTCATTTTCCTTCAGGCATTTTGGATGGTGTATCCGTTTTTGGCATATATCAACGTCAGCGTGACAAAGGACGTGATCTTTGCCATTTTCTTTCTGTTGCAGGTAATCGGCCTTTTGGGGCTGGCGGAGGGAAAAAAGAGTTACGGTTTTGACGCATTGTTTATTTTTTCTTGCATTTTCATGCAGTTTTTCCGGAACAATGGGACGTATGCCCTTTTGTTTTTGGACGGGATCCTGTTTTTATGCCTTTTATTTGGAAAAAAAGAGCGGAAGTTATACGGGAAGATATTTCTGGAGGGAACCTTGGGACTGATCGGTGGCGTTTTATGTCTTTCGGTGCTGACAAAGGTCACGGGAGCGCAGCCGGGAGACAGCAGGGAGATGCTCAGCGTGCCGATCCAGCAGATGGCGAGATGCATGGTTTATCACGGCGGCATCGGGGAGAACCCTGCGGATGACGGAACCATGGATGAGAAAGACAAAGCCCTGATCAATGATTTTCTTTTGTATGAAAGCTATCGGAAGTATGATGAAAAGCTTGCAGATCCCGTAAAATCCAATACCAACACCTATGTTGCCAGATATCGCAGCAAGGATTTTATAAGGACGTATCTGCATCTGCTAAAAGAGTATCCGGGAGACATGGTAAATGCCTTTCTCGCGCTTAACTCCGGGTATTTTTATCTGGGCGATGAGAGCCATGGCAGGATTTACGAGCTACGTCAAACCCAGGGTTTGTCTTATGCGCATACAAGATGGGACCCCATTGTGGAAGAATATGGGATCTTTAGGCATTCCATGGCAGAAGGCTTAAGGGAGAAGATGGTTTCCTGGGCTGATGGAAATGGGCATCTTCGGATTCCGGTCCTGAAATGGTTTTTGGCTCCGGCCATCATTTTTTGGGGATTTCTTTTTGTCCTGCTGGATCAGATGCGCAAAAAGAAATGGGCGGGATGCCTGCCCTTTGCACTCGTCGCAGGATATTATCTGACGCTGTTTTTGGGACCTGCGGTCCAGCTTCGTTATCTTTTCCCGTTGATCGTGGCATTTCCTTTCCTGTTCTGCCATGCCTTTATGACGGACGAGGGATGCAGGGAAGAGAGCGTGGACAGGCCTTCCGCACAATAGGGCAAAAGGCAAAGGAAGTAAAGGAAGGCATAGCGGGAGTTCGCTTCCCAGAGCATGTGGAACAGCATGCCGCCGAAGGCGCCGATCAGTAAAAGATAGACGGGAAGCGTCAAGCTTTCTTCGTTTTGCGTCATTTTCTTCTTGAAAAAGAGACGTTTGCCCGCAAAGATCAGTCCGCCAAGGAAAAGGATCAGTTGGAAGGCATTGCAGCAGGCGATGAAGGCGCCGGCATATTTCCCTTCGTAGAGTTCCTGAAAAACTTTATGCCGGCCGCCATAGGTAGCCAGTGTAGCCTGTCTGCAGGCGTAGGTCCCGTCGGCCCACTGGGACAAAAACTTCTCATGGTAGAAGCATGCAGCGTAGGCAGGGTGAGCTGAAAAGTAATCAAGGCGCCGGGAGATGGCCTGCTTGCTGAGGGCAACGGTCATTTCCCGGTCCATGCCGGTTTCCTCGTAGGTATTAAAGTTAAAGCCGTTGTACCAGCCGGCAGCCCGGGAGGATTCCTGCATTCCCATGGCAAAATAGGATGCGGAGGGAACGCCGCTTTTAAGCTGCCGCCCGGCCCGAAGCTCATAGAGTTTTATGGTACAGGGGAGAATTCCCAGGGATAATGCAAGCATAAGGATCCCGAGAAGGGCCAGGGAGCGGCTTTTACGCCGAAGTCCCTCAAAGAACAGGACGATCAGGACGGCGATGACAAGGATCAGGGAGTTTTTGCGTAGCAGCACGGCCAGAGAAATGCCTGCCAGTGCCCCCACCCAGTGACGGATCTTCGGGGAGGCTCCTTCTTTCAAAAAGGACATGATATTTTTAAGTCCATAGGTAAAGGCAAAAAAGGAAGGAATCTCACTGTATAAAAAGGTTCCGTAGAAGAGCAGCGGCGCATTCAGACAACAAATGAACAAAAGCATGCAATTCGTCTCTGCCTTAGCAAAAATGCCGTCCGTGATCTGAAGCAGGTTGCAGATAATGCCACAGACCATGAGGACGTACAGGATTTTCAGCAAGTGGTAGTACTGGACGGAAATGGGGAGCAGGCGGAAAAGACGGAAGAGAAGTTCAAAAAATGCTAATAGCCCCACCTGCTGGGGATAGTAGGACAGATAGCTCCCGACGGGGGCTATGCAGGAGAGGTCGCCGGAAGCGGCAGCCTCCGCACACTGGTAAACGGAAAGGGCGTCCGCCGCGGGAACGGTTTTGCTAAATACAATGAGGACCGCACCCCAAAAGAGCACGTGGCAGGGTATGAAGATCCGTAAGATTTTTAATAATTTTTCCGGAGCCTTGCGCAGAAGCGGGCCCAGTCCCGTCAAAAGAACGGAGGCAAGTACCAACAAGGCAAGGTTTAGTGCTAGAGAATCTCTGCCTGTTAAAACCTTCTGCGTGGTCATGTCCGTGGCGTAACACGTCCAGATGAAATTTGACAAAAACAGGGTCAGGAAGAGAAGAAACCCCAGGATGATCGTGAAATTTTTGGCGAAACGCCAGGTAATGGGCTTTTTCATTATTTGGGATCCTTTCGGAAAAGGTTTATCACGTATTGCCGGAATGGCCTTTTAGGGATAGTATAACAAGGGAGAAAACGTCTGTCAAACGCGGAGAGAAAAATGAAGAGGTTGGAATCAAAAAAACAGGATGCGACGCTTATGGGACTGGGACTGTTGCTTGCAGTCCTTCTTTGCGTGCCCTACGTCATTTTGGGTGAAAAATCCGTCATCACCTATCACGACCAGTTAGACGGCGAGCTTATCACCTATCTGCTAAACGCAAAGCATCTGTTTCAAGGGCTTAGCGTTTATCCGGAGGTGATGGGAGGAATTCCTAAAAATGGCATGGTCTCGCCGGCGCCGCTCTATGTTTTGCTTTATAAGATCCTGCCCCCGTTTCCGGCTTTTTTCTGTATGATGCTCTTAAATAAGCTTGTGGCATTTTCTTTCACGTACCTTCTGATACGGAAGGGGAGTGAAAGAAAGCTTCCGGCTTTTGCGGTGGCAGCATGGTTTACCGCTCTTCCCTTTTACCCCGTCTATGGTCTTTGCATTCCGGGGCAACCAATGCTGTATTATGCCATGGCGCTGCTTCGGGAAAAGGAAGGGCGAGGCAAAGGGAAATGGGTGGCGTCGCTTTTGCTGGTCGCGCTTTATGGTCTGGCGTCGTCTCTTGCTCTCTGCGGTTTTGCCGTTTTGATCAGCCTTTTCTTTGTATTGATCTGGGATTTATTGCGGGGAAGAAAGCGGGAAGCCCTCTCCGTGGCCTTGACGGAGGGAGTGCTGGGAGGCACGTATCTTTTGTGCAATCTCTCTTTGGTGGGACAGCTCCTTGGAATGGGCCGGGATACTTACGTCTCCCATAAGAGGGAAGTGGTAACGGAGGCCGTGCCTTTTTGGGCGACCTTCCGCAAGATTTTCCTAAGCGGCGAAGATTATTGCAACGTATGGCCCGGGTTTGTATTACCCTTGATCGGCCTTGCCCTTCTTGTTTGGGCGGGAAGCCTGTTGCGCGCTAAGGTGGCAGCCGGAAAAGAAAAAGCTGGAACGGAAAAGGCCGGGAAGGAAAAAGCTGGAACGGAAAAGGCCGGGAAGGAAAAAGCTGGAACGGAAAAGGCCGGGACGGCAAAGGGGCTGGGCGGTGAATGTGCCGGCTTCCTGCTTTTGATCCTTCTGATCACGGTTTTCCGCGCCTTTTATCAGTCCGGAGTCGTGGTAAACTTTAGGAACCGGGCCACGGGCGTGCTCCATGACTTTAATTTCGGACGGTTTACCTGGTTGCTTCCTGTGTTGTGGTGCCTGTGCACGGCAAGGGCCGCAGACCTGCTCCTTGCGACTGCGGAAGAATTCTTCCGGAAAAAGCAAGGGAGATCACGACTTTGCACGTGGGGCCTTTCCGGCATCCTTTGCCTCTTTGTGGCGGCGCCTGCGGCCATGGGGCTATACAATGGAGATTTTAAGCCAAACGCAGTAAAGCTGCTCCGCGGCGGAGACTATTACATGATGACCTGGGAGCAATTCTTTGCAGAGGATCTTTTTGAAGAGGTGGAGGATCTCATCGGAAGACCTAAGGAGACCTATCACGTGGCAAGTCTTGGAATCTATCCGGCAGCAGCTGCCTATAACGGTTTTTATTGCCTGGATGGTTATTCCAATAATTATGACCTGGAATATAAACACAGGTTCCGCCGGGTGATCGCCCCGCAGCTGGAGCGGAGCGAATATCTGAAAAAATGGTTTGATCAGTGGGGGAACCGCTGTTATTTAGTGCTTGCCGCGTATAATAATTATTTTACCCTGGAAAAACGCTGGGGACCATACGTGGAGGAGTATGAGCTGGATCTGGAAAGCTTAAAGGAGCTGGGCTGTGATTATATAATTTCAGCCACGTACCTTGTGGACGCCGATCAAAAGGGGTTCCGGCTTCTAAACGAAGAGCCCATCCAGACGGATGAGAGCTGGTACAGGCTCTGGGTATACGAGATACGGTAGGGCAGTT
>ONSO01000019.1 GCA_900320485.1 uncultured Lachnospiraceae bacterium | reverse complement strand
AGTAAATACTTAAAATCCATCGGAGTACTCACCGGCGGACAATTGGTGGAGGTTTCCAGGGCAGACCTGGTAGGACGCTACGTAGGACATACGGCGCCCCTGACCAACAAGGTGATCTCCTCCGCCATCGGCGGCGTGCTCTTTATCGATGAGGCATACAGCCTGTATCGCGGCAGGGATGACAGCTTTGGCCTTGAGGCCATTGATACTTTGGTAAAAGGCATCGAGGACAACAGGGACAACCTGATCGTGATCCTGGCCGGATATTCCAAGGAAATGGAGCAGTTTTTGACCTCCAACTCCGGCCTTAAGAGCCGTTTCCCCAACGTCATCCATTTCCCGGATTATACGGGCGAGGAGCTGCTCCTTATCGCAAAGTCCATTGCAAAGTCCAAGGGGTACACCATTGACGAGGGTGCAGATTCGGCGCTGCTCACCTATTTTAACGCAGTACAGGCCGTGAGGGCGGCAGATGCGGGAAATGGCCGTCTTGCAAGAAATAAGATCGAGGAGGCCATCCTGAACCAGTCCAGACGCCTTGTGGCGGAGCCTGAGGCTGAATTATCCGTTCTCCTTTCGCAGGATTTTGACCTGGATGACGTCATGAGCGACGAAAAATAAAGGAGCAAGCGGTGAGAAGGAAAGAAAGCCGTGGGAACGGTCTGACAAAAAAACTGAAAAAGAGTCTGACAAGAAATCTGATCAAAGGAATGACGGGCGTACTTATGCTGGCATTCCTCTTGGGAGGATGCAAGGGAGCGGAAGGGAAGGGCTCCGAAAAGGGGACGGATATCCTTGATCCGGCGCAGATCAGCGAAACGGAAGAGACGGCATCCGACGCTTTTGTACCAACGGAGAGTCCAAAGCCGGAAGCGCCGGAGCTTAGCGGGGAGGCAAAGACGCTTTTTAGCGTCACCGACGGCTGGAAATTTACGTTTGAGAGCGGCGCAGGCGCATGGGATACCACGCTTACGGTAAATGCACAGGGAGAATTTGAGGGAGAGTATCATGACAGTGACCTTGGAGATACCGGTGAAGGTTATGATAACGGAACCCTGTATCTGTCTCAGTTTACGGGGCGCTTTACGGACGTAAAGAAAATATCGGATTACGTCTATGAGGCAAAGGTGACGGACCTGACCTACGCCGAAGAGCCTGAGAAAATTCAGATCGTGGATGGCGTCAGGCAGATTTTCTCCGTTGCCAATGGCATCGCCGGAACGGATCGGGTACGGTTTTACCTCCCCGGCGCAGAGCTGTCCATTCTTCCAAGGGAGTACGTGGAATGGGTGGAGGGTGATTTTGGAGCTTACGTTCTGGGAAAATATTACCGGGATTATCCGGAGGAGCTTCCTTTTTGCGGCCTTTATAATCCTGAGGAGAAATATGGCTTTTACTCTGAAAACTTAGGGGAGAAAAATTCCCTGTATCTTGTCAATAAGGCTTCTTTCCCCGGACTTACGCCGGACCGGCGGGAGCTTAAGGAGGACGGCACCTATGATTACGGAGACGTAAGCGCGGACGGAAGCTATTACGTATACAGTCTTTGCTACCGTGCATCAAAGGAATCAGACGGGGCCGCCGCGCGGAATTCAAAGGCAGTGGTGGAGGATGCCATTTCTTACGTGATGAAAGGGCAGGAGGTCAGGGACGTATACTATGTTGATGACGGCTTTGCCGATTCTTTTCCCGCTGCAGTTTTTATCAACGGCTGGAATTCTTATATGGCTAACTGGACGTCCGGTAGCAATGAAGATACCCGGTATTACGTGGCAAGAATGGCGGTTCGCGGTAATTTTGTTTACGTTTATGGGTATTCTGCCAGTGAGCGGGATGATCTGTTGCATGGAGAGGCGGGGGGATTTTTTCTGTCCTCACTTACCTTTTCCGGGAATCCGGAAAGACTTAACTGCGAAAGCACGGGCAAGGTGGCAAAGAAGATCTGTGCCGCAGTCATTCACAGTGGCTCCGATGCCTCCCGGATCCTGGCAGATGAGGTGGTCTGGGTTGACGCCGGGGATGAGGAGCTGATGGCGAAGTATCACCTGACGGAAGAGGACGTGACGGATGACTATGCCATTGTAGGCATGGACGGAAATTATAAGGAATATCACTTTAACGAGAACTGCCCTGTTTACGTGCAGTTCCCCGAGGAGGGGCCTTTTCAGGAATTATGTTCCCTGGCGCGTTTTCACGGGAAGCTGGCGGAAGGAACCTATGCATATCTCATGGAGTTATATCTGGACGAAAATGACAACGTGATCTTTGCCTATGAGCCTTTTCGGCCGTAGCAAGAGAGGAGAAAACAGATGAAAAAGAAGCATAAATATATCATTACCCTGAATGCCATTGCCGTTCTGAGCTTTGTTTTTCTGTGTTTTGTGGCAACGATATTGGGAGTTGTGACTAAGGGAAAGCTGACGTCACTTTTGTTTATGACTTATCATTCCTCCCTGCTCAGTCCGCTTACGTATCTGCGTTTTTTCACCCACGTACTGGGGCACGGCGGCTGGGAGCACTTTTTGGGAAATGCTTCCTACCTGTTGATCTTAGGGCCCATGCTGGAGGAAAAGCATGGTTCAAAGACCATCGTGGAGATCATTATCATCACGGCACTGATCACCGGCATCGTCAATTATATCTTTTTCCCGCGCGTGGCGCTGTGCGGTGCCAGCGGCGTGGTGTTTGCCTTTATCATTCTGGCGTCCTTTACGGGATTTCATGAGGGAGAGATTCCGCTGACCTTTATCCTTGTGGCCATCATTTACGTGGGACAGCAGATCGTGCAGGGGATCACCGTGCATGACAACATCTCCAACATGGCACACATTGTCGGTGGTGCGGTGGGCGCACTGACGGGGTTTGTACTCAACAAGAAAACAAGAAAATCCTATTGATCGTATAAGCGGTTTGTTGCGCAGGGAGGGCAAGCTATGGAAATGCATCGTGGCAAAGTCCAGCCGGAAAGAAAGATGAGAAACAATAATGAACTGAAGTGGATCTTTCTTCTTTGCCTTTTTGGACTGGCAATCAATCTGTTTATCAACGGCATCGTTAATTTGTTTGGACTGCCATTATACTTAGATACCATCGGCACCATCTTTACCGCGTGCGTGGGAGGTGCGTTGCCGGGCATTTTTGTGGCTTTTTTTACCAATCTCTTTTTGGGGTTCGGCAATCCGGAATCCATTTACTTTGGCGTGTTGAACGTGCTGATCGCCGTGGTATCCGCCTTTTGGCTGCAGGATCGGAAGCGCAGAAGGAACCTGCTTTCCCTGATGCTTCTTGTGATCGTTCTGACCGGCATTGGCGGAGGCATCGGTGCACTGCAGACCTGGGTGTTTGACGGATATTCCACGGAGGGAGCCAATGGTTCCCTGATTCTTTTCTTTTATGAAAAATGTCATTTTAGCGAGTTTTGGGCACAGTTTACCGCTGCCGTTACGTACGATCTGATCGACAAGGGCCTTGCCGTAGCCATCTCCATGAGTCTGATCCGGCTGATGCCGGATCAGGTAAGGGAAAAGCTAAGGTTTACGGGATGGCTCCAGACGCCCCTGGATGAAGCGTCCATGGATGGCATCAAGGGGATGAAGAAACAATCCGTTTCCCTGGGAACCAAGATCGTGTTGATCTTTATGACGACCTTTGTCATCACTGCGGTGGTCGTGGCTGCCATCAGCCTTGTACTGTTCCGGAAATATTCCATGGCACAAAGATCCCAAATGACAACGGACGTTGCAAAAATGGTAGCTTCCGTCATCCGGGCTGACAGAGTGGATGAGTATATTGAAAAGGGGGAAGAGGCGGAGGACTATCTTTCCACGAAAAGGCTTCTGACAAAGATCAGGAGTACCTATGCCGACGTAAAATATCTTTACGTGTATAAGATCCTGGACGATGGATGTCAGGTGGTATTTGACCTGGATGCGGATGACGTCCCGGGGGAGAAGCCCGGAACCATTGTAGATTTTGACGTATCCTTTGAGCCTTATCTTGCTTCGCTGAAGCTTGGAAAGAGACTGGATCCCATTGTGTCGGATGATACCTATGGATGGCTTCTAACGGTATATGAGCCCGTATATGATTCCAATGGAAAGTGCGTCTGTTATGCGGCTGCCGACGTGTCCCTTGACGACGTAAGGCGTTATGAAGTTGAATTTATCACAAAGCTGTCCTCCCTGTTTTTGGGATTCTTTGGACTGCTTTTGGCCGTTGGCCTGTGGGTCGCAAATTATCAGATCGTGTATCCCATCAATGCCATGGCTTACGCGGCGAATTCCTTCTCTTATGACAGCGAGGATGCCCGCGGGAATAACGTTAAGCTGATCCGAAAGCTTGGCATTCACACCAAGGATGAATTGGAAAATCTGTACGATGCGCTGGAAGAGACTACGGAGGACAACGTTAAGACCTTTAATGAAATGCAGCATAAGACGGAGCTTCTTGCAACGCTGCAAAGCGGTCTGATCATGGTCCTGGCGGACATGGTGGAAAACCGTGACCAGTCCACGGGAGATCACGTAAGAAAGACGGCCGCCTACGTTAAGATCATTTTGGAAAAGATGCGGGAAATGGGATATCATTCCGACGAACTGACGGATGAATATATCTCAGACGTGGTGAAGTCCGCACCACTCCACGACATAGGAAAGATTCAGGTCTCGGATACCATACTGAACAAGCCAGGAAAGCTGACGGATGAAGAGTTTGAGAAGATGAAGAAGCATACCCTTGCGGGGCAAAAGATCATCGAACAGACCATCGCCACCATTCCCGAGGCCAGTTACCTGAAGGAGGCCATGAACCTGGCGGCTTACCATCATGAAAAGTGGAACGGAAAAGGATATCCCTACGGCCTTGCGGGGGAGGACATCCCTCTGTCTGCGAGGGTCATGGCGGTTGCCGACGTATTTGATGCATTGGTGTCAAAGCGATGTTACAAAGAGCCTTTTTCCTTTGAAAAGGCCATGAACATTATCCGGGAGGACGCCGGAACGCATTTTGATCCGCAGGTGGCAGAAGCTTTTCTGGCTTCGGAGGAGGAAGTGCGTCAGGTGGCAGAACGGTTTGAAAACGTGGCTGACGGTGAGGGGAAAGAAATTATCAACATGTTTACGTAAGAAAGGCTTGAAGGATGAAGAAGAAGTATCCCATATTTTATTTGCTTGAGATCCCGGTGGAAATTTTGTTATACGGCATAGCGGTTGGCCTTGGAGTCAGGGCTGACGTGTATCTGTTTGGAGGGGGCGCGCAGTTAGATAATGGAGAGCGCGCGTTCCCCCTCGTTACGGTGATCGTGCTTGTCATTGCAACGATCTTGTTGATCTTGGCCATCATTGCTTCCATTGTGAATTTTATCCGTCATACGGTAAAGAAACACAAAAAGAAAAAAGCGGCAGCAGCCACGCTGGAAAAGATCAAATAGCTTTTTACCGTTCCAAAAAGCGGAAAGAAGTGTGAGAATCGGGAGGATAACACCATGAGTTTTGAAGAGGAAGTAAAGGGATTGATCGAAAAGGGGCCGGGTGAGCTTGAGGATCCGAAATGGCGTTTTGACGCCTTTGAGAACGGGGAAGTGCTCCTTGGAAAGAAGAAGGGGCATCTGCCTGCCATGGGCTGGAACAGCTGGAATGCCTTTGGAAGCGGTAATACGGAGGCACTCACAAAGGCTATGGCGGATAAGCTGACAGAGCTGGGGCTGGATAAGCTGGGATATGTTTACGTTGTGCTGGATGACGGATGCTATCAGCCGGAGCGCCAGGACGGAAAGATCGTAAACGAGGAGGAAAAGTTCCCCTCGGGATTTCGCGCGTTGGCAGATTACCTTCACGCAAAGGGACTCAAATTCGGCATGTATAATGACATTGGAACGAATCTTTGCGCAGGCGCTGCCGTGGGAACCTGCGGTCATGAAAAGACGGACGCTGCCTCCTACGTGGAGTGGGGAGTGGATTTCCTAAAGGTGGACAACTGCTACTATCTATGGGATAATGCCACGTTTTCGGATGCGGCAAACGCCAGATACGTTTATGCGCCAAACATACGTGGAATCTCCCTTAAGGGGGAAGCACTTAACGTGACGCTCTCTGCCGTTAAGGATGGGGTTCTTTGGGGAGAGCGCGCCGAGAAGAAAGATGCTTACGTTACCTGTATCGGAACCTTTGACGGAACGGGCCCCTGGGCCAGTCCCGTGGGAGAAAGGAGCGGGGAGCTTCGCTTTGAGGTGGAGGCACCGGAGGATGGAACCTTTGAGCTGAGCGTTTGTTATTGTACCGGAAAGGAAGAGGGCGTGGGTGCCTGGCTTCAGGTTGCCGTTGGCGAGATCGGCGAGGCGAAGCTTTTCTTTGACGGTTTTTTGCCCGAAACGGAAGGGGCGGAGGATTTCAAGGAGAGCGCACCTGTCAAGGTGGAACTGAAAAAGGGGAAAAACGTGTTGCGTCTTATGAACCACAGACGCCAGGAGAACACGTTGCATTCTTATGCCGCCATGCTGGAGGGATTAAATGAGGCGGATCCCAACGGCGACGTGATATTGTCCATCTGTGAGTGGGGCAAGACCCATCCTCAGAACTGGGGGCATAAAGTGGGAGATTCCTGGAGAATCTTAAATGATATTACCTTCCAGGTTGGTGCGGACGGTGATCCGGGACGCGGCGCCTGGACGTCGGATTATACCACCAGCGTGACAACGCAGTATAACAAGGCCGTGATCATGGATGAGTTTGCGGGACTTGACAGGGGATGGAATGATCCTGACATGATGATGATCGGCATGGACGGACTTACTCCCGTGATGTGTAAGACTCACTTTACCATGTGGTGCATGATGAATTCGCCCCTGATGCTTGGCATGGACCTGCGCCGCATGGAAAAGGGCGACGTGCTCTACAACATAGTGGCAAATAAGGCGCTGATCGCCTTGAATCAGGATCCCCTGGGCATTCAGGCAAAGAGGATCTTTGCGTCGAAGATGACGGAGGAATCCGGAAAAGTGGGCGAAAGGGCGGATCAGACTTACGTACGGGACAATGAAAGGGTGGACGTGCTGGCAAAGCCTCTGGCTGACGGAAGCATTGCCCTGTCCTTCCTGAATTTAAGTCAGGAAAAGCAGGCGGAGGAATGCACCGTGACGGTGGAGCAGATCCTTGCGTACGTTGGCGGAAAGATGCCTGCCAAAGAGTGCTTTGAAAAGGCAAAATGCTTTGACGTAACAGACCTCTGGACGGGAGAGAACTGGATAAACGAAAGCGGCAGATTTTCCGCATCCGAGCTGGAGGGATGTGACAATCTGACCATCAGGGTAACGGTTCATGAGTGAAAATGACAAGCTCCTGACTATGGAAGAATTTATCGTGCTGCTTTGGAATGCCTTTTGCGAAAGGCTTGGGAGGACCTCAGGGGACGGACTTGTGATGGCAGCTGCCCACGGCTGGGCCGAGCCTCAGGATCTAAGGCTTTCAAAGCGACCCATTCGAAGAAATGCGGCGGCAAGGCTCCTGCATGAGTTTTTGATGCGGGAACTGGGGGAAGAGGACGAGGAAAACTGGAATGCGGCGGAAAAGCTAAAGGATCTGTATGACTGCCGTGTCTGCGTGCGTCACGTGGCGCAGGTTTACGTAAAGGGAATCATGTCTGCAAAGGGTGAAAGCTTCGGAATGCAGGAGGGGGTCACGAGGAAGGAAGCGCTGGAGATGACGGCTCGGACCCTGGACCGGAAGAGACGGGCGAAAGTGAAGACGCTGGGCGAGTCTCCTGCACGGGACGATTCTCCGGATCAGGATGGTTCTAAGGCACGGGAGCTTTCACGGGTGCGGGAAGGGCTTGGATATCCGAAGAAGCTGTCGCGGGCCCAGGCCGGGGAGCTACGCACTGCCGGGAAGGACCTTATCTTTTTGGACGTGCGGACGGCGGGAGAATATGCGGCTGGTCATCCGGAGGGCGCAAGAAATGCGCCCCTGCTTAGGCTCATGAGCCATCCGGAAGAATTTTTGGAAAGCAGGAAGGGGCCCATATTACTTGGATGCGATGGAGGCTATCGGAGCGAGATCGCAGCGAACTTTTTGGAAAGCCTGGGATACCGGGAAGTCTGCCATTACGGATGGGGTGAGGATTACGTCTTGTAACCTCCCCCTTTTTTTGATATAATAGTCGCGAGCAGGGCACACAGTTGCAAGCTCTGCTTGCTTTGTAAACTAGATTAAAGACGGAGAATAAAAGATGCGGATTTCGCTTTGCATGATCGTGAAAGACGAGGAGAGGGTGCTGAAAAGATGTCTGGATTCCATAGCCGGACTTGTGGATGAAGTGATCATTGTGGACACGGGTTCCGTGGACAAGACAAAGGACATCGCAAAAGAATATACGGATCAGATCTATGATTTTGAATGGATCGATGATTTCAGCGCGGCAAGGAATTTTGCTTTTTCCCATGCCACCATGGAGTACGTGCTGACCATGGACGCGGATGAGGTTTTGGAGAAGGACGCGCAAAGGAGTTTTAAGTCCCTGAAGGAGTGTCTCCTGCCTGAGATCGAGGTGGTCCGGATGCGTTGCATTACCAGGATCGAGAAGGACGTGGATCACATTTTTGACGAGGAATGGCGTTTAAAGCTCTTTAAGCGGCAGAGGGAATTTGTGTGGGAAGGGACCATTCATGAGATGGTGAGATTAGAGCCCGTGATCTATGACAGTGACGTGGTGATCACCCATCTGCCCCTGGAGGCACATGAGGACAGGAATCTGGAAAACTTCCGCAATCAGGTGCGGAAGGGAATGTGGCTCAACAAGAGACTGCATGATATGTACGCGAAGGAGCTTTATCTTCTGGGGAGCGAAACGGACCTGGAAGAGGGCATGGCATTTTTCATGGATTCAACCATAGACGAGAAACGGGATCAGGAGGAAGTGACGAAGGCTTGTTGCGTGGTGGCCAAAGCGGCCAGAAGCATGGAAGAGCCGGTGATCTTCTTTAAGTACGTCTCAAAGGTGATCTCCGGAAAGGCCTGCTCGGAGATCTGTTGCGAGCTGGGACATTTTTATGAGGACGCGGGGGATCTGGAGGAAGCAGTGATCTGGTACTATAAGGCTGCCTATAAGGCAAAGCCGGTGATGAGCATTGCCAGCGGAAAACAGGAACCCTTGCGCGGGCTGGCCCGGTGTTATGAATCCATGGGCGCAGAGGAGAAGGCGGCACAATATCTGGAAGCACTCGAGAAAGTAAAATAACGGCATTAGGAAGGATGCAGGTGAGACCGAAATGGAAGAAAAGTGGGAAAGTAACGTTCGTAAGGTGATACCTTACGTGGCCGGAGAGCAGCCTAAGAACAGGGACGTGATCAAATTAAACACAAACGAATGTCCCTATCCGCCGGCTCCCGGAGTGGAAAAACTGGCAGCGCAGATGGACGTGGATGCGTTGCGCCTGTACCCCAATACCAATGCGGATGCACTGGTGGAGGTATTGGCTGAGTATTATCACGTATCGCCGGAGCAGGTGTTTGTAGGCGTGGGATCGGATGACGTACTGGCAACTTCGTTTTTGACGTTTTTTAATGGCGGGAAGCCAATTTTCTTCCCGGACGTTACGTATTCCTTTTACGACGTTTGGGCAGATCTCTATCACATTCCTTACGAGACGAAGGCTTTGGATGAAAACTGGAAAATCAATCCCGGGGATTACAGGCAGCCAAACGGCGGCGTCATCTTCCCCAACCCCAATGCGCCCACGGGCGTGTTTGAACCGCTTGAGAAGGTGGAGGAGATCATCAAGGCCAACAGGGACGTGGTAGTCATTGTAGATGAAGCTTACGTGGATTTTGGCGGCGTCAGTGCCATCTCCCTTTTGGAGAAATACGATAACCTTCTGGTGGTCCAGACCTTTTCTAAATCCAGGTCCATGGCGGGACTGCGCATTGGTTTTTGCATCGGCAGCAAGAAGCTGATCAAGTATTTGAATGACGTGAAGTTTTCCATTAATTCCTATACCATGAATCGTCCAGCCCAGGTCCTTGGGGTGGAGGCAGTAAGGGATGATGCCTATTTTAAGGCGACGACCGCAAAGGTGGTAAATACCAGGGAACGCTCCAAAAAGGAACTGGAAAAGCTTGGTTTTACCTTCCCGGACTCCAAGACAAACTTTATCTTTGCTTCGCATAAAACCGTACCGGCAAAGAAGATCTTTGAGGCACTCCGGGAGAGAAACATTTTTGTGAGATACTGGGATAAGCCCAGGATAAGTAACAGCCTTCGCATTACCGTGGGAACGGATGCGGAGATGGATGCCCTGTTTGCGGCTCTTAGGGAGATCCTTCCGGAGGCTTAGCGCCGGCAGGGAACGTTGCCTGAGACGTAACGCAGGGAAGCCTTACGCCGTCATGGAATAACGTCAGGCTCAAAAGAATATATGGAATCATAAGTAAAACACAGATTGGAGTTATCATGTCCACAACGCTGAAATATTTGATCGTATTTTTCATTTCCATGGTGCCCCTGGTAGAGCTTAGGGGCGCCGTGCCCATTGCATTTTTGTCCTTTGGACTTCCGGTGCTGCCAACTTACGTTGTCTGCATTATCGGCAACATGCTTCCGGTACCCGTCATCTTTTTCTTCGCAAGAAAGGTACTGGAGTGGGGCGCTGACAAAAAGTATACGAAGAAGTTCTTTACCTTCTGTTTGGAAAAAGGCCATAAGGGCGGCGAAAAGCTTCAGGAGAAAGCAGGAAAGGGCCTGTATTTTGCATTGTTTTTGTTTGTGGGGATTCCTCTCCCCGGCACGGGCGCATGGACGGGAACGCTGGCAGCCAGCCTTCTGGACATGGATTTTAAGAAGAGTGTGGTGGCCGTGATCGCGGGCGTTGTCCTGGCGGGCGTCCTCATGGGACTTGGCAGCGCGGGACTTTTGGGAGCTCTCAACAGATTTTTCTAGGAGGGATGAAACATGGCAGAGGCATATTCGGAGTTTGCGGACGTATATGACGAGCTGATGGATGCCACGCCCTACGAAGAATGGAAGGAGCGCATTGTGCGTCTGATCCGGGAATATGGCGTTTCAAAGCCGGTGAGAGGGAAAATGGCGGATGCCGAAGTCCTTCCGGAGGAGGGAGCCGGGGATGCGGACCGGAACGCCATATCCGGGGAGATCCCGGCCAGATCGCAACTGGGCACCTTGGAGGGAATCTCGTCCGGGGCGGAATGGGGCACCGTGACAGAGGAGATGCCGGGCGAGGCGGAAAGCAGCACTCTGGAGGAGGCACTGGCCACGGAGCGGGATCTTGTGGTGGATCTTGGCTGCGGAACGGGAACGCTGACGGAGCTTTTGTACAAAGAGGGCTATGACGTGGTGGGAGTGGACAACTCGGAAGCCATGCTGGCAAAGGCCATGGAGAAGAAGGAAGAAAGCGGCTCCGAGATTCTGTATCTCATGCAGGACATGCGGGAACTGTCCCTGTATAGTACTGTGGGAACGGTGGTCAGCGCCTGCGATTCCATAAATTACGTGCTGGAAGAGGAAGAGCTTTTGGAAGTATTCTCTTTGGTGAATAATTATCTTTATCCCAAGGGGATTTTTATTTTTGACTTTAACACGGATTATAAATACCGGGAAGTGATCGGAGATTCGGTGATCGCGGAGAACCGGGAGGATTGCAGTTTTATCTGGGAGAATTATTATGATCCGGAAGGGCGGATCAATGAGTATGACCTGACCATGTTCCTAAGAAGGGAAGGGGAACTGTTTGAAAGGGTGACGGAGACCCATCTTCAAAGGGGATATGAGCCTTCCGAGATCCGGACGCTTTTGGAAAAGGCGGGGCTTAGCATCGTGCTGATGCGGGACGCGGATGATGACGGCGAAGTAAGGGCGGAATCGGAGAGAGTTTACGTGGTGGCGCGGGAGACGGAGAAGAAGGCCATGCTGCCGTAAACATGGCGGTACGACGAGAGAGAAGAAGGCCATGCTGCCGTAAACGTGGCGGAATGATGAGAGAGAAGAAGGCCATGCTGCCGTAAACGTAGCGGCACGATGAGAGAGAAGAAGGCCATGCTGCCATGGAAAACGACGGCGGGAGAGATGGAGAGGTTTGGAAAAATGAAGGATTACGTTGTAAGGGCGACGGCGGCAAATGCACAGATCAGAGCCTTTGCCTGTAGTACAAGAGAAACGGTGGAGACCGCAAGACAGGCCCACAATACAAGTCCCGTCATAACGGCGGCGCTGGGGAGACTGCTGAGTGCAGGCATCATGATGGGCTCCATGTTAAAGAGTGAAAAGGATCTACTGACGCTCCAGATCCGGGGGGAAGGACCCGTGAGGGGGCTTACGGTGACGGCGGACGCCATGGGACACGTAAAGGGTTATCCGATCGTTCCGGACGTGATCCTGCCGGCCAACGCCATTGGTAAGCTGGACGTGGCAGGTGCCGTGGGGCCGGGGACGCTGACCGTGATCAAGGACATGGGATTAAAAGAGCCTTATTCCGGCCAGGTGGAGCTCCAGACCGGAGAGATCGCAGAGGACCTGACCTATTATTTCGCAGCATCCGAGCAGGTGCCTTCCTGCGTCGGCCTTGGCGTATTGATGGAGAAGAATAATACCGTAAAACAGGCAGGCGGGTTTATCATTCAGCTTATGCCCCATGCGACGGAGGAAGTGATCTCAAAGCTGGAAGAGAACGTGAAGAATTTAAAGTCCGTGACGACCATGCTGGATGAGGGACTGACGCCAGAGGGGATTTTGGAGACCGTGCTTGAGGGACTTGACGTAACGGTGACGGATCAGGGGCCTGCAAGCTTTCAGTGCGACTGTAACAAGGAGCGGGTGGAGAGAGCCCTGATCAGCATTGGCCGCACCCAGCTTCAGGAGATGATCGACGATGGCAAGGAAGTGGAAGTGAATTGCCAGTTTTGCGGCAAACAATACCACTTCCCCGTGGAGGAACTGAAAATCTTATATGGCAAGGCGACTAGGGAATAAGTCCCTTGTCGATGCAGCTTTGGATGGCGGAGAGAAGTGCCAGGGACGTATATCGGGCGCTACTCTCCGCCTTTACGCTGTCCGTGGACTGATTTTCCAAGACCTGGCGGCAGACGGATTCCATGGTGGGCTCTAAAAGAGGATAGGCCGTGGTGATCACTTCATCCAGATTCAAAAGGCGGATGGAGGAAATGCGGTCAGCTTCCAGGATGGTCTCAACTTCAATGGTCTGGTTTCCCAGACGGAGCTCGGCGGTATATATTCCGGGACGATAGGTCGGGGCAGGGGCCCCGGCATCCCCGGAAACTTCATTTTGTGCTTTGGACGGCATTAGCCACAGGATCATAAACAGGAGCAGAAAGAATCCGAGGACAGCCAGTGCACCGCCCAGGATCAGTTCCTTTGCACGTAGCACGATGATCTTTGTTTTTGCACTCATGGTCATTCTCCTTGTCAGATAAAAAGTAGGATGTCTTAATTCAGATATATGCGGAAAGTGTGAGGATTATGCGCTTGTTTTGATTGACAAGCATTGGTGAAAAATAGTATCATTATAGTATCAAATGACTTACGGATTGGAGGGATCAGCGTGAGAAATTTAATGCAAGAGGATATCGTGACAATGGTTCAGGAAGAGGACGTGGAATTTATCCGGCTTCAGTTTACCGACGTTTTGGGAAATCTGAAGAACATGGCCGTTACTTCCAGCCAGCTCAGCAAGATCTTGAAAAATGAGTGCAAGTTTGACGGATCAGCCATCGAGGGTTTTGTAGGGGAAGACGAGGCGGATCTGTATCTTCATCCCATCCCGGGGACCTTTGAGACGTTCCCCTGGAGACCTCAGCAGGGAAAGGTCGCAAGAATGGTATGCGACGTGTACCGTCAGGACGGAGAACCCTTTGAGGGAGATCCCAGATACGTGCTTCGCCGTGCGGTGGATCGCCTGAAGGAGCTTGGCTACGGCTTTGAGGTGGGACCGGAATGTGAATTTTTCCTGTTTAACACCGATGACAATACCATGCCTACCACAAAAACCATGGAGCAGGCAGGATTCTTTGACGTGGGACCTTTGGATTTTGGCGAGAATGCGAGAAGAGACATAGTGCTTGCGTTGGAGGACATGGGTTTTGTGGCTGAGAGCTCTCATCCTGAGAAGTCTCCCGCTCAGCATGAGATCTGCTTCCGCTATGACGAGCCTCTGGCAACGGCGGACAACATCATGACCTTTAAGCTTGCGGTACGTACCATCGCCCGCAGACATGGCCTGCACTGTACCTTTATGCCTAAACCCCGCGCGGACGTCAACGGTTCCGGCATGCGCCTGAACGTAAATCTGACGCAGGACGGCAGAAACTGCTTTAGGGACAGTCAGGATCCCAACTTCATGAGCAAGGAGGCATATTATTTCCTTGGCGGTTTGATGAAGCACGTAAAGGGAATCACGGCCATTGCCAATCCCCTTGTAAATTCCTACAAGCGTCTGGCAAATGACAGTGATGCGCCTTCCTACGTATCCTGGAGTAAGATGAACCGCTCGGCCCTCTTTAGAATTCCCACCATCCGCCGCGGCGAGGGTACCAGGATCGAGTTTGGCAGTCCCGATGCCGCAGCAAATCCTTACCTGCTTTTGGCAGTATGCCTTGAGGCCGGCATAGATGGCATTAAGAACCAGATCGAGCCGCCCGAGAAGCTGGAGAAGAACGCTGCACTGATGACGGCAGCGGAGCGCGAAGAAGCTAAGGTGGATAAGCTTCCCATGACTTTGGAGGAAGCGCTGGATGAGCTGGAGAAGGATCAGGTTCTCATGGATGCCCTGGGAGAGCACGTGGCAAAGAAGTATATTGCAATTAAGCGCGCGGAGTGCGAAGCATACAATAAGAGCATTTCCCAGTGGGAGCTGGAGGAATATCTTTACAAGTATTAAAATCTTAAGGCCCTAGGGAAAAGGGGGTTGGCAACTTGATAAACGTCTTTGTGGTGCTTCCGAAACTGGAGGAAGCTAAGACGATCAAAAACATATTGGTGCGAAACGGCTTTTCCGTCACGGGTATCAGCACGACGGGGGCTCAGGCCATCAGCCAGACGGACGGACTGCATGACGGGCTGGTGATCTGTGGTTATAAGCTGGAGGACATGATGTACCAGGAGCTGAAGGAATTCCTGCCCCCGGGATTTGAGGTTCTCCTTTTGGCTTCCCAGAGGATCCTGACGGAGGAAGTATACGGTGAGGGCGTGATCAGCCTCTCCCTGCCTCTGAAGATCAATGACCTGGTGGGCACCGTTGGCATGATCACGGATAATCTTGCCCGGCGCAGGCGCAAAAAGAAGGAGGCTTCCCTTCCCAGGTCTTCTCAGGAGGACGCCCTGGTAAAGCAGGCCAAGGAGGTTTTGATGGTGCGAAATCACATGTCGGAGCCGGAAGCCCATAAGTACCTTCAAAAGAGCAGCATGGACAGCGGCACCGGCCTGGTGGAGACGGCACAGATGGTCCTTGCCATGTTTGAGTAAGTAACTGCATAGTGATGAATAAGCTCCCGCTTTCATACATTTGAAATAAATGGAAAGCGGGAGTTTTTTATGCAATTTACCAAGATGCACGGTTGCGGAAATGATTACGTGGTAGTAGATGGAAGAGGCGGAAGGTTGAATGCAAGGGAGCGAGGTGAGCTGGCAAGAAGGTTATGTGCGCGGCACTTTGGCGTTGGGGCAGACGGACTCTTGATCCTGCAGGTCGGCAGCCGGGCAGAGTTTGAGATGGAAATGTATAATCCGGATGGCAGCAGGGGTGAGAGTTGCGGCAATGGGTTAAGGTGTGCCGCAAAATATCTGCGGGACCGGGGCTGGACGGACGAAAGACAATTTACGGTGGAGACCATGGGTGCCGTGAAGGTGCTTGAAGAGCTGGAAGTGCCGGCGATGGGGCCGGGCGGCAGGTTGGCAGGAGGCACGGCAATGGGGCCGGGCGGCAGGTTGGCAGGAGGCACGGCGATGGGGCCGGGCGGCAGGTTGGCAGGAGGCACGGCGATGGGGCGGGACAGTAGGTTTACGGGGCAAGGTGACGTCTCCTTCTGGCGGGTGAACATGGGAATCCCGGTCTTTGGCTCGGCAGATGCCAAGGGAAACCAGGGGGAATGGAGAAGGCGTTTGCAGGGCCTGGAGGCATATTGTGTTTCCATGGGGAATCCCCATGCCGTGATCTTTATGGAGGGAGAGGCGGGGGAGTGGCCCGTTACCACTCTTGGACCAAAGCTGGAGAGGGATGAGTCCTTCCCCGGGAGGACCAACGTGGAATTTGTGCGGGTACTGGACCGGAAGAGGGTGGAGATGCGAGTATGGGAGCGCGGAGCGGGGGAAACTCTGGCCTGCGGGACGGGTGCCTGCGCCGCAGCGGCAGTTTGCATGCAAAAGCATTTGACGGATGACGAAATAACTGTTACACTATTAGGCGGTGAACTAATGATCTTAAGAAAAGAGGATACCGGGGAGATTTTCCTTACGGGACCGGCAGAAACGGTGTTTGAGGGAGAGCTCCGGATAGAGACGTAAGAAGGGAGAAGGACATGGCAAAGTTAAATGATAACTACTTAAAATTACCCGGAAGCTATCTGTTTTCCACGGTGGCAAGGAAAGTGCGCGAATATCAGGAGGCAAATCCTGACAAGAAGGTCATCAAGCTGAGCATCGGCGACGTGACCCAGCCGCTGGCACCTGCCATTATCGAGAGCCTTCACAAGGCTGTGGATGAGATGGGAAAGGCAGAGACCTTCCGCGGATATGCACCGGATCTGGGATATGAGTTCCTGCGCAATACCATTGCGGAGAAAGACTACAAGGCAAAGGGATGTAACGTCTCTCCCGACGAGATTTTTGTTTCGGACGGCGCAAAGTCTGATTCCGCAAACATTCAGGAGATCTTCAGCATTGACAATAAGATTGCCGTGGGAGACCCCGTGTATCCCGTTTACGTGGATTCCAACGTCATGGCAGGAAGAACCGGTACTTATGACAAGGTGAAGGAAACCTGGAGCGACGTGATCTACATGCCTTGTGTCGCAGAGAACAATTTTGTGCCTGAGATTCCTAAGGAAGTGCCCGACCTGATCTATCTGTGCTTCCCCAACAACCCCACCGGTGCCACCATCAAAAAGGCACAGCTGCAGGAGTGGGTGGATTACGCAAACAAGGTTGGCGCAGTGATTATTTATGACGCTGCCTATGAGGCATACATTTCCGAGGCGGACGTGCCTCATTCCATCTACGAGTGTGAGGGCGCAAGAACCTGTGCCATCGAGCTGAGATCCTTCTCCAAGAACGCAGGCTTCACCGGCGTGCGTCTGGGCTTTACCGTGGTTCCCAAGGAGCTGAAGGTAGACGGCGTGGCGCTGCACGGGCTTTGGGCAAGAAGACATGGGACGAAGTATAACGGAGCACCTTATATCGTCCAGAGAGCCGGCGAGGCCGTATATTCCGAGGCAGGCCAGGCACAGTTGAAGGCTCAGGTCGCTTATTACATGAATAACGCCAAGTATATTTACAACGGTCTGAAGGAAGCCGGATACAGCGTGTCCGGCGGCGTGAACGCACCTTACGTATGGCTGCGTACTCCCGGAAACATGACCAGCTGGGAATTCTTTGATTACCTGCTGGAGAAGGCAAACGTGGTAGGTACGCCCGGTTCCGGATTCGGACCCAGCGGCGAGCATTATTTCCGCGTCAATGCTTTCGGCAGCTACGAGAATACGGTGGAAGCCATCAACCGAATCAAGGCTCTGTAAGCGAGCAAAAAACACCCGGGCATGTCTCTAATGCTCGGGTGCGTTTGCATAAAGGGGAGACAGGCATGAAAGTAAAAATGGCGGACAGGGTCAGTGAGCTGGCGGCGCTTTCCTTAACGGAAAAGGAGCGGGACGTTTTTCAGCGGGACGTGGAGCAGATGCTTTCCTTTGTGGACCGCATGAAGGAACTGGACGTGGACGGAGTGGAGCCATTGTATCAGGTGACGGGGGGAACCTTGGAGCTTCGTGAGGACGTGGCAGAGGATGCGGTTTGGAACGATGACGGAAAGGCAGAGGACGAGGCCGGCAATGATGACGGAAAGGCAGAAGGCACAGTGTGTGGCAAGGCGGCGGGAGCGGAAGCCCGGGAGATTTATTTGCAGGGGGCTCCAAAGCGGCGAGGCGAATATTTTGCCGTGCCAAAGAGCTTTTCTTAAGGGCGGGAGGAGAATTGCATGATGACCGGAATGACGGCACTTGCGCTTGGCGAAAAGCTGAAACGAAAAGAGATCGGCGTGGAAGAAGCCGTGGAGGCAGTTTTTAAGGAGATCGAAAAGCGGGAACCTCGTCTGAACTGTTTTATTACGTTGGACCGGGAGAGGGCCTTGGAGGATGCCGGGGAGAAGCAAAAAGCAATCCTTCAGGGGGCGGAGACAGGGCCTTTTTTTGGCGTGCCCATTGCCGTGAAGGACAATCTCTGTACCAGAGGACTTCGCACGACCTGCGGCAGCAGGATGCTCAGGGATTTTGTCCCTGCCTATGACGCGGAGGTGATCCGCAGGATCCGGCAGGCCGGCATGATTCTTGTGGGAAAGACTAACATGGATGAGTTCGCCATGGGAAACACTACGGAAAGCTCTTACTTTGGACCGGCAAGAAATCCGGGGGGAGAGGAACGCTCTTGCGGCGGTTCCTCCGGCGGAAGCGCAGGTGCGGTGGCTTCCGGCGAATGCTTTTGCGCTCTTGGATCAGATACGGGCGGTTCCGTCCGCCAGCCTGCAGCCCACTGCGGCGTTGTTGGGATCAAGCCGACCTATGGCACGGTTTCGAGATATGGACTCATCGCTTATGCATCCTCCATGGATCAGGTGGGGACACTGACAAAGGACGTGGCGGACGGGGCGGCCCTGTTGGAGGTGATCGGAGGCAGGGATCCCAAGGATGCCACTTCCGTGGAACGCGGCCCGCTGGATTTTCGAAAGGCTTTAGGACAGGGGGCAAAGGGACTTCGCGTAGGGATTTTGAAGGATGCGCTTGATGCGGGGCTACAGAGAGAGGTGGAGGCTGCGGTCCTAAGGACTGCCGGAGAGCTCGAAGCGGCAGGGGCAAGGCTTGGAGAGCTGTCCCTTGGGATCACGGAGTATGCTGTTCCTGCTTATTATACCATTGCCTGCGGGGAGGCAAGCTCCAACCTGGAACGGTATGATGGCATGAAATATGGCTTCCGCGCGCAGGCGAAGGACCTTCGGTCCACTTATGGCGAGACCAGGTCGCAGGGCTTTGGAGCGGAGGTGAAACGGCGCATTATGCTGGGAACCTACGTGCTGAGCGAGGGCTTCTATGATGCCTATTATCTTAGGGCATTAAAGGTACGAAGGCTTATAAGGGATGCCTGCGTCAAAGCCTTTGAGGATTATGACGTGTTGCTTGGGCCCGTGGCGCCCACCACGGCACCGCGCCTTGGCGGCGGCGGTGAGAACGTGACGGCAGGGTATCTTGCGGATAAATATACGGTGCCGGCGAACCTTGCGGGGCTTCCGGCCATGAGTCTGCCCTGCGGCACTGACGGTCAGGGCTTGCCCGTGGGAATCCAGCTTACGGGAAACCTTTTCCGGGAGGATCTTATGTTTCGCGCGGCGGGGGCACTGGAAAAATGGAGATAAATAAGACTTACGAGACGGTCATAGGCGTGGAGGTTCACGTGGAACTGGCCACGAAGACAAAGATTTTTTGCAACTGCAGAACGGACTTTGGGGCGCCGCCTAACACGCAGGTCTGTCCCACGTGCCTTGGAATGCCGGGGACGCTGCCAACGCTGAACAAAAGGGTGGTGGAGCTGGCGGCAGCGGTGGGCCTTGCCCTTCACTGCGACGTATCACGGGTCAGCAGATTTGACCGAAAAAATTATTTTTATCCTGACAACCCGCAAAATTACCAGATTTCTCAGCTTTACCTGCCCATCTGTAAAAATGGCTGGGCAGAGCTTGGAAGCGGAAAAAAGGTAAGAATCTTTGACATCCACATGGAAGAGGATGCAGGGAAGCTTTTGCATGACGAGACGTCCGGGGAGACGCTGGTGGATCATAACCGTGCGGGTGTGCCGCTGATCGAGATCGTATCGGCGCCTGACATGTCAAGCGGGGAGGAGGTCCTGGAGTTTGTGGAGAGCCTGCGGACAGTGATCGGCTATTTGGAAGCCAGTGACTGTAAGCTTCAGGAAGGCTCCATGCGGGTCGACGTCAATCTCTCCCTGCGTGAGACGGGAGCAGAGAAACCGGGGACGCGAACGGAGATGAAAAATCTTAATTCCTATCATGCCATTTTGAGGGCCGTAAGCGCAGAACGGGAGCGTCAGGAACGCATTTTGCGATCAGGCGGGGAAGTTACGCAGGAGACAAGGAGATGGGATGACGCCAAAGGGGAGTCCTTCGCCATGCGCTCCAAGGAGTCGGCCAAGGATTACCGATATTTTCCGGATCCGGACCTGCCGCCGGTTTATTTAAGCGAAGAATACGTACGGAGCCTGCGGGAAAGACAGCCGGAATTTCGCGAGGAGAAAATGCTGCGCTATCAGCGCGACTTTGGCCTTAGCGAATATGATGCGGGGATCCTTACAAAATCCGTGCATCTGGCAAGACTTTTTGAGGCGACGGCGGCGCTGGGAAGCCCTGCGAAAAAGGTGGCGAACTGGATCATGGGCGAAGGACTCCGGATCCTTCGGGAAAAGGGGCTGGATCCGGAGGAACTGCGGATTTCTCCGGCGCATTTCCACGCACTGATCCAACTGACGGAGGATAAGAAGATCACGGGGGCCGTGGCAAAGGAAATTTTTGAAAAGGCAGTGGAAGGGGACTTGGATCCGGAGGCTTATGCCCGGAAACAGGGCCTTATGACCGTCAGGGATGAGGGACTTTTAAGGCAGACCGTGGCAGAGGTGATCGCCGCAAATGACAAGTCCGTTTCAGATTATCTTGGAGGAAAGGAAAAGGCGCTTGGATTTTTGGTGGGACAGACAATGAAAGCCATGAAGGGGCAGGCAGATCCCGCCACCGTCACGGCTTTGCTGAAAGAAGCGCTGGGGCATTAGTTTTCCATGAGATAGTCAAAGAACAGGCGGTTTGATTCCGGATGCTGACTGTTGACAAAAATGCAGAAGTATTGCTCGCTTCCGCAGGAGTATGCCGTCCGGAACTTTGGACATTCAGGGAGAAGAAGGCCTACGGGAACGGGCTCCTTCATGGCGGAAGCATCATTGGGATCTTCCGGGTAGGGGATCTGGCCGGTTGGGTCCTCGTCCGTTACCTCTAACAGGGAACGGTCCATGTAATAAAGGTAGGGTGCGTAAAGCTCTAGCTCCTCAGCCGTTAAAAACTCCCGAAGATCCAATAGGACGTCGTTGTAGGCGTACTGGTTTATGGCACCTCTGTCAGCCAGCATGCTGTCCAGCTCCTTCGCGGAAAGGTAAACCATGATCTTCTGGGTCGTATTAAAGGTGGACTGATCCATGAGGGTGAGATCCATGCGCATGTCCGCGTCAAAAATGACGGCTTCCTTCTTTTTGTTAATTCCGGCCAGGGTTTCGAATTCCTTGCGATAGTCCTCGGAATCCCAGGTCTCCGCCACGTTAATGAAGACGGAATAGTAAACGGTCTCTTTTTGGCTTAGGAACGTATGGATCAGGGAAATTACGACGATGATGCCGATGACGGTACCGATCACGTGCCACTTGTAATAATCCCAAAAGTATTTCATGCGTTCCTTGAAGCTGCGGTTTTTGACCTCTTCCCGCTCTTCCTTAAATTCATCCATCAACGGCATTTGTGCCACCATTCCTTTCAGAATACTTTAACATTGTAATCATAATGCTTTGCCGCCGGAAAGTCAATGAAGCGGTTCTAACCAGAATCTAAAAAAATTCTGAAGAGCTTGAAACTTGCATTTGGTTGCGATATGATAGCTTTATAGGAAAAAAGCAAGCGAGGGAAAAACATGAGTGAAGCATACGTGGAATGTCTTGTGAAATCAAAAGGAAACGTTTTATTTACCATCCTGAGGTGGGTTTTGTACGTACTGGCGGGAGTAGCCTTTTTGTCTTTGGCAATCGGAACGGGATTTTTTGGCGTCTTGTTTGGATTTGGCTTAGCGGCAGGCGGATATTATCTTGGCATGCTGGGAGAAGTGGAATACGAGTATCTCTACATGGACAAGGAAATCACCGTTGACAGGATCCTGGCGCAGAACAGCCGGAAAAAGGTTGCCACCTATTCAATGGAAAAGGTAGAGATCTTCGCGCCCATAAAATCCTATCGTCTTGACAATTATAAGAACCGTCAGGTGAAGGTGAAGGATTTCAGCATTGGCACGGAGGAAAAACCTGACCTGAGATACGTCTTCTTTTATGAAGGGGGAGAGAAGGTGATCATGAGTCCTTCATCGGAAATGGTGAAGGTCATGAAGAACGCGAATCCCCGAAAAGTGTTCTCTGATTAAGGAAAAGTTCTCAAGACAAAAAATGGATACTAAAACGTGAAAATTGGTGTTGACATTGACAAAAATCTTTGCTATCATCATTGGATATAATTTCAAAAGAATAAAAATATAGGAGGAAAGAAAATGGGTAAGATTATCGGTGAAGGCATTACCTTTGATGACGTGTTGTTGGTACCTGCCTACTCTCAAGTAATCCCGAACCAGGTAGATTTGACCACCTGGCTGACGAAGACGATCAAACTGAACATCCCCATGATGAGTGCCGGAATGGACACCGTTACGGAGCATCGCATGGCCATCGCCATGGCGAGACAGGGCGGCATCGGCATCATCCACAAGAACATGTCCATCGAGGCGCAGGCCGAAGAGGTGGACAAGGTAAAACGTTCAGAGAACGGAGTCATTACGGATCCATTTTCTTTGACGCCTGAACATACTCTGGGGGACGCTGATGCCCTGATGGCGAAGTTCCGCATCTCCGGCGTTCCCATTACGGAAGGCAAGAAGCTGGTTGGCATTATCACCAACCGCGATCTGAAGTTCGAAACTGATTTCTCCAAGAAGATCAAAGAGTCCATGACCAGCGAGAATCTGATCACCGCTCCCGAAGGAACCACCTTAGAGGAAGCAAAGAAGATCCTGGCTAAGGCCCGCAAGGAAAAGCTTCCCATTGTGGACAAGGACTTTAATTTAAAGGGTCTGATCACCATCAAGGACATCGAGAAGACCGTGAAGTATCCTTTGGCAGCAAAGGATTCCATGGGAAGACTTCTGTGCGGCGCTGCAGTAGGCATTACCGCAAACGTACTCGAGAGAGTTGAAGCACTGGTGAAGGCAAAGGTTGACGTAGTCGTATTGGATTCCGCACACGGTCATTCCCAGAACGTTCTTAACTGCGTAAAGATGATCAAGGAAGCATATCCCGAGCTGCCCGTCATCGCAGGTAACGTGGCAACGGGCGAGGGTACCAGAGCCCTCATCGAGGCTGGCGCTGACGCCGTTAAGGTTGGCATCGGCCCCGGTTCCATCTGTACGACCCGCGTGGTTGCAGGTATCGGCGTTCCTCAGATCACTGCAGTCATGGATTGTTATGAAGTTGCTAAGGAGTATGGCATTCCCATTATCGCTGACGGCGGCATTAAGTATTCCGGAGACATTACCAAGGCTCTGGCTGCCGGCGGAAACGTCTGCATGATGGGCAGCATGTTTGCCGGCTGTGAGGAGAGCCCCGGAGATTACGAACTCTTCCAGGGAAGAAAATACAAGGTATACCGTGGCATGGGTTCCATTGCTGCCATGGAAAAGGGTAGTAAGGACCGGTATTTCCAGGAGAACGCAAAGAAGCTGGTTCCCGAAGGCGTGGAAGGCCGCGTGGCTTACAAGGGAAGCGTAGAGGATACCGTATTCCAGCTGATGGGCGGATTGAGATCCGGCATGGGCTACTGTGGCGCTCACAACATTCAGGAGCTGAAGGACAACGGAAGATTTGTAAAGATCTCCGCCGCATCCCTGAAGGAGAGCCATCCTCATGACATTCACATTACCAAAGAAGCACCGAACTACAGCGTAGACGAATAAAGTCTTAAGAAAATACGCCATTTTGGCGTATTTTCCGTAACAAATTGACTGACAACTGAATATTTGTTATGATTATTGTGATCATAATCATAACAAATATTCGACAATATGGGAGGTAGAAAAAATGCAACTTTCTCACAACGAATATTTGATTATGGCGCTTCTGTGGAAAGAGGGCCGTCCTTTGTCCAGAGCGGAGATCTTAAGAGGTACGGAAGGAAGAAACTGGAATCCCGCTTCCATCCACCTGATCCTGAACAGCATGCTGTCCAAGGGTGCAATTAAGATCACGGACGAAACAAAGAAGTATGGCCGTACCTACGAGGCAATGATCACGCAGGAAGACCACATGCTGAAGTGCATTGACGAAAACATTCCGGAGGGAACCGTCGAGGATAAGCTCATCAGCGTTATTGACATTCTCGCTAAGCGCGCAGATGAGAAGAAACTCATGAGCGTTGTATCAGCATTGGTAGATCGGTCGAAGATCAAGGAAAAGGACATTGAGAACTTAGAGGCCATTTTGGAGGAGAAGCGGGAAGAGCTGCGCAAGAAAAAGAAAAAGTAATAACGAAAGAGGAATTTTGGAATGACGATTTCGGTATTTTCCGTGATCATGAGCATTCTGTGCTCCAGCGTAATCTTATTTATCACCAGCCTTTTGATAACACATGCAAAAAGAGTTCGTTGGGGATCGATCTTGTTATTATGTATCTTAGGTTTTGTGCGCTTGCTGTTACCCGTAGACTTTGATTTCGGAAAGGTGATCCATTCTTGGAGCATATATCCTACGTTACAAAGGATTGCGGAATGGAAGCCTATAGGCGGTTGGACTTTGGCGCGGCTTCTGATCGGAATCTGGGGATTGGGAAGCGGAATCTGCTTTCTAGTTTTTCTCAATCGGATCGCGTACCTAAAGATCGTAATCTGGCGTGCGGTTTTCGTTCCGGAAGGGGAACGCCTAAAGTCTCTTCTCCAACAGGTAGTTGACACCTTGGAATATCGGGGAAACGTGCGGATCGTTGTGACGGCGGAAGTTTCCACGGCTATGTCGGTGGGAATCATTTCACCGGTCATTCTTGTCCCAAAGGAAATGCTTGCATTTCAGGA
>ONSO01000041.1 GCA_900320485.1 uncultured Lachnospiraceae bacterium | reverse complement strand
GCAGCAAACAGCTCTACACCCCCCTGATTTCATGGCAGCAAACAGCTCTACACCCCCCCTGATTTCATGGCGGAAAACAGCTCTACACCCCCCTGATTTTCATGGTGGAAAACAGCTCTGCAACCCCCGATTTTGTGAAGGGAAGCATCTCTTCCACCCCTGTTTGTGAATCTGGCGTCACTAGGTTTCCTCCCGCCAATAAAACGGCAGGAGCCACTTCCGCCCCTGCCGCAGCAATTCTTATCCAACCTTAAAATACAAAAACCAGTGCCGCATAAGGCGGAAGATCTACCTCGATGGAATTCTTCTGGTAATGACAGGGCACTGCCTGCGCCTGCACTTCCGCGGGAACCTGATTTCCAAAGCCTCCAAACCTCTCTTCATCGCTGTTAAGAAGCAGCTTGAATTTCTTCTTTGCCGGTACGGGAACGCGATATTTCTCACGCTTCACGGGCGTCATGTTCAACACAAACAGAATGCTGTTCTTTTCCGTGGAGGATTTTCTGACAAAGGAATACACGCTGTTGTCCTTGTCATCCGCATTCATCCATTCAAAGCCTTCCCAGCTACTGTCAAATTCATACAATGCCGGATACTTTCGATAAATCTGCAAAAGCTCCTTCACGTAATCCTTTAGTCCCTGATTGTTCTTTTCCTTCAGCAGGAACCAATCCAGCTCCCTTGCTTCGCTCCACTCCCGCTCCTGGCCGAAATCCTGGCCCATGAACAAAAGCTTTTTACCGCAATGGCCAAACATGTATGTATACCCCGTTCTCAGGTTTGCATACTTGTCAATGGCATATCCCGGCATTTTATTTACCATGGAGCACTTCAGGTGAACCACCTCGTCGTGGGACAGGGGCAGAATGTATTTCTCACTCTCGTTATAGGTCATGGCAAAGGTCAGCGCATAATGATTTCCCTTGCGGTACAAGGGATCCAGCTTCATGTATTCACAAAAATCATGCATCCAGCCCATATTCCACTTTAGGGAAAAACCAAGGCTGTCGGTGCCGATGTCTCCCGTTACCTTTGGCCACGCCGTGGACTCCTCCGCAATGGTAAGAAATCCGGGATACGTACCCCTTACCACGGAATTCATGTGACGGAAGAATTCAATGGCATCAAGATTCTCGTTCCCGCCATACTGATTGGGTAGCCACTGGCCATCCTTCTTGCCATAATCAAGATACAGCATGGAGGCTACCGCGTCCACGCGAATGCCATCCACGTGAAATTCCCGGAGCCAGTACAAAACGTTGGCAATGAGGAAGTTCTTCACCTCGGACTTGCCATAGTTAAAGATCTTAGTCCCCCAATCAGGATGCTCTCCGCGCCTTGGATCGGGATGCTCATAGATGCAGGTACCGTCGAACTCGGCCAGGCCGTGGGCGTCCATTGCAAAATGTGCGGGAACCCAGTCCAGTATCACGCCTACGCCGATCTTGTGGAGTTCATTTACCAGATACATGAAATCCTTTGGCGTTCCATAGCGGGAAGTCGGCGCATAATATCCCGTCACCTGATATCCCCAGGAGCCGTCAAAGGGATGCTCTGCGATCCCCATAAGCTCCACGTGGGTATATTTCATCTCTTTCAGATATTCCACCAGTCTGTCGGCAAACTGCCTGTAATTGTAAAATCCGTCCTCCGTGCCGTCCGGATGCTTCATAAAGGAGCCCACGTGGCACTCATAGATCGCCATGGGACGCTTGTTGTAATCCTCTGCATCCCGCTTGTCCATCCACTTCTTGTCCTTCCAGGGGAAGCCCTCCAGATTCGTGACAATGGAAGCCGTCTCAGGGCGCTTTTGTGCAAAATTGGCATAGGGATCGGCCTTGTAGAGCTTTCTGCCGTCCTTCGCCGTGATCAGGAATTTATAAAGGCTCCCTTCGCCCACGCCAGGAATAAAAATGCTCCAGATACCCACGTCGCCAAGCTTCGTCATCTCATGAGCCGTCTCATTCCAGCCGCTCCAGGATCCGATCACGTGCACTGCCTGGGCATTCGGGGCCCAAACCGCGAAATACGTTCCCTTCACTCCGTTTTCTTCCGACAAATGGGCTCCGAGCTTTTTATAAATCTCATAATGCGTTCCCTGACCGAACAGATACTGATCGGTTTTGGATATGTAAACCTTCGCATTCGATTCTGCCATTTCTTACCCCTCCGTACTACGCAAAATCTTTTTCCGTAATGATGATCATGTCCTCATCGTCATATCTTCTGCCAAAAATAATGTCCATAAAATGGCCCAGACTCTTTCTGGATGCGCTCTCGATGGCGTCATCCATCACTTCCCTTACGTCCTCCGTATTCACGGCATGCCTTGCGCTCTGCATCTCGTCTATCTTCATGTGCAGTGCGAGCATTCCAAGATTATCGATGGAATACTCTTTCTCCCTTGCGTATTGCCGCGCAAACTCTGCCAGCGCGTCATTACTCATGGGCTGGACGTTCACGGATATGTTAAATGCAGACTTCAGTTCCGAATGCTCTTTCCAAAGCTTCTTTACGTTTTTCTTGGTATCCAGCAGAATGACAATGATTCCCCAGTTTTCTCTCTGCAGGTTTTTGTTAAGAGCCTCAATGGTCTTATCCGACATGGATGCGGCATCTTCCACGATCAACGCACCATTTTTCAGGCCATCCAAAAGCTGGCCCACGTCTTTTTTATTTAACGCGGCCCCGGGGATCTTAGCTACTTTCCCTGAGAAATTACTGTCGGCGGTCTTGATCTCATAAATCATTTTCTTTGCAAGATCCACCGTATTTAAGCCTGCTTCACCGGTAATGCAGATATTTCCGGTATAAGGTGCCATGCTGACGCCATCCAAGGCTTTCGCAAACTGCCGACGGTCAGAATCATCGCGGATCCAGGGATCATAAAGAGCTTCCTCCTCCGGCGTAAGGTCTCTTACCTTCTCGGCCGTCGTCTCGCCCTCTTCTTCCTTTCCTTTCTCCGCCTGCTCCTCGCCTGGCTCTTCCCGGCGGACGGGGGCAAAATCCTCATCCTCGTCATCCATGGCAAACCGCTTTACCACGTCGTTGGAATCATCTTCCTTGGCAAAGTGACCGTCTAATTCGTCTGTGTCCTCCTCGGCAAAGCGCTTTCCAAACTCGTTTGAGTTCTCCTCGGCAAAACGCTTACCAAACTCGTTTGAGTCCTCCCCGTCAAAGCGCTTTCCAAACTCATTTGAATCCTCTTCGAGAAGGCTTTCATAATCTATGTCACCGTCCGCAGACCCGTCTGCGCTCTCCACGGCCGTCTCCCGACGTGCAAACATGTTGTGGCGCCGGGCAGGTTCTTCATAAGCCGCCCCATCTAAGCCGTCCTCGTCCAAGTCTTCCTCGCCCCAGGCGAAATCGTCATTCAGGACCTCTCCCAACGACGGCGCTTCCTGCAAGGCTGCCTCTTCTGAGGGTTCTTCCTCCACGGATACCTCTTCGTATGCAAACGTTTCCTCTGCGGACGTTTCATCCGCGGATTCTGCCTCATTTCCGGCTCTTTCCGCCGCGATCGCGATTTCTTCTTCCGCCGTCTCTTCCGCGGGTATTTCCTCGTAAGCAAACGCTTCCTCTTCAGATACCTCTTCCTTCACAGACTCCTCGCCCTTAACCGTCTCCTCTGAGGGTACTTCTTCCGCAGGCACTTCTTCTACGGCAACTTCATTCTTGGCTGCTTCTTCCTCAGCAACTACCCCGTCCGCAACCACTTCTTCGGTCTCGGCTGTCTCTTCTACTACTGCCTCTTCAATCTCGGCCGCCTCTTCTTCTGCTGCCTCTTCTTCGGCTGTCTCTTCTTCTACTGCCTCTTCGGTCTCGGCTGGCTCTTCAATCTCGGCCGCCTCTTCTTCTGCTGCCTCTTCGGTCTCGGCTGCCTCTTCAACCTCGGCTGTCTCTTCAACCTCGGCTGCCTCTTCAGTCTCGGCTGTCTCTTCAACCTCGGCCGCCTCTTCTTCTGCTGCCTCTTCAATCTCGGCTGCCTCTTCTTCTACTGCCTCTTCGGTCTCGGCTGTCTCTTCTACTGCTTCTTCAACGACTTCCTCTGTCGGCGCCTCCTCAGACGTTTCTTCTGCGGATACCTCTTCCGCGGAAACCTCTTTTGTCACTTCTTCCGCAGCCGCCTCTTCTACAGCCTCTCCTGCTGCCGTTCCATCGGCAAACTCCTTCTCCGGTTCCGCAACTTCCTCAGACTCTTGCGTTCCGTATTCACTCGGATCGATTGGATCCTCCATCCGCTTTAAAATGTTATCGCGAATGGCCTCCTCGAATTCCGTAAACATTCTGCCCGTCTGGCGAAGTACCAACTGACGCGTTTCTTCTTCCTGCTTAGCCTGACTCTCCTGCTTCATCCGCTCCCACTCGGCGCGAATGTCATCAATGCTCATCTGGCCGGTGATCTGCTTTTCAAGGCTCTTACTCTCCGGCATAACAAGCTTTAACTGACCGTCCGCCTCCTGAGTCAGCACCTTTGCCATGGCTTCAGGCGGCTGCGCAGCCAAAGCTTCCCGTACAAGCACGTTATTCCTCTCACCTGCAGGCTCATATTTATTTACCGTCTCTTGCTTTCCAAGCGCTTCCTGCTCCCTGCCGAACTCCCGTTCTCCGGCATTTTCCCGCACTCCGGCATACTCCGGTGCTTCAGCATTTTCCCGCACTCCGGCATACTCCGACGCTCCGACGTTTTCCTGCACTCCGGCATTCTCCTGCCTCTCGTCCGCCTCACGCTTCTCAGAAGCCGCATGGAAATATCCAAATTCATCCTGATACATGTCGCCTGAGGTTTCGAAGAAAACCTCGGACTTTTCAATGCTTTCAGGCACGGTCCCGGCAGCTCTCTCCTGCCGTTCCTCCGCCCCCAGATCTTCTTCGTCAATGCCTTCCATCACAGGCAGGTCCAACGGCCCGGAATCCGTATTCACCCCGGTGTTCGGAATCACCCTGGTATGAAACCGCGCGTCTGAATCCAGCTCTTCGCGCGCTTTGATCCCATCCTGTCCTCCCAGGATCTCTCGAAGCTTCTTAGCCAGCTCCTCCTGCAGATTCATGGTATTATACTGTCCCACGTCTACGGTTTTCACCTGAATGTCAAAATCATCCGCGGCGGATGCCTGTCCGTTTAACTGACGGCGCACCTCCTCCGGACGGAAGACGCGGGTTTCACCCAATTGCTCTGCACTTTCTGCCACCACGTCGGGTGCTTTCCATTCATGCGTTGCCCTTTTTGCGCCATTCCCTGCGATCACCATGGTGGGCTGGTCAGAAGACAATTGATTCTCCCCCTGCTCCTCCTGAGGCTGAAGGGGCTGATCTTGCTGCGGCAGCTCCTCATGCGCGGGTTCCTGATAAACCTGGGGTTCCTCCGCCTGAAAACGGTTGTCATACTTTATTTGCTGCTGAGCAGTCAGGGGCTCGTGAAGCATTTTCAGCTCCATGGCCATGTTTACGTATTTTCCGGAACCAAACCAAAGAATGATCTCGTCACAAACCTCAACGCACTTGGTGCCAAGTCCGCGCCTGTGGTAAAGGGTTGCCAGCTCATACATCCATTTCTCTTGGTAATCTTCTTCCTTTAGCTTCTCCAGTACTTCGATCTTTTCATCCAGACTCACGTCATACGCATCGTAGAGCTTGTATTTCAAGACGTAGCGCCCCGGATCCTTAGGCGCCAGCTTTTCAAATTCCTTGTAGAATTCCGCTGCCTCCACGGGCTCCCCGGTCTTAATGTACAACTCACACAGGGAATAGCAGATCTGACGGTTTTCCGGCTTTCTGTCATATGCCAAAAGCATAATGTCACGGGCATCCTCATATCTGCCATTGATCTTATAGAGATCGCTGATGGTTCCCAGCGTCATGACGCTTCTGACCCGGCGCCAGTCGATCCTGTCCGCTATGGAGGCCGCCTCCGCGTACTCTCCCTGATCGATCAGGTTCTGAATCTGTTCCACTAGATGTTTATATTCATATTTATCCACGGTATTTTGCTCCCTTTAGGAAATTCATCTCACAGTTAGCTTTAGTTTAACATAGTAGTACTGTCATGTCAAAAGTAAACAAGAAAAAAATAAAAAAAATGCAAGATATAGTGCAATTATCCTATCTTGCATTACTAAATATTGTTGTTCTTATTTTCCCTTAAGCAAATTGGAAAGTTGCGCAAATTGCTCCAAAGACAGGGTTTCCCCCCTGACGGTGGCCGGCAATCCCATCTTTTCCAATGCTGCCGTTACCTGCTCCCTGCCAAGGTGAAGCTGGGGATCGTTGGAAAGGCCATTCGCTAAGGTCTTCCGCCTCTGATTAAAGGAGGCCCTGACCAGGGCAAACATGTGATGATCATCCCGCACGTCTACCGGCGGCTCCCGGTGCCTCGTCAGGCGGATCACTGCGCTGCCCACGGTAGGTCTCGGAATGAAACAGTTAGGCGGTACGTTTGCCACGATCTCCGGCTTTGCGTAATACTGCACCGCCAGGGACAAGGCACCGTAGTCCTTCGTTCCCGGCCCCATCTGCATCCGCTCTGCCACTTCCTTTTGCACCATGATGGTAATGCTGTCCAGAGGTACGCCGCTCTCAAAAAGCCCCATGATAATGGGCGTTGTAATGTAGTACGGGAGATTTGCCACAACCTTGATGGGTTTCCCGCCGTTTTTTTCCTCCGCCAACTGCCTTACGTCGAGCTTTAGCACGTCCGCATTGATCACCGTTACGTTCTCATAGGGTGCAAGCGTCTCCGCCAGTATGGGGATCAGTGCCTTGTCAATCTCCACTGCCACGACCTGCCCGGCAGCTTCCGCAAGATACTGCGTCATAGTACCGATGCCGGGCCCGATCTCCAACACGCAGTCCTCCTTTGTGATCTGCGCTGCGGCAATGATCCTCTCCAGCACGGAAGTATCGATCAAAAAGTTCTGACCATATTTTTTTTGGAAATTGAAATGATACTTTTGCAGAATCTCAATGGTATTCTGCGGAATTCCTAAGTTTGCCAACTCTCGACCCTCACTGTTTTTGAAAATAATCCCGAACCTGAAGCAGATCCTCAAAGATCGCCTGGCTCATTTCCCTCATTTCATCCGTAGGCGGCAGCATGTCCGGCACCATGATGGGCTTCATCCCCGCCCGGTATGCAGCCTTGATCCCATTATAAGAATCCTCAATGGCGTAGGTTTCTTCCGGCTTTACGCCCAGGCCCTCGCAGGCCTTGAGATAAATTTCCGGTTCCGGTTTGGAATGCTTGATCTCCTCGCCTCCAATGACAAAAGTAAAATACTGCGCTATGCCCCCATTCTCCAGGTGGCTCAGGACGGAAGCCCTTTTTGTGGAAGAGGCAAGCCCGATCTTCCAGCCGTCCGCCTTAAAAAACTCCAGGCACTCCACAACGCCCTTCTTCCTTGGAAGCCCCTGTTCCTTGATCATTTTCCAGAATTCCTCTGACGCCTCCCTGCGGAAATCCTCGTATGCAAAGTCCTCGCCGTAGTGCTCTCTTATGATTCTCTCGTCATCCGTATTGTTTCTTCCGATGCACAGGGGAAAAACCTCTCTCATGCCTTCCATTCCGCGGCGCTTCGCCACGGCTACCCAGCTTTCCATGCACACTCTTTCCGTGTCAAACAATACTCCGTCCATGTCAAAAACAACTGCTTTCAATTCTTTGCCTCACCTTCCGTTTATTATCGAAACAAATCTAAATATCCGGTCACTCCCGACAATACCAATACGTCACACTTCTCTGAGGATCCATAAGTCTCCAAAAGCCGTTCCAGGTCTCCCTGATAATTTTTCAGATCCACGAAGTAAATAGTCTTGTAATATGGCGCAACCAGGGGAATCATGACATTTGCATAAGAGTCCCCGATGACAAACAGCGTTTTTGTCTGCCGATAGGGCAGATCGATCCTGACGTACCCAAATCCTTCCCCAAGGAAATATCCGTATCCATTGTCCGTTTGCAGATACTCCGGCCGGTAATAATCCTCAAGCATCACCTGATCATCATAAGTCACCTGCACGTGCTTTCCCAGGGTTTCCGCAAATACGCTGATCTGCTCTTTCTTTTCCTCCGCGCCGCTTCGCCTTACCAGCGGCCCCACAAAGTCTTCCGTCACCGTTTCCATGCCTGCAGGGTCATAATAATACTGCAATCTTTCTCCCGTATGCTTCCACCAGGTGAGGTAACCATAATAAGCCCCAAGACTTGTCCAATGCGGATCCGTCTCGTAATAAACGGGCTCGTCCGCGTGCGAAAGCATGGCCTCGTAAGCGTCTATCCAGCCTTTCGTTCCCACCTGCGCCTTCACCTTGTCCAGATAGTTTTTTTGATCAAATACGTCGGCATATAGGGGAAGCCTTCCGCGCCAGATCACGTCCGCCGTCGGAACCAGCATTACGTCCGCATCATACTTCTCCGCGAGTCCCCTCAAAAAAGAAATACTCTCTTCCACGGCCGTTTCCCCGTAATCCTCTGCCAAATGCCTCTCAAAATAGGTCTCTCCCTTACCGAGATAGATGCCGTTATACTCCCTTTTTCCAAGAAAGTATTCCACGTCCCGGACGGTTTTGGTCCATTTTGTTTTGTTATAAAAATTGTCATTGGCATGTTTCTCGTAAGCTTCAAAAAACGTGCCGTCCAACATGCTTCCGGCCGCATAAGGAGGCCTTGGCAGGGAAGGCGTGGCGCTCTCCCAGTGAAGGACGCCAATACCCGTAAGCAGATCCAGCGCCGAAAATGCCAGAAGGATTCCCGCAATGATCGCCACGGTGAAAAAATCATTCTGTTTATTATCCACGGGAACCTCCTTTCTCCCATCCGGGTGCTTGCGCTCCGGGCCGCCATTTCCGGCATTTCTTCCAGGTCTGTCGCGCTCCGGGCCGCCATTTCCGGCATTTCTTCCGGGTCTGCCGCGCTCCGGGCCACCATTTCCGGCATTTCTTCCGGGTCTGCCGCTTTCCGGCCCCCTCTTACCAGCCCCTGCCCACCAAGTACACCAGGGATGCCAGCAGAAATACGGGCGGATAAATCTTTTCCAACAGTCTTGTCGCCGCAATGGAAGCGCCGCTTCTTCCCGCATCCAGCTTCTTTAACAAGCTGGAAAACAGGGGATGGGCAAAAAAGAATCCCAATACAAGCATTGGCAGATTTTCCAGTGCAAGGAAGAAAAACCTCTGGTCCGCAATCCTGCGCCCGTCCGCGCCGATCAGGGCCCGCAGGTACGCCAGTATGTTTTCCGCATCATTCATGGCCAGCAAAAGCCACCCGGCAGAAACGACCAGCATGGCATAACACCATCCGACAACCCTGGGCAAAACCGCAAGGATCTTGCCCAGGAACAATTTCTCCACAACGTAAAATAAGCCGATCCACAATCCCCAGAGCACAAACGTCCAATCGGGACCATACCAAAGTCCGATCAAACCAAACGTAACCATCAGCAAAAAGATCTGCAAAAAAGGATTCTTGCTTCCTCCCGCCAGCGGCCCGTAAAAGTATTCCTTCATCCATTTTGTCAGGGAAAGATTCCATCTTTTTACAAAATCACGGATGGACGTGGCCACAAAGGGATGGTCAAAGTTTTCCGGGAAAGCAAATCCCATGCACGCTCCCAGCCCGATGGCTACGTCCGCGCAGCCGGAGAACCTGTAGTAGACCTGAAAAGCATAAGTAAATACTCCAAGCCATGCCGTTGCCGCAGACAAGTTCGCCGCCCCAATTCCCAAGATGGTCTCCCACAATCTGCCCGCAGCGTCTGAGATCAGAACAATCTTAGCAAGTCCCACGCAGACGCGCTTAGCGCCGTAACTGCTCTGACGCAGGTTCGGTTTTCTAAGCTGCAGGGAATCCTTCACGTCAGGGAAGCGGACAATGGGTCCGGCGCTTAACTGCGGGAACATGGTCACGTACGCGGCATAGTCCAGCAAATTCCTTGCCGCAGGGTATTTTCCCCGATAGACGTCGAAGACGTAAGACAGGGACTGGAGGGTATAAATGGTAATGCCAAAGGGCATGGAAAACCCAAATTTTGCCCAATTAGCGCCCCAGAACAGATTGATGGTGTCGATAAAAAAGTCCGCATATCCAAATACAAACAGCAGCGCCAGGTCAAACAGCGTTGCACTGACGGCAAATACCTTCGCCGTTCCTTTTTTCCCGTACTTCTCGATCATGATGCCGTGGAAAAAGTCCGAGCCTGCGCTCACCACCATGGGCAGCACGTAAAGCGGCTTTCCCCAGGCATAAAAACAAAGGCTCCCTAAAAGGAGGATGAAGTTCTTCATCCTCCCGGGAACCAAATAGTAGCATATGAAAAATATCGGCAAAAACCGTAATAAAAATATGACGCTTCCAAATTCCATGGCAAATACCAGTCTAAGCCCTTCCATGCCTGCTCATCCGCTCTTACTGTATCATTTTTCCATGAAATAATCAACAAGTTTTCAACGGTGCCTTATTTACGCCAAACGTTACGTGACGGCTTTTCACAAATGCTCAAAACCGCATTAATTGCTACTGGAGGCTGATGCCGTCGTTGATGCAACGATCACCATCAGGGCAATCTCCTCGGCAATTACCATGGCCAGGGAAGCACCGATCACGGATGCATCCATGGCGGAGCTGGAAGGTGCAAATGCCTGTGCTGCCAGCAGAGCCGCAAACATGGCCCTGCCCTGCTTACCCATTGACCAGTTGCCAAATCCCTTGCGATTCTTCAGATAGTCGGAAGCTTCCGCGATCTCTTTGGCAAGCTCTTCCGGCGTCATGTCCACGTTCACCAGCGCTCCCAGGGATGCCAGCTCGTAATCCTTGCCGTAGCTTACGCCTTGAACCACAAGCGCATCATAGATGGCGCTTACTCTCGCGCATTTCTCCTGTGCACCGCCCGCGCACATGGTCAGCACGTGGCTCAGAGACTGAACGGCATTCCCGTGGAAACTAAATTTCTTCTTCATGGTATTGAAGCAATATTCCGTCTCCTCCATGATCTCGTCAATGCTCTTGCCGGACAGGGCCAAAAGTGCTACCAAAGGCGCATCCTCTTCAGAGGTGAGAATGGGATGAGCCGAACTCATTCTCTTCATCAATTCCTTGGTCACTGCCACAATGTCATCAATCTTGTCTGCCATGTTCACGTCGCAGATGGAAAGTGCCGTGAGCGCCATATATTCAGATCCAAAAATCTTACCCTTAGTCAACTTGTCATATACCATTCTAAGGTTTGCCAAATATGCCTCGGGATCCTCCGAAAGCGCCATCTTGCAAAGGATCGGGATTTCCATGTTACTTCTGAAAACGGAAAAGATTCCTTCATTCTTCTTCAGGATCTTCTTGCAATTCATCATCTTCTCTATGTCAGCAGTTTTTCCGGCTCCCGTGTATACCACGCTTCCGACAACACTCATCAGCTCCATGTCCCACATAAAATTCTTGTGGATCAGGTCTCTGTTGTCTGCCAATAATTCACAACCAGTTCTCAGTAATTCCTTCATGTCGATCATCTCCTTATTGTTTCTTTCGGTAAAGCTTTCCAAAACCCACCGCGCCTCGCCTTCCGCTATTTTGCCTTCCGACGTTCTGCCCTTCGGTGTTCCGCCTTCTGACGTTCCACCTTCTGGCTTTTCACCTTCTGGTGTTCCGCCTCGCGTTTCCTTCCTCGGCGATTCTGTGGTTTCCTGCCTTACTGAAATCATCTTATCATGCCTGGATGAGAAAATCCATCTTTTTTCCTTTCCACAACCTTACAAAATCGTAAGGTTCCCTTTTCGCTTGGTTTCTCACTTGTTTTCTCGCTTTGTTTTTCGCTCGTTTTCTCGCTTGATTTTTCGCTTGGTTTTTCGCCTGGTTTTTCTCTTGGTTTTTCTCTTTTTTTATGAATTTTTAAGAAACCCTTTATTGCCAATGCCCTGCTTTTACGCTATTCTAAATGCATGCTCGCTCTTGATCTTGCCCCGTATCCTGCCCTTGATCCCACCCCTGGTTCCACTCTTGATTCCGCCTTTGATTCCACTCCTGATTCCGCCTTTGGTCCTGCCTTTGGTCTTGTATTTTCTTGAATTTTACCGCCCAATGCCTTTATAAATCCTTATTGATGGTATCGCTGGAGATTGAATTTATCAAAATTACCGTTTACCTCGATTTTTTCTCCATTGTTACGGTAATACAAATTATTCTTTTTTGAGATTTTACCGTTTCCTGACGGTTATCACCCAAATGTGCGGTATTACAAAATTTTCTTTTTGCCACAATTACAGCCAATTATAAAGCTTTACGAAATTCTGCGGTAACACTCTATAAAAACTCATGGACGCCCTACCGCATACCCTTAAATCTCACGCAAACTGACGGTAATTCTTCAATTTTAAATTTTTTAGCATACCGTCATTTTTGCTTATAGTCGATTTTAGGCTGTAATAACCGATTTTCGTCTTGAAGCTGATACCGTCTATTTTCTTACACTAAACACTTTTACGGTAAAACCTTTCAAGCTTCCCCTGACTCCACTTGCAGAAATGCTTCCCAGTCGACTAGCCCCGCCTCAAAGCTACCCTCTTACCCGCAAAAACCTTTTCCCCGGCAATCAACTTAACTTAAAACCCGATCAGCCAACAACAGGATTTTAAAATAGTCAAAAACTAACGTTGAAAATTCTAAGCTAAAGATCTAATCAAAAAATCTGCCAACAAAAACCGCAAATATAATAATTGCTAACGAAAATATTTCTAACAAATAAATCACTTACAAAATAACTACTTGCAAAATAACTACTTGCAAAATAACTACAACCGCTAAAAAATATAAACAAATTTCAGGAGGTATCATCATGAAAGATCATTCAAATCTTATGCGCGTACAGCTTACGGAGATCAAGCGTCTGATCTCCAAGACAGAAAAAAGCATAAAAAAATTGGACAAACTTCCACAAGGCAAGCTATCCATAAAAAGCAGCCATGGGTATGCCCAATATTATTATCAAGCCCCTTCCTCTTCCGTCAAAAAGTATCTTCCCATTTCCGAGAAAAACAAGTATGCACATTTGACACAGTTGGAATACGAAAAGAATGTTTTAAAACAACTTCAGAAGCAAGAAAAAGCATTAGATCAGTTTCTCTCCTGCTATGACGTGAATTCCATCGCTCGCGTTTATGAAAAAGTTTGTAAGGCGAAGCAAGACCTTATAACTCCCATCGAGCCGACGGACCAGGAACTGGCGAAAGCCTGGATGCAAGAACATCCCGGGATGCAAAATCCCTTCCCCGAGCCTGGGAAATACCTTACGGAGAGAGGCGAGCTGGTCCGCTCTAAATCCGAAAAAATACTGGCCGATGAATTCTACAAAAATGGCATTCCCTATCAATATGAGCCTCTTCTTATCTTAAATGACTATCAGACCTTCTACCCAGACTTCATCCTTTTGAATCTAAAGGAACGTAAGAGTCAATATTGGGAACACTTAGGTCTTTTAGATGATCCGGAATATGCCAAAAATCAATTCTTAAAAATTCAAGCCTACGAGAGAAACGGCATCACGTTAGGTGATAATCTTATTTTATCCATGGAGACCACGGAGGATTCCCTAGACATTTCCTTCCTCAGGGAGAAGATCCGCAAGATTTTTTTCTGATCTTCCTGCCCCTCGCGCCGGCTTTTCCGCCGGCCTCTCCTTGCTACCCTGAACCTTTACTGAAGGTCTTTATTTTGGTAGCGGAAGCCTGCCAGAAGCAGGGCCGATACCGTGACCACGCCGGCGATCACAAAAGCGGCAACAGGCAAGTCGCTCTCCAAAAAAATATCCGTACAATTGCAATAATAAAAAGGTGTTACGTACTTGAGATCCTCAATGGCAGGTATGACGCGGCACAATAAATCCATGGCAAAGAAGATCATGGCAATTCCCAGCCCCACGCCCATCCGGTTTCTCTTGGAAAAAGCGGAGACGCAAAAGCAAATACTCCCAATTTCCAGCATCATGAGAAACTGACTGATCCCCAGCCTTACAAAGGGCCCTATCTTCAGTTGCTCGTCCATGATCGCAAAGGCTGCGCAATAGCATAAGGACCCTAAAAGCTGAAACAGAAAAAGATCCGCCACCATGCAAAGGTATTTCTGAACCAGCAACCGCAGCCTGCTGACGGGAAGAACTGCAAGAAATTCAATGGAGTGGCCGAATTCTTCCTTGGAAAGCAGGTTACTGCCAAGGATGGCCGCAAACATTCCTCCGCCCAAGGCATGCAGCATGGCGATCTCCGTTGCAAAATACCCCGTCATGGTCGCCACGCTGAGGCGGTCCAGCCCAAAGGCCGTGGACATGACACCCATTTTAGCAAAAACGTCCCCCATCTCCGTCAGTGAACTCTCCACGCTGGAGTACATTAGGATACAACCAAAACACATTCCCACGATCACAAAAAACCAAACCAAAAATCCTTTGAAATTTTGTTTCATTTCATGTCCAAATAATACCATTCCACGCCTCCACTCTTTAATCAATTTCTTTATCCCTTAGCGCCCCTGCGGCGCGTCCCAAATTCACCAAGGCCGCAAACCGCTTCGGACTGCAATTCGCCCCGGACCGCAATTCGCCCCGGACCGCAATTCACCTCAGCCCGCAAACCGCCTCGCGGTTTCTGCCTACTTGGCATTATCATAAAAATGTAAAAATACTTCCTCAAGCTCCGGTTCTTCGATGGTCACGTCCGTCAGATCCTGACCAGCAAGATCCCGGAGCAGGGTTCCCACGTCGCCGCGATAGACAAAATCTTCTTCCACGCCCTGTTTTACCAGGCGCACGTGCTTCGCCTGCGTTTTTGTAAGATGCTCCACCGTATCCGTTACAAGAAGCTTCCCCTCCTTGATGATGGCGGCGCGGCCACAGAACTTCCGGACCTCCGACAGCACGTGGGAGGAAAGGAAGCAGGTGGCACCCTTGGCATTGTACTCCGTGAGCAGCTTAAAAAACTCCGCCTGCATCAGGGGATCCAGCCCGCTGGTAGGTTCATCAAAAACAAAGAGCTGGGGCTTGTGCTGCATGGCACAGACAATGCTCACCTTCTTCCGATTGCCAAGCGACAGCTCCTCGATCTTCTTTGTATCATCCACCTGTAGCCTGTCACAGAGCATCTCTGCCTCTTCTCTGCAGTCAATGCCCCTCATTTTCGCCGCAAAACGAATGACGTCGCGGACCCGCATTTCCGGATAAAACCATGCTTCCGAGGGCATGTAGCCCACCTCCCGAAGGATCTCCACGGAATTTGTCCGCACGTCCCGTCCAAGGACTTTTACCTCGCCTTCCTGGAAGCGGAGCAGCCCTAACATGGAACGGATCGTCGTGGATTTTCCCGCACCGTTGGGCCCAAGGAAACCAAAGATCTCGCCATCATTCACCGTAAGGCTTAGGTTTGTAACCCCCCGGTGCTTTCCATAGGTTTTCGTCAGATTGTTTAATTCGATCGCCGGACTGCTCATGTCTATTCCTCCCCGCCCCCCGCGCTTTTTTTCGCTTTCTTATAGTCTTCCAGTTCCTTATTTAGTTCCTCCGTGTCCCAATGCCTGCGCACGTAGTAAACGCCATATATGGAAACATAACAGATAACTACGTATACAAAAAACAAAACAGTTGGCAACAGTTCTCTGTCAAACCAACCAAAGCCATAACTCACCGCGGCGTAAACCAGTGAGCATCCGACGCTGGCCAAAAGTTCAAACCCTCCCAGCCTTTCCGACTCCTCAAAATTCCGAAGCAGATACACCTGTACGTATCCCATGGCGTATGTCATCAGGATCATCTCCAACATCACAAGCATCTGCGCCTCATAACTCCCCTGCGTGATCCGATAAATGCAATAAAAAAACAAAATGGCAAAGAAATACAGACAAGCCTTAAATTCTATGCCAACCTCCCGCGCCAAGGCGCGCATAAATTTTTTCATCATCTTCCTTCTCCCTTTCCGCTCTCCCGTTTTCCCTACGCTTCACCGGGCCGCCTTTCCGATTCCCTTCATTTTCCCAAGCCGCCTTTCCCGGTTCCCTTTTGTTTCACCGGGCCGCCTTTTCCGGTTCCCTTTTGGGGGTCCCGGGCCGCCTTTTCCGGCTCCCTTCGTTTTCACCGGGCCGCCTTTTCCGGTTCCCTTTTGGGGGTCCCGGGCCGCCTTTTCGGCTCCCTTCGTCTTCACCGGGCCGCTTTTCCGGTTCCCTGGCCCACGTTTTCCGGTTCCGTTTTGCTTCCCTGGCCTGTGTTTTCCGATTTTCTTTGCTTTTTTATGCCCGCTCTCCCTTCAGGATCCTGCGGAGGGCCTTCGCATACCTTCTAGAAATCATCACGTGCTCCCCGTTTCCCATCTGGGCGTCTATGCGGTTACCGGACTCGCTTTTTAATCTGTCGACGTGGCAGACGTTGATGACCATGGATTTACTACAGCGAAAGAACCCGTCCCTGGCAAACCGCTCCTCCGCCACTGCCAGGGAAAGTCCTGTTGTCAGCACTTCCTTTTCAGTGTAAACAAAGGTTCCCCCGTCCACGCTTTCCAGATAGATCACAGCGTCGGGTTTCACAACCACGTCCATGCCATCCTTCCTGCAGATCAGGCCTTGATCCCTTCCACTTAAATATTGAATGAGGTCCTCCACTTCCTTCGTCCTCTCGCGATACCGGAGGATCACCTCTTCTTCCCCTTCCAAAATCTGTTCCAGCCGAATTTTCATCCTATCCCTTTCCCATGCCCCCTGCGCCGGCCTTTACTTTGCGACGGCCCTGACCATGTTCCAATTTCCCCATGCCGCCCTTGCTCTCTTATGGTTACCATACAGGAAGCCTCCCCAAAAAGCAACCCTCCATCCGACAAGTTGCACTTTTTCCCACGTAAGCGGTCATTGCGCCATCTGTCGCTCCCCGCGCACGCCTTTCTCCCTCCATCTGCCGCTACCCGGCCGTAGCCATACCCCTCCATTTGGCAAGTCACGTACGGAAAACGGGAAGTCACGTCGACCTTGCTTGTAAAACCGCCGGAAACGTGCCATAGTTTATTTCAGGAGGCGGAAACATGAAAATTACCATTCATACAGATCCAAACTTAACGGAAACGGAAATCGTCGTGAACTGTCCGGGACTTAATTCCGAGACGGAGCGCATTATTGCGGCTCTCAGGGTCATGGACAGTAAGATCACGGTGGCAAAGGATCAGGAAATTTTTGTCCTGGACTGTGCGCAGATCGCTTACGTGGAAGCCGTAGACCGGAAAACCTTTGTCTATACCAGCAAGGAATGCTTTGAGTCAAAGTTAAAGCTCTACGAGATGGAAGAAAAGCTCTGTGGAAACGGCTTCATCCGCGTCAGCAAGTCTTGTCTGGTACACCTGAAGTTTATTAAATCGGTGCGAAATGACGTGGAGCGGAAGCTCCGCCTGACGCTGACCAACGGAGAGCAGATGATGGTTTCAAGACAATATGCAGAAGAATTCAAGAAAAGACTGGGGGTGTTGTAAATGTTACGAGAGAAAACAATTAAAGATTTTTTTGTACAGGTAATGATCGTTTGGGGGATCAGCATTGCATGCGTAAGCATCATGTGTCTGATCTTCGGCGACGCGGCAAGGGAGAATTCCTCCTTTTTTGCCCTGGGAAGCGCAGGCCTGCCCATCGCGACCATCGCGCAGTTCTGGCTCTTCGCGGTTGTGGTGACCATGATCCAGTGGATCTGCTTTACGGACCTTTTATTCAAAAACTTAAGTCTTACTCTCCGCAGGATCCTGATGTTTACGGGCGTTCCCGCGGCCGGCGGCGCATTTGCCTTTTGTTTCCGCTGGTTCCCCGTAAAGGAACCGAAGGCATGGATCAGCTTCCTGATCTGCTACGCCGTCTGCACTACGGTCAGCGTATATGCCTCTGACAAACTCGACAGAAAAGAAAATCTTCAACTGCAAAATGCCCTGGAACGCCTTCAGGCAAACGACGAAGAAGGGAGAACCGCAAAATGACGGACAATGCCGAAATCATTCAGCTTCAAAACATAAAGAAAAGCTTTGGCGACAAAAAGGTCATAAGGGACGTATCCTTTTCCGTAAAGCAAGGTGAGATCTTTGGGATGCTCGGACCCTCCGGCGCAGGAAAAACAACCCTGATCCGGATCATCACCGGGCAGCTGAAGGCCGATGAGGGAAAGTGCATGGTCCACGGCATCCCGTCAGACAAATTAAACGGCAGGGACCACCGGACCTTTGGAATCATGATGGACCAGTTTGGCCTTTACGAGCGTTTCAGCTGCCGCGAAAACCTGAAGCTCTTTGCGCGGATCTACGGCGTTCCTGACGCCAAAATCTCAGAGGTTCTCGAGAAGGTTGGCCTAAAGGGTGCGGAAAAGACTCCCGCAGGGCGTCTGTCCAAGGGCATGATGAGCCGTCTGCGCCTTGCAAGGGCCTTTATGACGGATCCTGAGATCCTCTTTCTTGACGAGCCTACCAGCGGCCTGGACCCCGCCACGGCAAAGGAGATCCATCAGATGATCCTTGCGGAAAAAGAGCGGGGAAAAACCATCTTCCTAACCACCCATACCATGTCTGAAGCTGAGAAGCTCTGCGACAAAATTGTACTGCTGCATGAGGGAACCATTTGGGAGGAGGGATCACCTGCCGAGATCTGCAGGAGACATGATCATCAGAAAAAAATGCTGGTTCACCTGACAAACGGCCAGGACCTTTGTCTGTCCCATGACGGGAACAGTGCCCAAACGCTCTTTTCACTGATGCAGGGCGGGCAGGCCCAGACCATTCACACCACGGAACCCAATTTAGAGACCGTATTCTTAGAGCTCACGGGAAAGGAGCTGGAAGCATGAGAAACGTATGCGCCATTTTTATGAAGCAGGTAAACGACACCCTGAAAAACAAGACCGTTTTGATACAGTTTGTCATGTTCCCGATCATGGCGGTAGTCATGGAGAATCTGATCCAGCCGGACGCCGTGCCTGACGGATTTTTTGTGAAGCTCTTCTCCGTCATGTTTGTGGGCATGGCCCCCTTGACCTGCATGGCCTCCATCCTCGCCGAGGAGAAGGAAAAAAATACCCTGCGGGTCCTGATCATGAGCAACGTATCCCCCCTGCAGTATCTCATTGGCATCGGCAGCTACGTGTTTGCCGCATGTGTCCTGGGCACCGCCGTTTTTGCCATCACCGGAAAGTATCAAGGCAAAGAGCTTGCGTCATACCTTCTCATCATGGCAGCCGGGATCCTGCTTTCGGAAATAATCGGAGCAGGCATCGGCATCTGGGGGCAAAGCCAAATGGCGGCAACCTCCCTGACCGTGCCGGTGATGATGCTCTTTTCCTTTGTTCCCATGCTGTCCAACTTCAACGAAAGCGTGCGGAAATTCGGGAGCGTATTATATTCCCAGCAGATGAATGAAATGATCAGCGGCATCGGTAAGACCCTTCCCGGCGGGAAATCCCTTGCGATCTTTGCCGCCAATTTCCTCGCGGCGGTTTTGTTCTTTGGTTTTGCATTCAAAAAAAGGGGACTGGAATAGCCCCTTTTTTTCAATCTTGTCCCGCCATTGTCATGATCTTGGTACCGTTATCCTTAAGCCATTTTCTGCAGGTCTTGTATGCAGGGTAAACCCGTTCCACCTGTTTCCAAAACCTTGCGGAATGGTTCATTTCCAGCCTGTGGCAAAGTTCATGGACCACCACGTAATCCAAAACCTCCGGCGGTACCAGAAGCAGCGCCAGATTAAAATTCAGGTTCCCTTTCGCGCTACAGCTCCCCCATCTGGTACGCTGGCTTTTAATGGTGATCCTCTGATAGTCCACTCCCACGAGCGGAGCGTAAAACCTGACCCGTTCGGGGATCACTTCCTTGGCCCGGCGGCGCAGGGCTTCCCGCTCTTCTTCCGAGATCCTTTGGATCTGCTCCAGTGCCGCCTTGCGCATTTTCATTTTCCGGAGATTCTTTTCGATAAAATCCTGCTGCGACTCCACAAAGGCCCAGATGGCCCCGTCAGGCATGCGCTTTGGCGCCCTGACGATCACCTCGGCGTCACTGCTGACCTCTATGGATATGGTTTTCCTCTTTGACTTAATGATCTTCACGATACCCTTTCCCTGCCGTTAACCAATGATATTTTCCAGCACGCCGATCTTTTCGATCTCACACCGGACGCGATCTCCTTTTTTCAGCCAGACCGGCGGCTGCATGCCCATGGCCACGCCACCCGGCGTTCCCGTGGCGATCACGGTGCCCGCCTTTAGGGTCATTCCCTGCGACAATTCCGCGATAGCCTCTTCCACGGTAGTGATCATGTAAGCCGTGTTGCTGCTTTGGCGCTTCTCGCCATTTACGTAGCAGGAAATCTCCAGCTTACCCGCATCCGGGATCTCGTCCGCCGTAACGATGCAAGGTCCCATGGGAAGATACCCGTCCAGGCTTTTTCCGAGATACCACTGCTGATGCTTCATCTGTACGTTCCGGGCACTGACGTCATTGATGACGGTGTAGCCGAGAATATAGTCCTTCACCTGCTCCGCCTTTACCTGAAAGGCATCCTTCTTCAGGATCACGCCCAGCTCCACCTCGTAGTCCAGACTGTCTACAAAATCATAAAGCGGGATCCTCCCGCCGGGATCATTGCTGCGGTTTACCCTTTTCGAGAAGTACACCGCATCCTTTTTCTTTGTGAAATCCAAAACGTTCACCGTCTCTTTGATATGGTCATGATAATTCACGCCAAGGCAGATCACGTCCTGGCAGGGTACCGGAATGGGCGCCAGAATCCGGTAATCTTCCGCATCCTTTGTCCCCATGGGGTCTGCAAGCCGGATCTCCTCTCCCCTGCCCTCCTTTAGTCCCTGACGAAGGGGCGCCTCATACGCATCCCAATGCCGGATCAGGTCATTTACGTCACCGGCCTCAATGCCAAGGCTCCCTGCCAGATAGACCTTTCCGTCTCCTCCAGCCGCTGCCACCAGCTCCGCACCGTTTTTTTTCACCGTGTATAATTTCATCTTTTTCTTCCTTTCCCGTTTCTTTTTCAGGCAAATAAAGCCATGACGCTCTGGATCGCCAATCGTTTCATGACGCCCACGTCACCTAGTACCTTGGCGCCTGCCTCCGCGCCATCCGTTTGGCACGCCGTCCCGGCAGCGCCGCTTTCCATTTGAGATTCCGCCCCGGCAGCGCCGCTTTCCATCTGGAAATGTGCAAAATTTTCCAGAATGCCGATGGCCGAATAAATCCGCTCCCGCAAGTTTTCCCTGCGCCGGAATTCCTCAGGGCAGTTTTGCATTAAAAGCTCCACGGCCTCCCCCGTCATACGCTGATACAGCGCCTTTACTTCCTTGTCTCCGTGCCTAAGGCTCTCCAGCTCCTCATGAAGAGCGTAATACCGCTTGTGAAGCAGATAGAACTGGTCCAGGGCATACCCCAGCGCCTCCTCCACGCTCTCGAACTCCGCAAGCCTTTCAAACTGCGTTCCCGTGATCTCCCGGATGTTTTGAAACGTATATTCCAGCCCCGCGAGCAGGAGCTCTTTCTTGTTCTTAAAATACCGGTAAGCGATCCCCGTGGACAGGCCGGCAGCCTTCGCGATCTCATCCACCGTCACGTTGTGATATCCCTTGTCCGCAATGACCTCCATGGCCGTCACAATAAGTTTTTGCCGCGTCTCCCGGGCTTTTTCCCTGATGGGCTCCTTCTTTTCCACTTTCGTCCCCCCGCGCCGCTGCGCGCCTTTCCTGCATAAGCTCCCAAGCGCATGCCTGCCCGCCGCTGTTTTCCGGCACTGGTACAGAACCTTCGCCTGCCTTCCGGCTTACGCCGACATGCATTTGTCTATGGCTTCCAGCACGGGCCGGGCCCACTTCTTCTCAAACATCCACGCCTCATGCTGCATGTCAAATCTAAGAATATCAGGATTCCTAAAGTGTTGGCAATACCTTTTTTCATATTTGGGTCCCATTTTTAGTGCATAGATCACGTGGACCGTGGTCCCGGGTACGCTGATCCCGTCCTCCAGGGGCGTCACGTAATCGGAATAGAACTCGTTACAGATCGTGTCGGGATGGAGCGACTGCATGGAATCCGCAAATTCATCCATAAATTCCCTGGTCTCCTCATTGATCTGCATGTGGATCCCCATCTCCAGCAGCTTATAAAGGCGTTTTCTCTTCTTCTCGCTCTCGCTGGCACCCTGAATGGCCCCGCCGATGATCTTTGTCATGATCTTCGCCACCAAAGGACTCCCCTGATCCAAGTCAGAGCTTCCGATAAAACCGTGGTCCACGTGAACGTTCTTCCGCTGGATCAAAAGGCCCACAAAGCTTCCGCCCAAAGAAGAACCATAGGCTCCGTCCACCCGGCCATCGTGCTTATCCAAAAGATACCGTTCAATCTTTTCCGTCACCGTGATCATGTCGGGAAAGGGCACCGTGGCATCGCCGTCAAATCCGTCATAATTCACGCAGATCAAGTGATAGCGCTTCGCCAGCTCCTCCAGCACGTTACGAAAATTGATCTGATAGGTACAAGCCGTTCCCGGCAGCAATAACAGCGTCTTTCCATTTTCCGTTCCAAACTCGTCAAACGTCATTTGATTACCTCCTTCTAAAAAGTGAGATATTTCTCACTTTTAAATATATAGATCATTTTCACGGTTTTGTCAACAAAAAAATGAGGAAGCGCTTTATTGCACTTCCCCATCTTCCGCGAACCCTTATGGTCCGATCCTTTTTGCATTCTCAGGCATTACTCAGTAAACATCAGGTTGTTCAAAACACCCTCCAGATACTCCTGTCTTCCGGACATGGGCGTCTTTACGCTCTTCATCTCGCTGGCTCTTGCCGCAAGCTCTTCCAGAGTGGTCTCGCCGCGACGGATCTTCTTTCCAAGCACGACTCTTTCAGGATCATAATACTTAAAAGCAAAGGGATTTTTGCTGTCCGGTCCCTCATACTTAATTTCCGGAACGCCAGGGAAAATTTCACTCATTTTTGCATCCTCCATAATTTTACGACCGCACGCCATCGGAGGGTACCCCTCCCTCCGATAAGCTTTGGTCTTTCACGTAAGTTTTCAAAGGAGGTTAGTTTCGGCTAACCTGCAATAAAGAATACTTGCGTTTTTTCAAATTGACAAGACCTCTTAACGCCGTTTTTTCTCATTTTATTATTGACGTTTCATGCAGAATTTATGCAAGTGCCCTACCCATGGACTTACAGCCATCAAGCGCTTCGCCGTCGGGTGCATAATTTGCCATGACGCCTTCTGCGACCAGGCGTGCGCCTGCCGCATTGCAGCGCTCTTCCCAGTCTCTCATCCACTGACCGTCGCCCCAGCCGTAAGAGCCAAAAAGCCCTACCTTCTTGCCGGAAAGCGCAGTCTCCACGTCAGCAAACATGGGCTCGTATTCCATTTCCTCCAATACTTCAGCCCCCATGGCCGGACATCCAAAGGCAATGCCGTCAAACTCCGCCACCTTATCCTTGCCAAATTCAGCGGGACCAAACACGGAAACCTCCGCACCTGCGGCCTTCGCGCCCTCTGCCACGGCGTCTGCCATGATCTGGGTATTTCCGGTTCCGCTCCAATACACAACTGCAACCTTACTCATCTCGTAACTCCTTTCTAGTTAGTTAATGCTAACTAAAAAGGACTCTACCACGAGTCCTTTTCCTTTGTCAATGGATTCCCCTTAGCGGAAACCGTTTTTGAAAAAAACATTCAACTAGAAGCCCAAATTGTCATTTACAAGGATTACGTGGATCCTGTCCTTATGTCTCGAGAACCGGGTGATCAGGAACTGACAGCAGATGGTATCCGGGGACTTACAATCCATGCAGGCTCCCGTCTTTGCGCAGGGCGTAGAAAGCCCAAAGCGCTGGGCATTGATTGGTGCCGCCACGTTCCTGGCGCGCTTCATGGCGCCGTCTAAGTCATCGCAGACCTTGTTCATGCCAACGATGAACACTACCTTCCTTGGTCCCTGGGCAATGGCGGAAACTCGGTTGGAATTACCGTCTATGTTCACCATGACGCCGTCCTCCGTCATGGCGTTGGCGCTGGATAAAAAAACGTCCGCATCGTATGCCATCAGCATGGCAGCGCGCTTATCCTCATAGGCGTCTCTGTCGATGAAATTGTAATTTCCCGCTTTCAGGGCCTCCACCAGACCGATCTCATGGGCGCTCATGGCCCCTCCCATGGTAACGCTGCTGCCCTCCGGGATCAGCTCCAGTGCGATCTTCAGTGCTTCTTCCTTATCCTTTGCATAATATCCGGACATATTTCGGGACTGAAGTCCCTTTATTACCTTCTGCGCCAAAAGTTCGTTCCTTTTTACAATGTTTTCATTCATCTTTTCTTTCCCCTTCTCTTTACGTCACTGATCCATTTCCCTTTACGGCGTTGATCCAATTTGCAACTGCGAGCCCTTCGGCTCGTCCTCGCTTCGCTTCGGATTGCAAATTGCTTTGCAATTTGCAACTATTATATAATATTTTTCAATAAATGGGAACGGCAATTTAAAGAATAACCTGCAACTCATGCCGCGTTTCCGTGCAACTTATTTCCGCCCCATTTACATTTCCGGGGCACGTGTTATATGATGGAACCATAGCAAAAAGGAGGTGCCTAAATGAAGATCCGAATCTCCGTTTCGGAAGAAAAATACGATCTCGTGAAAGAAAGCCTGGCCAGGCATGAAATTGAGATCACGGAACGCAGCGATGAGGCCGAATTCGTTCTTACGGAATTCTCAAGGCATCCTGATTTTCTTGTCGTTCGCGACGACAAAAAAGAAAAGGTGCGACTGTCCGTAAGCGAAGTGATCTACGTGGAAGCCTTCGGAAAGGACGTGGAGATCCATGCGCAGCAGGGAACCTATTATGCACAGGACCGCATGTATCAGCTGGAAGAGCTGCTGGATCCGCAGGAATTCCTTCGCATCAGCAAGTCCGTCATCATCTCAAGGAAGCACGTGAAAAAGATCCGCGCCTCCCTGTCCATGAAATACGTGCTGACGCTCTCAGACGGCGCGCTGGTGGACGTCACCCGGAGTTATTACGGTGATTTCCGCCGCTTCTTCCAGATATAAGCTGCCAAAATCATACTGAAAATTTAGGGAGGCACGCGACAAAATCCGCGCCCGCCCGGCTAGGAGGAATCATATGTCAGGTATTATACTTTTTCTCATTTTCACATTTGCGATCGGCGTAGCCATCATTCTTGTCAGCGTTCACGCCTACAATAAGCATTTGGACAAAGTGGCCAAGGGAGAGATCAGCGATGCTCACACAAGGCTTCCGGAGCCAAGGGCCACGGCCGGCATTACCTATTTGATCATTATCACCGTGCTTTCCGTCTTTACCGTGACGGGCATCAGCGCCGCCAATGGCCGCATTCAATCCATCAATAACTCCATAAACGAATTAAAAAGGGAGTTGTCCTCCGTAAATCGGGAACTGCTCAATCTTCAGGCCCAGGCGGAAAAAAGCAACAAGCTTGTTTCCGACTACTTCTGGGAGATCGTGGATCAGGATCTGACGGATAAGACCGCCACGCTGAAATTTTCCGTTGGCCTTAAGCAATACTCTGACGACACAACCGTCAGTCTTTCCTTAGGAAATCAGACCATCCCCCTGAAAAGAACTGCCTCCGGAAGCTTTTCGGGACAGCTGACCACAGGCCTGTTTGATTTTTATGAGCTGCTGACGGTCCAGATCACGGAAGGCACCCTGACCACCATAGAGACGGAAGATTTTTACCAGAATCTGTTCTGGGACCTGCTGCCCATGCCGCATCAGGAATGCACTCTGACCGCAAAGTACGCCTGGGGAAAGCAAACCTGCAGCGGTTCCTATCGTCTTGCGTGTAATTCTCCCGAAAAAATCAAGCAGGTTACCCTGACCTACTTCTCCGGCGGAAAGGAACTGGACTCCTTTGATGCCACAAAGGAAGCAAAAGAGAACTTGCCAATTACCGTTAAAAAGACCCTTCCCACAAATGGCGATCTTGCCATCCGTGCACTGATCCTGACCACCGACGGATATCAGATCGATCAGATGATCTATCTGGTGATCCCCTCCTCTCCCGATTTCCATGAGGACAGTTATGAAAGAATTTATGACGCCGGCGGAAATCTAGTGTGGGAGAATGAAAAATATGCAGATATCTTTTGACCTGACTGCCATCTTGTGATAGAGTAGAATAAGCTACGGAAGGAACGCTTAGGCGAACGCCCAGGCGTTCCTTTTTTGAAATCAAAAGGATCAGGAGTATTTATGAGCATCTTAAACGTAGAACATTTAACCCACGGCTTCGGTGACCGGGCAATTTTTAATGACGTATCCTTCCGCCTCCTAAAGGGTGAGCACATCGGCCTTGTGGGGGCCAACGGCGAGGGAAAATCCACCTTCATGAACGTGATCACGGGGAAGCTTATGCCGGATGAGGGCAAGATCGAATGGGCAAAGAACGTACGCGTGGGCTATCTGGATCAGCACACGGTATTAACTCCCGGCATGACGGTGCGTACCGTTCTGGCATCCGCCTTTGATTTCCTCTATGAGATGGAGGCGCGGATGAATGCCATCTGCGATAAAATGGGAGACGCGACGCCCGAGGAGCTGGAACAGTACATGGAAGAGCTTGGCACCATTCAGGATCTCCTCACCATGCACGATTTTTACGTGATCGACGCGAAAGTCGAGGAGGTTGCGCGGGCCCTTGGTCTTATGGAGATCGGCCTTGACAGAGACGTATGCGAACTCTCCGGCGGCCAGCGTACCAAGGTGCTTTTGGGCAAGCTTCTTTTGGAAAAGCCTGACATTCTGCTTCTGGACGAGCCCACCAACTATCTGGACGCAGAGCACATAGCCTGGCTTACCCGCTATCTTCAGGAATATGAAAATGCTTTTGTCCTCATCAGCCATGACATGCCCTTCTTAAACAGCGTTGTCAATCTCATCTATCACGTGGACAATTGCGAGTTGAACCGCTACGTTGGAAATTATGACAAGTTTCAGGAGGTATATGCCGTAAAGAAGTCCCAGCTGGAAGCGGCATACAACCGTCAGCAGAAGGAGATTGCGGACTTAAAGGACTTTGTGGCAAGAAATAAGGCCAGGGTCAGCACCCGTAACATGGCCATGTCCCGCCAGAAAAAGCTGGACAAAATGGACGTCATTGAGCTTGCGGCGGAAAAACCTAAGCCGGAGTTCCACTTTAAGGAGTCCAGGACGCCCGGACGGATTCTCTTCGAGACTAAAGATCTGGTCATCGGCTATGAGGAACCTCTCTCCAGTCCTTTGAACCTGACGGTGGAGCGCGGCAATAAGATTGTTCTTACGGGTGCCAACGGCATCGGAAAGACTACGCTCCTTAAGAGTCTTCTCGGTCTGATCCCACCCCTGTCGGGTACCGTGGAGCAGGGGGATTATCTGGAGATTGGCTATTTTGAGCAGGAAATGAGCGGCAACGGATTTAAGAGCTGCCTGGAAGAGATCTGGGACGAATTCCCCGGCCTGTCCCAGTATGAGGTCCGCTCCGCCCTTGCAAAGTGCGGCCTTACGACGAAGCACATCGAGAGTAAGGTGAAGGTTCTCTCCGGCGGCGAGCAGGCAAAGGTACGCCTGTGCAAGCTCATTAACCGTCCCAGCAACCTGCTTCTTTTAGACGAGCCCACCAACCATCTTGACGTGGATGCAAAGGCTGAGCTAAAACGCGCCCTGCTGGAATATAAGGGCAGCATCCTTATGGTATGCCACGAACCCGACTTTTATGAGGGTCTGGCGACTGCCGTCTGGGATTGCACCAAATGGACAACAAGAATTTAATGGAATGAGTTGAAAAACCTCTCAAAATTATGTATAGTAGAAGGTAGAATCGTCGTATTAGCCGGAGGGCTTTTGCCACCCGGAAAACAAGAAAAAGAAAGAGGAAGCACTTATGAGAAGAAAATGGAAACTTGTCCTGGCCGGTGTCCTTTTAGGCACCATGCTGACGGCCTGTACCGGAGACGAAGAAGTTCCCGTCGACGCGAGCAACATCCTGTCCGGCCAACCCATCACCATCGATGAACCGGAGCTTACGCCCCCGCCCTCAAGTGAAGCAGAGGAAAGCTCTGCATCGGAAACGGCTGAGGTCAAGCAAACTGCAACGCCTGCTCCGGATTATTCCAAGATGTATCGCAGTGAGCTGACCGGCGAATGGATCAGCAAGGATCTGGAAGACCAAAGGCCCGTTGCCATTATGGTGGATAACGAGATCCTGACCTATCCCCACTACGGCATCAACCAGGCGGACGTTGTATATGAGATGATGAACTCCACCGCAAACGGAAGAATCACCCGTTTCATGTGTCTGGTAAAGGACTATGCGCAGATCGAACGCTTCGGCGGCGTCCGCTCCATCCGTCCCACCAACTTCCTTGTAGGCTTCCCTTACGAAGCCATCTTCTGTCATGACGGCGGACCCTTCTACATCAACGATTACGTGGCAAAGAAGTATTGCTATCACTTCAGCGGGATCTTTGGAAGATTTACCAGAACCACCGCGGAGCGTCCTTCCTGGGCTACCTCTTATGCAAGCAGGACCTACGCTTCCGAGTTCACGGAGTTTGTAACCTACGAGGATTATAAGAATCCCAACACGGGAAAGAACTACACCGGATTAAAGAGTGCTCTTGCAAAGGCAAGCTTCAGCAAGCAGTATTCTTCCTCCTACAAGGGAACGGGATTCAATTTCCTGGAGGACGAGGAAACGGATCTCTCCGACGTAAGCAACGTAAAGTCCGCCAGTGAGGTCAGCCTTCCCTTCTCCCATACCTCCACGGCCCTGAAGTATAACCAGAAGACCAAGACCTATGACCTTTACGAGTATGGCAATGCCCACACGGATGCCGGTGATGACGATAAGGTGACAACCTTCAAGAACGTACTGATCCTAAACTGTGCATTCTCCCAGTTAGACGAGCACGGCTACATGATCTACAACTACTACAACTACTATGGTACCAACAAGAAAAAGGCGGACGGCTACTATCTCACCAACGGAAACGCGATTCCCATCAAATGGAGCAAAACGAATTCGGATTCCGATCCCGCCCATTACTACGACGCAAAGTCAGGCGAAGAGCTGGTAATGAATGCCGGCAAGATCTATATCAGCCTGGTACCCTCCGACAGCTGGAGCAAGGTAAGCATCAAGTAAGCCGGCGCAGCTTCGGAAACGGGCGCTTCTTCGCCCGCCGTTCCCGAGTCTTTCTCCGGCTCAGGCGCGAAAACGCTTTCCGGTTTTTCCGCGGAAACTGTTT
>ONSO01000037.1:19562-39394 GCA_900320485.1 uncultured Lachnospiraceae bacterium | reverse complement strand
TCTGCCAGTAGCTCTGACCTGACTTTGCCAAAAAGTCCACAAATTTATATGCTTCTTTTGAAAAGCAGCCGATCCCATATGCACCCGGCAGTGAAAACACCGGGAAAAGTACTCCACTTTTTCTCATCAAATTCTCCTTTTGATCAACCTATTTTCTTGACCGAATCGCGTGTCAAAAGCTCAGCGGGGAATACCGTGTCAGCTATACCCTCTTCATGTGATATGAGCTTTAAGAGGATCCTGACGGATTCCAAAGCCATCTCATGACGCGGCTGGACCATCGTTGTGATCCTGGGATTCATGTAATCTCCAAGCTCTATACCGTCGAATCCGACAACCGAGATATCATCGGGGATCTTCAGTCCCGCATCATATATGGCGCGATACGCACCTATCGCGGTAAGATCCGATATACAGTAAACAGCCGTGAATTCTTTTTTTGACGCGATCAGTTCCTTGGTAACGACATATCCGTTTTCTACGGTGAACTCGTCGATATCCTTCTTCATATGAAAGACCAGATCCTCGTCCACTTCTATGCCGTGTTCCTCCAGCGACTTCCTGTAGCCCAAAAGTCGCCCTCCTGCGACTGCCATATCACCCTCGACACCGGCTATGATAGCGATCTTTTTATGACCCATATCGCAGAGATAATCCACCATACGCTTTGACGCAGCGATATCGTCAATACCTACTGTCGGACAGGGAGCATGAGGCCCCTCGATCGTATGTGAGACCGTGCAAAAGACATAAGGAACATTAACGTCTAACAGAGACTTGCTGTTGAGATTGATCCATCCGCCGAGGAATACGATACCCTTAAGCCTCTTTTCCTTTGAAAGCCGAAGCGCTTCTGCCGGGATGTTCACATCATTGTCAACGGAATGAAGCAAAAAGTCATAACCGTTCTTTTCAAGCTCGTTCTGAAAATCGTCATACATCGATGTGAAGAAGATGTTCCCAACACCACAGACTATCAATGCTATGGTGTTGGACTCCGTCATCTTGAGATTCCTTGCACTCGTATTCGGTACATACCTGTACTTTCTTACAGTCTCAAGGATCTTCTTTTTGGTATTTTCATTGATGCCCGGATCGTCATTTATCGCACGTGAAACCGTGGCAACTCCCACGTTGCACATTCTTGCGATATCTTTTATGGTAATATTTTCCTTCATGTTCAGCCTTTGACCGCACCTGCGGCAACTCCCTTAATAATATACTTCTGGCAGGCAAGATAGAAGATGATGACCGGAATGATGGAGAGCAGGATAAGTGCCATAGTCGCACCGAGATCCACCGTTCCGTAGCTGCCCTTCAGATACTGTATATGGATAGGTATCGTTCTGTATTCATTGATATCTAGAACAAGATAAGGAAGCAGATAGTCGTTCCATACCCACATGAGCTCCAGGATGCCTACGGAAATAAGGGTAGGAATAAGCATGGGTATAACGACCAGGAAAAATGTCCTTATCGGTCCGCATCCGTCGATCGCAGCCGCTTCTTCAACCTCCAGAGGTATCGTTTTTACAAAGCCGACAAACATAAAGACAGCAAGCCCCGCACCGAATCCGAGATATACTATCGGGATCGTATAGGGGGTGTTGAGTTTAAGTTTATCTGCAGTCTTTGAAAGTGTAAACATCACCATCTGGAACGGAACCACCATCGAGAATACACATAGAAAATATACTATCCTGCATATAAGGTTGTCTACTCTTGCAATATACCAGGCTGCCATGGATGTAAACAGTAGGATGAGAGCAACCGAAAAAAATGTGATCTCAACGCTGTAGAGAACGCTCTTGTAGAAAGGATAGTTTCCGAAGGTCATTCCCTTTATGAAGTTTGAAAAGCCCGCATACATCTCTCCTCTGGGGAGACTGAAGGTATCTGTCTTTACAAAAGTATTCACCTTAAATGAATTTAGTGAAATTATCGGAATCGTTTCCGATGGCATCACTATACCATGGAAACGATTCCAATGCAAGCACTTTTTTCAGGTAATTATTGACAAGAAACGTTTCCAAAACTTTGTAACATTTTCACAAAGCTCCTTTCAACGTAAAAAACAGGCCACCTTTCGGTGACCTGCCTAGTCTTAGAATCTCATATTCTTTTCTCCATCTTCCACTTTTCCATAACAAGCCTCTTCCGAGCAAATCTTCTTGCCAGTGTTATTCTCGAATAGTTTCGGCATGTTCTCCTTCATACTGTAATAATTTCCGGTAATGCCCGCCACGATCACGTGATCCAGCAATGGTATGGACATGATCCTACCCGCCTCGAACATCTGCCTGGTAACCTCAATGTCGGCTCCCGTCGGACGAATACTGCCCGCCGGATGATTGTGCAGTGCAATGATCGAGCTTGCATTCGACAGGATGGCGCTCTTAAACAGGCTCTGCATGGAGACGATCGTATTCGTCACATCACCAATGCTGACCACATTAAAACACAAAGGATGCCCCATGGCATCCATGTTAACAACGCACAGCCTTTCCGTATCCAGGCACGCCATGGCATTTGCCATAACTGCGACCGCGTCCGCAGGATTTGTGATTTCCCTATCTGAATGCAGTGATTCACCTGACGTAAGCTTAAGCCTTACGTTAACCCGCTTCAGTTCGAACATCTCCCCCATCATTCTCCTCCGTGTCCGTGGCGGCTGTTACCGTGATCATTTCTCCCGGCTCCAGGCCTTCTAAAATAGCAACTAATACCTCAAATGACTTTACTTCCATCCGCTCCTCCTTACCGCTTGTGCATTGCCTGCGTCAGTCCGCCCATGAATGGTGACAGCCTCTCTCCGACATTTGGGGTCCTGTGTTCCGTCATCTTTATTCCGCGCTTCATTGGATCGTCCTTCTCATCATCACCTTCATCCGCCACAAGGCAATGATACCTCCTTACAATTTCCTCCTCGATCTTCTCCCTGTCCGCATATTCCACCTTCCTTGCCGCCCTCTCAGGACACTCGTAAGGTTTCTCAAACCTTATGCCCCATTTTGTAAACAGCTTTAGCCTTGTCTGCATGGGGTGGCTTCCCGTCTTCTCCACAATGAAGGTACCCTTGGGAAGGCTCTTAAGCTCGTCAGGCGTGTAAAGCGCCCTTTGCATCATCTGAAGGCTCCTGCTGGGATCATTTTTACCCTTAGAAACCGACCCGCTCATGACAGTTCGGTTGCCTAGGTTCTTTGAAAGGATTTCCGCTGATGAAGAGTTCGGCGCAAACCCGCCGAAAATGACGTCCTGACAGTTGTCAACGATGATCTCTGCACCTTCCTTTCCGTAGTTGCGGTTCAGCTGGGCAAACGACTGTATCATCGGCACGATGGAAATGCCGCGGCTTCTGCCCGCGGAGAACATCATTTCCGCGCTTTCTATCTTCGGGATGGTACCAACCTCGTCCCAGAAGAAGATCACTCGGTTCTGAAGCTTCCCTCCCCTCTCATCCGCCACCGTCAGTATCTCGCGATAGAGCTGTTGCAGGATTAGGGATATCAGAAAGTACTTCGTGTTATCCTCCTCAGGCATAACAAGGAAGATTGCGGTCTTTTCACTGCAGAACCTTTCCGCGTCTATCGCCGTGTCAAAACACATTACCTGTTCCAGCTCGGAATCCAGGAAAGCGTTCATCCTCGACATTGCGGTCGAGAGTACGGACTGCATGGCCTGTTCCGCGGTATTCAGCGCCGCCCCGGCAAACCATCTCGCCTTGTGCTCCGGTGGAAGCTGATCCATCAAAAGCTGAAACCTGTTTTTCCCCTTTACAGGCGACGGAGCAAGAAGGTCCTGGATCAGCTTAAAAACGCTGACCACATGCCTTTCCCCAGGCTTAGCAAATTCCGCAACCAAAAGTATGGATGCCGTAAGCAGTCCTTCCGCCGCGTCATAGAAGAACGCGTTCTGTCCGTATGCCGAAGTGTCTCCTCCCGCCGCAATGATGGTTTTGGAAGTAATCTTTGCGTACTTTTCGGCCTTTGCCTTACTGGCAAGGTCATTTGGATTTTTAATCCATGCATCCATGTACTTATTCACCAGGTGCAGCATGTTGTCACCGTCGGACCTCGTTGGATTTCTAAGGTCGATCACCGCCACGTTATATCCGTACTTCTCCTTCGCAATCCCAGCATAATTTCGAAACAGGTCACCCTTCGTGTCCGTGGTAAGAAAGCTCATTCCGCAAGCGCAGGCATATTCTATGTTCGGATAAAGAAAGAACGCCGTTTTTCCGACGCCCGCCGCACCGATCATGAGGCAATGCACATCATCGCAGTCAATGAGACCGTACATCATCGGTCCCGCCTCCTCACAGCCGACCAAAATGCCCTGATCCTTAGGAAGGTTTTTCCCCTGCCTCCAGCTTTCTGGTTCAAAGCGTACCTTTCGGTAAACGTCCCTGATTTCCTTCTTTGTCGCCATCCTTGCGGTGCCGTACTGTCCGTCGCCGACCGTCTTGTTTTTAATGCCGTCCAGGGCAAAATGCCCTGACAAAAAAGACAGTCCCCCCATCACCGCAAACATGAGTACTCCTGCCACGATTAACATAGTGATTGATTCCATGCGTTTCCTCCCTCCTCGACAACCATCGAATGCACTGCGTCCATGCCGTTCATCCCTTCCTTGGCTCGTTCCTCCGCAATGGTTTCAGAGACGTGCGCATGAATATATGACAGGTCCTCATTCCAGTCCTTTCGGATGCTGCACAGCCTCCTTACGTCGTTAACGCCCTTTTCGCGGAGCTCCTTCGCTATTCGCATGCTCGCCCTTTCACCCGCCTCGTCGTTGTCAAGGCACAGCACCACTCCCGTAATGTTTTCATGCTCTTCCAGAAAACGAAAGACTGCGTTGCCGCTCACGCCATTCAGCGCAACGTAACTGTCATTTTTCCAGCCCCTTCTGTACGAAACAAAGGACAAAAGGTCAATCGGTGCCTCAAAAGCATACAATAGATTCCCTGAACCAACGTGTCCAAATCCGTAATTGGAATCCGACCCTTCGCAAGTCATCCGGAACTTTCCATATTCATCCCTCGTTCCCCTTACGTGAGCGTTCCTTACTTTCCCGTCCCCGTCCTTTCCAAGAAACACCACGCCGTGCCATGACGCGTCCTCATACATCGACTTTTCGCGCGCAAAAAAAGAAACGACCTCTGGATCCAAATGCCGTTCCTTTATCAGGTACCTGTATGCGCTTTTCATGGTCTCGTTTTCTGGCGGGAGGATTAATTCCGCACATTCCTTTACTTGCCCGTCTTCCGCCTTGTCCCTTTCCTCTTCCCTGGGTGCAATACTCTCACTTTTAACATCCCTATTGTCGTTTGCACCAGTCCTCATCTCAGGCCGAAAGTCCAATAGGTATTCCATGGCCTCCTGAAACTTCATTCCGAAAAACTTCTTGCAAAAGCCGATTGCCCTGCCGCCTTCCCTCTCGGAATGACGAAACCACTTCGAACCCGAGAAAACTACGCTGTCATGTCGGAGCCAGCAAAACGACCTTCCCCATTTTTTATACTTCTCGCCTTCCCGATCCAGTATTTCTGAAATCCTGACTGAATTGGCTGCTTCCTTCTGTTCGTCAGAATAACGTACATATTTGCCCATTGTTCCTCCTAAAAATGACTATGTTCTATCTCATTCCGTCACCTCGTTGCCCCAGCAGTCCCATCCTTCCGTCTTTCGTCTGGCAAACAGTTCAATTCTTGGGACATCGCCGCACAATTCAGCAATTCTCTTAAGCACTTCATCCGGCTTTCTGCTGTGCTCCATGACGGCTTCGTCCACCACCTGATGTACCCTTTTCGAGACTCGTTTTGGACTCCCCCTGGTTGCCAAAAGACAAAGCTCAACGTTTGACCTTGTCCAGTAACCCAGTCCCCAAAACCAACCTTGAGACTTTCTGTTTTTCTTTACCCAAACGAAACCGCATGTTTTATACTTAAATCCCCATGCCTTAACGAGTTCCAGTCCCTCCAAAAGGCACGGGAACGTTACCCACAAAAAGAGCACGCAATCCTTTTCACACAAGGCAGGCACAGGTAATTCCTGGATTTCTTTTTTTGTCATGCACGGGTAATGCTTTTCCGGAGACCTTCCCTTCCCGCCTTCTCCGTACGTCTGAAACGTCCACGGCGGATCTGCATATATCACACCGTACTTTCTGTCAGTGTTAAAAATGTCAATAAACAAATTTTCTCTCCCATAAAAAGAGCGCTTGCCATATTGACAAGCGCCCCAAACAATAATTCGTCCGTATAGTACCCTTATGATCAGATTTGATTACCTAAAGCGATTGTGTAATGTCTTCATCCCCGTCACTCTTTTGGCCCAACGCTGCCTTCCTTTCGATCTCCCTTTCGCGATCTTTGGACTCCGTGATCATCCTTTTTCCCTGCTGCGTTTTTTCAATCTTTCCCTGAAAGGTCTTTTCCAGATTCTTTAAGAGTCTGAGCACGGTTCGAACCTTAACCCGCGGTTTTTGATCTTCTGCAAAGTTTTCCTGCTTTACAGAATCGTTATTTACAATCTCTTGTTTACTCTTTTCCTCAATGTTGCAAAACGCCATTGCTTCCCTAATGACGACATTTTTAATGGACTTAAACTCAGGGTTTTGTGACAGAGGAATTTGCGGCATATGTCCGTCCTGATAATATCCGTAAATGCGTGCCTGCCACTCCGTCCATTTTTCGTAGCACTCCTTTACTTCCGGCATCTTTTCGAGTTCACGCACCACATCATCCACCATGGCCTTAACTTCCTTGTGCAGGTATCCGTAAACCTTCTTGCCTTTCAATCCTGAAAGCCTTTTGGAAAGCACCCTCATCTTGGATTCAATGACCGGATTATTACTTTGCGACGTGGATAACGCGTTCATGGCCGAAAGCAGCTCCTCTCCAGCCTTTTCCTTTACCGTCTTTCTTTGTTTTGTCTTTTCGTCGTAAAGCATGTTCAGTTCATCCCGAAACACGTGTCTCGTCAGCTTCGATTTCAGGTTCCTGATGCCCTCCCTGTCAAGGTATCCTTCCCTTCCCTCTGAATAAATCAACAGGTGCACGTGCGGATGATGACCTTCATTGTGAAAGGCTGCGTACCACCTTAGGTCTCTTGCGGATATTCGAAATGCCTGGGAAATATCTTTAACATGCGATCGGATCATTGTCTGCCATGATTCCAACTTGTCATATCCCCGCCTTTCTGCATCCTCGCGCCTTAGCGAGATCACATTTATCCATACCATACCCTTATGCTCAGCAACATCCTTCATGACTGCTTCAAGGTCAACCTTTCGACCCTTATCCGAAAACAATCCGTGCCTCTGTCCGGGCACCTGAATCACGCCAGGCCTTCCCGCCATGTAATCCACGTAATTCTCCTTCTTCCCATGCATGTCTGCATCTTCATAGAAGGCCTTTGTCAGCTCCTCAGCAGGAAACTCCACGCCTTCTCTTGTTCCTAGGTATTTAACATAATTTGACTTGTGCTTATTAGATTCGTTTTGAAAATAATTGCTTCTTAGTATTAACCTTGGCATCTCAAATAAAAAAGCCGCTTACCGCGACTTTTTCTCCATCATATGTCTATGTTCTCCAGTTCTTCGTCAATTAATCTTATCAAATCTTCAATGCTTTTTTCTATTTGGGGCTCACATTCGTTCAAGCATTCCTCATAATAGTCTTGTCTATTATTCTTAAAGATACCTCCATTTCGCCAGAATTTTGCTTGGGTTTTCCACGCAAAACTAGATTCAAAATCCAGAGAAGATTTATCATGTATTTTGACAAACGCAATTGCATTATAATCTTTTCTGATTCTCGGATATAAGATTTCTTGCGTCCAACCTGACTTAGTGTTAAAACCACAATCATCTCCAAATTGATTTATGTACTTTTGCGTTTGATCCATTTTGTTTCGTATCGGCAAAAAATGAAGGCACCCTAAATCATATATAATTTCTCTTCCTATGTCTTGACATTTACCAACGTTTAGGCACATAAACTTTGATTTATCATCCTTTTTACCATATAATGCCCATACTCCTGGTTTCCCAATTTGTTCAATTATTTTATTCTTTATGATTCTTTTCTCGCAAAAAGCTTCTTTGTAAATAATTACAGGTTTACGCATAATAGATTTCCTTTTTGAATGTTTCTATCTCACACACGTTAATCACATATTTTTTATATGCTATCATAACTAACCAATGCTTTAAAGAGCACTGTATCAAAAATATATTCTTATCTCCAAATCCTTCTCACGTCATCCAGTGCCTTTTCCCTGATCTGAGCAACCTCCTCTTCACTTATTCGAATAGTCTTTGCCAGTATCCTGTTTTGCATAGCGACTTCCACTGCCAGCTTAAAAAGCATTCCGTCCGTTCTGTCATCACTGGCATTCAACTTCGCATCCATAAATGAAGAAACGGTAGTGAGCAAATAATCCTCCGCCTTTCCAGAAGAAACATAGCCAGAATAAAACAAAATGGCCGTGACGATAAATTCATTTACGCTTCTTGCGTTTGCTTCCCCGTGATGTGCCTTCATCCATTCCAAAAGGTCCCTTGGAATGTACAGCGTTGTCCTCGCCGTATCTCTGCTTTCGACATGCTTGTTCTCCACTTTTGGCTCCTTTTACGACGTTACTTTTGAACTGCCTTGACGGCACTGCCGGCAAGGGTTTTTCGGGGCAACGCATTGAAAATGACGTTACCCCTTTATCCTGCACAAAAATCAGCCGACCCATTTTGACAGGTCAGCACCCTATCCCGTCATCCTTTATCAGGGACGGTGCCTCCCCCCGTAAGCTTCAAAAACTTCTGCACGCTGGGGGGGACGTGCCTCGCGTACAGAACGTCCAGGGTGACCTTGAGCGCGTCGTTTACATCAACGCCCTTCTCCCTGCAGTAGATCTCAATGGCCTCAAGCCGGGCGGGGTCGTAGCCCGTAACCAGCACGCTCCCCCTGCCTGCGTCAGTATCCTTTTTCACTTGTCTGCCTCCCTTTCCGCCGGCGTGCGGGACGGGGCAGTGTCCCCGTTCCCAGCCGGCATGCGCCTTCTTACATGCTAAGCTCCATGCCCTCACCCTGACCGTAACCCTGCCCTTCGGCAACGGCAACGCTTAAGGTCTGAGACTGCCTGTCATAGGCATACAGGTTGCCGGAGAGCACGTCCTGGGGATCCACGTTGTTGTCATTCACCTCCCCGATGATCTTGGCAAGTCTTTCGGGATCCTCTTCGCCCGTCTTGGGCATGATCAGACACTCATGCACCGAGCTGGGAATTACGTACAGGTCGCACTGCGCCGCCTCGGCCACCCTCTGCAGGTAGTCCTTGTACATGATGACGCTCGCCCCAAAGGTTCTGTCACTGTTTGTAAGGATCATCATGCTTGAAGGGCTCCCCGCCTCAAGGGGTTTCTCAGGAAGCTCGGGATAGTCTTGCTTCCCCTGCCCAAGCATCTCCCCAAGTACGCTCTCCATGGGCTGGCATTCAGGGAGATACAGGCGCGGGGTGTTTTCCACCGCTGCCTCGATCAGCTCGTCGCTCGTCACGCCCCACCGCTCACAGTGCTCGTTTCTGATCATGATGCTGCCCTTCCCGATCTCCTCGTTTTCAAACGGATAGAAGAAAGTCAGTGCAAGCTCGCCGCAGGTTTCGTGAGGCACGTCAGCCAGCATCCTTTCGTTCCTCTGGGCATTCACCAGCTTAAAGCAGATCTTGTCCTTCACGTTATCCCATTCGGTGAAAAAGCTCATGTCGATCTTTTGCTTTGGCATGCCCGCGTGAACGTTGTAGGTCGCACTGGCAGCGGCCTCGTTGAAGGTCTTTCTCCCCTCGACGAAATCATCGTACAGGGAATCCACGTAGATAGTGGGAGCAATGTTGTTGTCGGGATCCTTCACCATGATTCCCGTCCGTTCAACGCCGTTGTTCTTGGTCACGTGCTGAATGCTGACCTCATACTTTCCACCAAGCGCCTCATTCATTTTTTCGCTCATTTCCTTGGCAAATTCTTCCTTTGTCATCATCTTCTCTTTTCTCCTTTTTCCTTATCACTAATCATTGTCACCCGCGATGATCGCGAGCGCTTTCTCCACGCTGGCCGCCTCAGTGGGGCCAAACGTCACGCCAAACGAATGCCCTAGCCAGTAGTACACCCGCTCCAGCGACGAGTCATTGTGAAACAGCCACGCAAAGTCCTCGTACTCGTCGTCCGTGAAAGTCCTGTCCGAATAATAAAAGGCCACGCAGAATGCAACCTTCATGAGCGTCTCCCGCTCCTCGTGCCCTGCCGCGTGCCATTCGTGGTCGCGGTCGTCGATGTCGTCCCATGCCGCCTTCAGCTTTCTCACGTGATCCTGCATGTGCGGGAAAAGCGCGTCGGTCTCGTCCGTCATGTGCGGCAAAAAGAATTCGATCAGGGGCTGAAACAGACCGCCTATGATGCCCTGGTTGTACTCCGCCGTCTTGTATCCGGCATAACCGATCATGAGCGCCACGAGGACCGCCGGACCAAACGCGACGCCCCCCACAATGAGGAATACGGTACCAAGGCCGCCTCCCCCGCCCGACCCGCTCATCGTCCGCCTGCCTTTCCGAACAGGGCCTCCTTGTACTCTGGCGCGTGTACCTCAAGGAGGTACCTCTCCGTGCCGCACTTGTAGAGACACACGCCCCTCTGCGGATAACGGATCAGGTCATACTCGCTCTTTTCCAGCTGCAGTGAATCACAGTAAAGCCTTTCATCCGCGGCTCCCGCATTAAAGAGAAACGCGTGGGTCGGGATGGCAAAGAGCGGCCTCGTGTACTCCCTGATCCCCTCGAGGTTAAAATCCTCAAGGTTCTGGCTCGCCAGCATGACGGCGCTATCCTTTTTCCTTACGCGCTTGGCAAAGTTTCGGACATATTCCACGGCCGTGAGGTTCGTAAGGAACAGGTAGAACTCGTCGATGGCCGCAACCGTCCTTCCCCTCGTGAGGAGCTCATTCGACATGTACGAAAGCACATTGAACAGCATGGCATCCTTAAGGCTCCCGCTCATCTGCAAAAGCCCCTTTACGCCAAAAGTGACGAACATTCCAGTCCCTATGTTCGTGTGCCCGTTGAAAAACTTCGAGTCCGCGCCGGAACACATCGAACGCAGGGAAAGAAGTATCTCCCTGAGCGTCTCCTTGGCATAAAGTTTTTCCCCCTCGCCGTCGTATCCCTTCCAGGCATCCTCCATCAGGGCGTAAAAGTCCGACAGAATCGGATACCCTTCCGGGCCCAAGGACGAAAAGTCCGTCCGGTCGCTGATGCCCCACCTTTCGTAGAGCCTTGCAAGGAAGATCTCGATCACGTCAAGCTGCTCGTCCGTAAAGCTACGGTATGCCCGAAAGAAGTCCTTCAGGAACGAGAGGTGCTGCGAAAGTCGCGTGCCCCCGCGAAAGGCGGCCGGTTCGTCCCCGTCGTGGTCGCTTCCGTCGTCCCACGCCTTTGGCTCAAGAACGTTGATCACCCTCTCGCCTCCCGTCAGGTCCAGAAACGCACCTCCCAAGTTCTCCGTAAGCTCCCTGTACTCGTGCTCTGGATCAAGGCAGATCACCCGCATCCCCGACTCCCTGAGGTTCGTTAGGATAAGCTTCATCAGGTAGCTCTTTCCCTGCCCGGCATTGCCGAGGATCAGCACGTTTGCGTTCGTCTTGTCGTCGCTCCTTTTGTTAAAGTCCACGATGACGTTGCTTCCGAAGCGGTCCCTGCCAAGGTAAAAGCCGTTCGCGTCCGTCTTGCCCGAATAGTTAAAGGGAAACAGGTTGGCAACGCTCCCCGCAGGGAGAACCCGTTCGTACTGCTCCCTAAACTGGTTCCTTCCCGCAGGATTAACCGAGAGGAACCCCTGCTTCTGGCGAAGCAACAGCCGGTCGACGTTGAGCTTTGCGCGGTTAAGCTCCGTCAGCACCTCCGCCTGCAACGCACGAAGCGACTCCTCGTCCCTTGCGGACAGTTCAATGAACACGGCCACGTGATACAGCGGCTCGCGGTTTTTGTGCATGGAAGCGAGCATGGCAGTCACGTCCTGCAGGTTGCTCGCCCCCACCACGGACTCCCGAAGGTTGTCCGCGTTGCTTGCCTTCATCCTGTTCTTACTTGCCGCGTTGGATATGATTTTCCTCTCCTCCTGCGCGGTCACCTGCCTGCATTCAATCTTCAGCGTCACGCCGCTCGTCTCTCCAAGGTTTTTAAGGATAGCCTGTTCCTCAGTTGCCGTCGGGTATTCCCTTAGCGCCCAGACGCACCTGCAGGCATTCCCGCAGACGTACCAGTCCGGCTTAAACTCGATGACGCCGGGCGCGATCATGTCAAGGAACCCCTTGACCCTGGCGCCGTCATCCCTTACCCTTCTCTCGCCAGGTTCCGCCTTTTTTGTTTCCCGTCCCTTTGTTCTCCCAGGCAGGTAATCATCCTCCATCTCCCCAAGTCCGTCATTTCGACGCATAATCCACCACCCACCTTTCGCCGTCAGAGTCTTCGTATCTCTCGTTTGTAACGTTCTGCTCAAAATACACCGCAAGAATCCTCTTAAGGTCGTCCTTCCCGGCTATGCTTCCCTTAAAGCCTTGTTCCTCAAGCATCTTGTGTATGCGGGAAAGAAATGCGTTCTTCTCCCTCTCTCCCTTCTCCCTTGGCCATACGAGAAGGAGGAACTCCCTCGCCGTCGCCATCTGCACCTGCATCTTGTCAAGGTGCCTTAAGTCAGCCGCCAGGAGCTTCCTTACCGCCGGCTCGCGTTCTTCTTCCAGCCTTGCCCGGAGAAACCTTTTTACGTCGTCAAAGTTCTCCCTCGAGTCAAGGCACAGTATTCCCATCTCGGGGACGCCCTTAAGCACCGTCATCAGCGCATAGATCCTTGCCTCAAGGCTCTCACGAGAAAGGACGGACAGGTTGCTCGGCCTTATCAGAAACGCGGTCACATCCTCCCCCCGCTCCGTCACGAGCCCATCTTCAGTGATCTCCCTGATTCCTATCAGCTGCGACGTCGACGCGCCGCTTCCCTTACGCTTCATCCCTCATCCTCCATTCAAATCTTTCCTGGTCCAGCAAAAAGTACCTTGCCCCCCAGACGATGAAATCCATGACCGTTACCTCCTCGGCCTGCACGGTCAGTATTCCGTAGGCCACGCCGATTACCGCAAAAAGACCCTCCCCCGTGGCGGAAAACAAAAGTAGTCCAAGCACCGTCAGCACGCCCGTTACGATCAGGTCCCTCACCTTCCACAGCCACACGACCGCCTGTGACCTCAGGTTTTCCGGATAATACCGCATCTTTCTTCTCCTTCCTACGCTGCTGCCTTGGCAAGCGTCTTGGTAATGTTAAATGCCGTCTGAGCCGCGTACACGCCGCCCATCACGTTTGCCCTCGTGCTGGTGTCAAGCCCAAACTGTCCGCAGATTCTCGGAACCTCAGTGCTCGAAAGGAGCACCCCCACGCCAAGCAGGGTATGGTCCTTAAAGATGCGGAGACCAATCGTCAGGATCAGGGACTGAAGGAATGCGGTTAGGCAGATGCCGATCACCTGCTTGCACCACTGCTTAAAGCCGTCACCGCAGCCCCTTGGAACGGACAACATGTAAAGACTCCCCACCGCCACCTGCACAAGAAGGATACCGCCTCGCTTTATGTTGGCGAAAAACACCTTGATCACGGAGTATCCGATCGCGATGACGAGAAAGAGAAGAAAAAGTACCCTCGATCCGCTTCCGCTCGTAAGACTGGCCATCACTTCCATGGCTGAAGCTCCTATGTCACCAGGATTGCGAAGGCCCGTCAGGTCGCTTCCAAACATTCCCTGCCACTTTACCGCCGAGTTGTACAGGAGTATGGGAACCGTATGGAACAGGTTGACCGCCATGAATCCCTTTATCACATTGATCGCCGTCATCTTCACATCTCCTCCCCGTCCCGTCTGGTGGGCAATCGCGCAGTCAAAGACCGCTATGATGCAGCCACACCCATACAGCACCCATCCAAGCTTCGCAAAAAGCAGGATGAGTGCCTTTGCATAAATCGTGTCAAACAGTTCCGTCCCCATGCCGTTGATCTGCATGAAGAAGATGTTCAGGAATGACACGACGCAACCGTAGGCCCAGTCAAGGAGGTCTTCCATGAGCGTTCCGACCGCAAAGTCAAGCAAGAACACTTCTCACCCCTCCCTTCCGTCAGATGCCCAGGATGGACCACAAATACGCGGGCGCGGTCAGCGTAAACAGAAGGCAAGCGAACAGGATCGCGGGACCCGCCCATTCGAACTGGCCGTGCTTGCGGTAGTCAAAGTAGGCCATCCCCAGCTTTCCGAAAAAGAACACGCCCAGGATCAGGTCAATGCAGGGAAACACCACATTGTTCACCACCGTCTTGATTTGGGCAGACGCATCTTTCCAGGTGTTTTCAACTGCCGTCGCAACGTCCGTCGATCCGGTCGTTCCGGATGCCATTGCCGTTGCTCCAAACGCAAGGATCAGCACAAGCGCCAATGCCGCAAACCCCATCATCTTTCTTCCACTCTTCATCGTTTTATGTCTCCTCTCTCAAAAAGGGGAGCCTCATAAGGCTCCCCAAATCATCCTTCGTCGTTTTTTTTCTTAGTCCGGATTCACAGGTGCCACGTGCCAGTCGTCCCAAAGGTTTCCGTTTATCGTGACGGAGTCCCTCACCTTGCAGCAAAGCATCCCCGCGGGCGTCCACATGTCCAGCATCCAAGTCTCCGCCACGTAAGCCCCGTCAGGCATCCAGATCGGCGTAAAGTGTACCCTGTTTCCGTAGGTTGAATACGGATTCGGCTTAAAGGTAAAGTTCCCGCTGCCGTCATGATCCAGAAGCCTCCAGTACGTGCCGTAGTAGAATTCCGGAAAATAAGTGATCGCGTTCTGTACGCCGGTCATGTACGGCGTTCCTGAATAATTCTGCCTTCCCTGCACGTAAACCTTCACTCCGTACCCGCTCTTAGTTACGTCACCGTTTGCAGTCGGACTCGTTTCATCGGGAGACAGGTTCATAGTTCCGTACACGCTCGCGGAACAGTATTCCAGGTAATGCTCCCACCAGCCAAAATCCTGCCACCAGCCCTGATCCTCCCAATAGCCGTGTTTCTTCTTGCAGTTCCTTTTGCAGGAGGCAGTATGCCCGGTATCCACCCACTGCCAATTTTCAACCCATTTCCAGTTAGCGTGCCAGCTGCACTTCCAAAGGGTCCAGGAAGCGCTCGTCCTCTCCGGCATTCCAGATGTCACTGCGAGGCTTCTGTTCCATCCGGGGTTTGGGTCGTCCGCCACGGGATTGGGCGGAGGATTGTCCTCCAGGCATACTATGTCCGCCGTAATCTTTGTCCTGCTTACGGTTCTTGACGACGATACCGTGATCTCCACCCTCTGAGGCATGGATGGCGTTTTCCAGCAAACCCACGCGAGTTGCTGTCCGTCCTCAGGATAATACACATTCGTTGCCCAATAGTCCTGGCCGAGGATGTGAAAACAAACACTCACGCGGTTGCTCGGGTCGGACTTGCCACCGCTCACCGTTGCGGTCGTGATCACGTAAGTATCCGTCCGATATACGTAATCAGGCGCTTCCAAATCGACATGGGTTTCTTCCTGTATTTCTCCCGTAAACCTAACGATCCCAAGACCAAGGGTGCTGAATATCTGGTCATCGCTCACAAGTTCCGTTTTGGAGCCCGTCCATGCGGTGTAACCTCCCTCGTCCCTTTCCAGAAACAACGCCAGGGGCAAGTTCTTATGTGAAAGTGACTTCATCTTTTTTCGAAGCAGCCCGTTTATCTTCGCATCATACAAGGCAGCCTCGGTTGCCGTAAAAGCCGTTCGGATACCCTGAAACGTCACATACGCAACCGGCTCGATTAGAAGCTTGTACTGCCCGCCAATCATCACATCAAAGTCCATACCAATGTAACCAGCTATGCCTCGAAGCACCTGCTCATCCGTAAAGTAACTCTTGATGTCCTCTATCTTTGCCGGATATGAATTTGTATTGATGATTTTGGGCAATTTTAATCCAGGATTGAGGTATTCATAATTCGACAATGACACACTCAGTTCAGCGCCATTTCTGTATGCCGACTTTGAAACCTTTCCAAAATGTACCTTTATGTCATTGGGTTTTTTGTTGGTCAAATCGACCGAAACAGATACAGGATCACCCGTAACGGCATCAATTACGGTTGCACGAATTCCCTCGTCAAACATCTCCCACTTGTTTTGGTCCGTTCCGTCCCCCCAGCTGCCTCCTCCGTGATCAATGTTCCCCTCTCCAACCGCCTCTGCATTCGACGGAAACAATGTCACCAGAAGAATGCAAACGCACAGAAAAATGACAAGTCTTTTCATTCTTTCCTCCAATTCCCCGCAATAAAAAAGCACGGCTGAAACCGTGCTTTTCCATTGATTTGTTTACATGTCACCTATCTTGTTACCGTTCATATATATTTCCGTTGCCTCTATACCGTGACCTGGACCAATATCCTGAATCCATCCAAAGCCCTCCACGTAAATCTGTCCAGGATGACTGTCGTCAACAGGCGGTTTTGTTACCACCGTATCCGAAGGCGCACTGGTAGGCTCAGGATCCTCCGCGTACTTCGGAACCTTGTCCGGATTTGTAAGGTCTGCACCTTCCTCAAGCTCCGGAGGATCCTGAGGCGATTCGCTCTTCTCCGGCACTTCCTGAATCGGCTGCACTGGGTCCTTTGCAATCTCAATCGTGCAGACTTCAATCACGGGCACGCTGACCTCTGGCGCGGGCGTATATTCTGGAATGATAGGATCAACACATTCCACTGACGCCACCATGGTTTCCATTTTGATTGGTTCTTCGCCAATGCCTTCGTCCGTCGGAGCCTTTTGCTTCATAAGCCAAGAAATACCTCCGATTCGCCTTGTACATCATGAGGCGAAGCAGGTAGTCAGGCATTGTCCTGTTTCCAAGCTCCCAGTCCTGAAGCGTCCGGTACGGAACCTGAAAGTATTCGCTGAATTCCTTCCTGCTCATTCCCGTCTCCTCACGCAGCCTGATCAGAAGCTCCCTGTTTGTATCTTTTCTTTCCTCGTTGTTTTCCATCTTTTCGCTCTCCTCTCAGCATACGCAATGCGTATCTTTATGAAGAGCATATCACGTATTTTTCGAATACGCAATGCGTATAATAAAAAAGTTTAAAATTTTTCCCTCATGCGTGCCTTGACCTTCAAATCAAGGGGCACGGAGAAGACCACGCGCCCGTTAAACCAAACGGGAATGACAAGGTGAAGCTTCCCTTCAGCGGAGAACTCACCTCTGCTTCTTATCCCAACGTTGTTAACGGAAACGACAACTTCACTTATGGAAAATTCCGTTTTCCCGTCCGTCTCCTTAACTAACACGTCACCATCGGCACGCATTCCGAGAAGGTTTCCAAGCCTCCCCCTTACGTCGCCGTAATCAACGGAAGCGTAAAAACCTCCGCCCACGGGTTCGTAACCTCCGGCATATCCTTCCCTTACGCAGTGATACGTTTCGTTGTAGTTTTCCGTCACCACCGAAATGATTGCCTCCTCAAACGCATCCTTCACGCCGGACGCGATCACGAAGAGCCGAAGCCACTCCGCGATCACGAGCGTAAGCATGAGCAGGGCGATCACGACTGCCACGGCAAGGGGGTAGGCGTACCCCGAGCGGTCAAAAAACAGCGCCTTAACCTTTTTTGTCACTTCCAGTACACCTCGCTTTTTCCCGTCGCCTCGCTCGTCAGGGTCACCGGAAAGGAACCTAGTCCCCCGAAGAGTCCAAGGTCCACCTGAAGCGTTAATTTCAAAGTCACTTCCTGATTCAGCTGGATTCTCCCGGTTGATGACCACGCGACCTGCGGACTGAGTCCCGTCTTCTCAGAAAGCCTTTCGTACCTAGCAGAAGTTTCGGCTCCGACCCTTCCGCTTACCTCGGCTTCCCTGATCAGCTCGTCGGCAAAGTTATCCAGCTGAAGCTTCGCCGCAAAGACCGGAAAGACTCTGACCGCAAGCGCGATGACCATGAGGACCGCAAAAACGGCCACGACGACGTCAACGTATCCCTCACCCCGGTCATTTCGAAGCAGGGACCAAATTCGCTTTCTCATCTCCCGTCACCTCCTAAAACAACGATCCAAGGCTTCCGAGGATCTCGTAAAAGATGATCACGAAGAACGTTGCCAGGTAACACGCGAGCATGACGAAGGAAAAGATCCTGATCTTCGGCGGAATCTTTGCGGCCTTTGCCTTCAGCCTCCTTAGCTCCTCTTCCTTAAAGTCGCGCGTGAGCATCTGGAAGTAAACCGCCCCGTCGTCACCTCGCAGCACTCCGATGAGTCCCCTTGACACGTCGCTTACCTGAGGACTTGCAAGCCTCGCCTCAAACCTCGTAAGCGCGGCCTCCCAGCTTCCCGAGCGCATGTCCGCGCACAGGATCCCTAGCTCCGCCTTAAAGTCCTCTCCCGCGTTTTTCTTATATCGCTCCAGCATGGAAAGCACGTCCCTTCCGTTTTTCAGCTCCTGCGTCAGCGTTGAAACGAAACGGTAGAGCTCTCCCTCGATCTTCTCCCTTTTCTCCCGAAGAATCTCCTCTGGCCTTCCCGCCTCGCGAAACCAGGTCAGCACCGCGATGACGAGAAAAAGAACGCTCGCAATTGGAAACAGGGGCAGAAAAACCAGTGCAATGAGAAGCCACGCGCCCGCCTTAAACAGGCACCTCGCCGACCATTCCTCTGGCGTCGCGTCAATTCCCGCGGCCTTAAGCGTCCCGGCAAGCCGTGCCTTTTTGTACTCGTTCATGCGGATCACTCCCGCAAGCCTTGCGGCCCCTTCCGAAGTCCATGCCTCGATCGTTGCCGAAAGAGGCTTTTTCTCCCTTCCCGCGTTTACCATCGCCCGTCCCGTGCGCAGCGTCGGAAGCCGAAGCAGGCCCGCCAAAAGAAGGAACAGGCCCGTCGCAAACGTGACGAAAAACAGCATTAACAAAATCTTCACCTGACCGTTCCTCCTTAATTCTGATATTCGATCGGCCTCGTCAGCCTTACGACGAATGCCGTGCTTATAAAGATCGCCGCGCCGCACAGTGCCATGGTGACCTTTCCGGGAAGCGTTGCCGTCAGCACAAGGAACCAGTCACGGTTCAGAAAATACAAAAGCGGCAGGTTGGAGATCACCAGCACTGCCATGGTAAGGAATTCCTTTCTTGGAGCCGTCACCATGTAGTCAAGCTCCGCGTTGACGATCCGCGCGTCCGAAAGCTTCGTCACGATTGGAACAAGCGTCGCCTTAAGGGACCTGTCAGCCTGACACGCCCGCAGCGCGTCCACCCACTCTGCAAACACCGCGTTCGGGATCTTCTCCTGAAGTTCGCAAAGAGCCGCGTCCACGTCACCGTCAACGAACCGCACCCTTGAAAGGAATGCCGAAAACGCGCCCTTCACGGGCGGATTTAAGTACTTCACGTTTTCCTCCACGCTCGTGATCACGTCCTCGCTCCTGAGGTATGCGGTCGTTATCACGGAAAGCGCCGTCTCAAGCTCCGCCGCCAGCGTCTTTTTGTAATGCGACGCCGAAAGCCTTGCGTACCAAAACGGAATCATCATGAATCCGACGGCAAACACCGGGATCAAAAACGCGTTTCCAAGGAAGGACGCAAGGCACGCGCCGCCCGCAAAGAGCAGCACCGAAACCGTACAAAGAACCGCAAAGGCCTCTTCCCTTCCCTCTTCCCGAAGGATTGCCTGAACTTCCTCAAGATTTCTTGCCAGGGCTCCCCTTTTCCTTTCCCCGGTCTCTTCG
>ONSO01000037.1:0-19514 GCA_900320485.1 uncultured Lachnospiraceae bacterium | reverse complement strand
AAAAACAGCCCCTCGGAGAATTCCGAAAGGCCTATCCCGAACAGGTAAAACAGCCCGACCGTAAGCCCGGCCAGGGCAACGATTTTTATTGCAGTCACGTCTTTCCTCCCATCCTTTCAAGTTCGGCCCTAGGCATGCCGTTTGACAAAAGCCTTCTGCAAAGGCTCCTTGACGGCACGTCTCCCCTTACGTGTTCGCCGTCGATGACGCACGCGTCCCCGACGCGCCTTACCTCCCTGATCTCGTACCGAAAAAGGGACCTAAGGTTCCTCGAACCGTCGGGAAGCGTCTCGCATTCCGTGATCTCCATTACCTTTCTCTTTTTGTCGTCAAGCTTCTTTGCAAACACGACGATCGGAAAAGCCTCCGTCACCATCTTCATCAGCGTCTCGTCCCCAAGGTCGCTCGCCCTCTTGCAGAGCGTCACGATCCTTCCGTAGGTGGACTCGCACGAGTTGGAGTGCACGGTGCTCACCACCACGTGTCCGGTTCTTGCTGCCTCCTGCGCGGCATATGCCTCTGCTGACCTCATCTCGCCGACGCATATGATCTCTGGGTTAAATCGAAGCGCAAGGTCGAGAAGGTCTTCCTGAGAAACGTCGGCCGAAGGATTCTCGCTCGGCCTTGTCAGTGAATGAACCACGTTGTTGACCACGCGCCCTTCCCTCTCCCTTACCAACGCAAGCTCCCTCGATCCGCTTTCTATGGTAAACACCCTCTTTTCGTCCGGGATGGTCGTAAGAAGCCAGCCCGTAAGCGTCGTTTTTCCCGAGCTCGTCGCGCCCGCCACGCACACGCTGATCCCGTAACGTATCATCGCGGAAAGAAAATCCAGCATTTCCTCGGTGGCCGTGCCGGACCTTAGGAAGTCTTCCTTTGTCATGTTCTGCGGGTTCACGATTCTGATAGACGCCGCAACGCCCACGTCCTCGTCAACGAGCGGCGTCTTCATTGCCGCTATTCTTACGTTCTTTCCCAGGTGCCCCAGGGCAGACGGAGAGGAATTGTCCATGATGATGCCGGACGCGTGCAGCATTCTCCTTATCACGTTGATCGCGTGCTCCGGGGAGTCAAAGTGCTCGGGGATCTTTACGTCCCTTCCGTCCGAGTACTGCACCTCCACGTCCCTCCAGGAGTTCACGTCAATTTCCTCAACGCCCTCCCCCCTTACGTACTTGGTAAGGAATGAGTATTCCGCCATCTCGGAGTACAGCGCGTCCACGAGTTCGTCCGCGCTCATTCCCTTTGCGGCAAGGTTTTCGTCAATCAGGTACTGGCGCACGAATCTTTTTACCTGATCGCCGCTCCCCTCCCCCCCTTCCGCGATGAGGTCCGCGTGGCTTTTTGCCATCCATTCCTGCACTTTTGCGAGCACTTCCCTGAACGGAAGCTCCCTTTTTCCAGATCCAAAAAACAAGTCCTGATTCGTCGTCACAGTCCAAGCGCCTCCACGCAAATTTCGTCAACGGCCGCCCGAAACGGCCTGCTTTCCTTGTAACACAAGTCCTTTAGAAGGTTCCCCTCAAGGAACTGCGTCTCCACTTCCCTTGAATGAGGTATCCGAAAGGACACCCTTCCGAGGACCTGCTCGATGCTCCCCGAAGCCTCGTTCGGCTTTACGTCTGAGGCAGCCACCAGGTGCCCCTCGGCGTTCCACTTCGCGTCCGCAAGGAGCGGCAGCTGGCTTGACAGATAGCTTACCGCCTTTAGGTCACACCCCGTAAGACGGATTACCCTGTCCGCCTCCATCAGCGCGATTGCCGTCAGCCGGTTCGTCGTCACGTGTCCCGAACAGTCCACGATCACGAACGGCGCAAGCTCCCTGGCCGCCCCGATCAGTTCCCTCGCCTGCGCGTCTTCGTAGGGAGGGTAGGAAAAGCGGTTCTCGCCCTTCCGAAAGCCGATCAGGGACAGGTGCCTGCTTTTTGAATACAGCACGCAGTTGCGCCTTACCAGCACGTCGTTCACCCTTGCCGCCGCGAGGATGCTCCCGAGGGATCCCTTACCGGTTAAGTCCGACGGCGGGCACAGGTACGGCATGGGCGGCGTGGTCATGTCGGCAAAAATCAGGATCACGTCCTCGCCCCTCTTGCACAGGTTCTCCGCAATCTTCACCGAGACCACCGTTTTTCCGCATCCTGGCGTCCCCCAGACTGCAAGCACGCCTCCCGCGGGTGCGGCCTTCACCTTGTCGTCTACTTCCCATTTACTCTTAAAGATTCCCACTTCATCCACTCTCCCCGCGTTTGTTACTCGCCGCTTCCGCCAATCAGCTCTCCCGCGGCCTTTCCTTCCTCGCTGCCGAGCGAAGCCGTGGCCGGAAGGGAGCCGGTCGCGATTCGGTTGCCTTCCGTTATGATGCCGGTCTTTCCCTTTGCGGCGATAAGGCTTATCAGGGTCGTTCCGTCTGCCCCGACGCTCCGTACCTCACCGTTACCTTCGTCCTTAAGGGTTTCCGCCTCGCGAAGGATTTCCTCAATCTCCGCAAGCACCCCGTCCTGCTCGGCTATAAACCTTTTTGCCGTCTCCGCGTCCCCGCGGTAAACGAGCGAAAGGTGCATCTCCCCGTCAGCCTCCAGCATGGCAAGGATCTTTCCCTGCATCGGCGTTACCAGCACCGTGACGGTAGTCGGAAGCTCCCTCGTTTCCTCTTCGCCGTCCTTATTCTTATCCGAGCCTTCCTTCACGTTCGCGTCGGACCCACTCTTTGCGGTTACCGCGATCACCTCCACGTACTTAAGCTCCGTCGGGATTACCGTGACTCCCGTCTTTTGAAAGTCGGTTGCCATGACCGTAACCACGTCGCCGCTCTTTAGCTTGCCCGAAACGCCTTCTGCGAACTTCTTAATCGTAATGCTCATTGCCTGTTTCTTCCCGTCAAGGCGATACAGGTATTCGTTTTCCTTCGCGGGCTCGTCCGCGGTCTTTCCGGGAAGCAGCATGTCTCCCGCCACCACGTCGGCCGTCAGGTACTTTCCCTCCGCTTCGACGATCGTCCTGACCGCGCCTTCCGGGAGTCCATACTTACCAACCTCGGCTTCCTCGAGCATTCCCTTCGTCAGCATCGTCCCGGCGGGTTGGTCAGACTTCATCCGGACCACCGTCGTCTTCGCCGAAAACCCTCGGCTAACGATCGGCGTTACCCCGAAAACCAAAAACAGGCTTGCCACTATGCACAGGATCCCCAAAACCGTTCTGTTTCTCACTCTTCATTCCTCCGTTCATCCAAATAAAACCGCCGCGGCCATCCCCGCAAAAAGGAAGGGAACGAGGGGGTAAGAGGCCCCTTCCCTTCCAAATGCCCTTCTAAGGCCGTGAAATGCCACAAGAAGGGCCATGGCGATGACGGTCGCATAAATCGTCGTCCAAAGCCCCAAAACGGCTCCAAGGGCCAAAATGAGCTTTATGTCGCCTCCCCCGATTCCCCCGCAGGTCATTCCCGCCGCGAAAAGCGGAAGCGCCGCGAGGATTCCCAGGGGACAAAATCTCACCGGCGGGACCAGGCAGCAAGCAAGGACGCAGACACAGAACGCGTTAGGTATCGTCCTTACCCTTGCGTCCCTGACCGCGGCAGCAAAAAGCACCAGCATCACCGCCGCTTCCTTCATCATCCCGCGTAATTGAACATGTCCTGGATGCGCTGGGACAGGGTGGGCATCACCACGTCGCCGAACAGGGCGTAAAGGCCGGCCAGGAGCAACGCTCCAAGCACCACCGCAATCAGGATCTTCACCGCGGTGTCCACGTAGTTCTCACCGGCATTGTCCTTAAAAAGTTCTCCTGCCTTTGCAACAAAACCTCTTACCGCATTCTTTCCGTTTTCGATCATCTTTTTCACTTTCTTCTTCCTCCGTTTTTCATTTTTCCGTTATTTGGTTGTTTTCAATATTCAGTTGTAATCGGTCCCTACTGGATCACATTCCCAGGGAGGTCCCCCGCCATTGCCGGCTCGGGAGCCGTCTGTCCGTAATGCGCGTCATACTTGTGGATCATCATCTGGTTGTCGAACTCCGTGATCACGGCATCCTGCAGCGACTGTCTTGCCTCCTTCGTCACGGGGAAGAAAAGATCCTTGTACTCCTCACCCGACTTGTACGAAGGCATTGCCACGAACAGTCCCCTGCTACCCTCGACAAGCTTTACGTTCTTTACGGCAAACTCCCCGCCAATGGTGACGCTGCAAACGCCCTTTACCGGCCCCTCCGACGGAAACAGGGAAAAACGCACGTCATACTTTTGAGGCGTTTTTTCGCTTTCCGCTTCCGAAATGTTTCCCGGCTGAGCCTCCCTTTTTACCTCGGCGCGCTCCCTGCCTTCGCGGATCGCCTCCTCCACGGCCTTCTTGTCAGTCCCCATTCCTTTCTTCTCCATTTCGGTCTCTCCCGAAGCTGCGCTTTTTGCCTTTTCATTCTTTGCCATTTCTTAAGCTCCTTTCAAAGATTACTGAAAATCGACCTCGGCAAAGCCTTCCGTCTCCACGTAAAAGAAACGGGAAGCCTCGCCGTCGGTCAGTTCGACCACGTCCGACACGGAAAGGCAGTGACCGTCGAAATCCGCGGGAGTGCACCGCGCAAAGCGCTCCCACACGTCCTCCAAGTCAAACTTTTCCACCTCGCCCTCCCAGACCTTTCGGTACTCGTCCCTCCCCGGGGCTCCAAAGCCCCGCTCGCTCCGTCCGAAGAGCGTAACGAACCTCATCTCGAAGGGCGTGTCGGCCTTAAGCTGCCAGATCCTCACGCCAAGCTTTTTTGAGGAAATCCCAACCGGCACGCCGTCACCGTCACACAGGATCTTCAGGATCCCTTCCCTTGCCTCGGGCTTTTTCCCCATCTTCTTCTCAACGTAGTCCAGCAGGTCCTGCTTATAGAAAATGGCGTCGATCAGTACCTTGTCCCCCTGCACGAATCCCGCCGGGTTACCGTAGTACGAAACGACGCCGTTTTTCTCCTCCATGCCGCTCATCTGCGCTCCCCTCCCGCCATTGGTGACAGAAGGCTCGCCGCAAGGGCTACCTTTTTTTCCTTAGTCAGGTTTCTTACCGCCGCGTAAATGCATGCCTCAATGATCTCCGGATCTTCTTTTTCAAAGTCAACGACTTCGACCCCCGACAAGACGATCTCGTTTTTGTCACCCTTCCAGGAAACCTTGATCACGTCACCGGGAAAGATTTTTGCTCCATTTCTCATTTCCAATGGAATTGTTATTCTTCCCTTGTCATCCAACACCTTATAAGTAACCTTAGCCATTATTCTTCACCTCCCCAGCAAGGCCAAGTCCCGCCACGCGAAGCAGGTATGCACTCACGATCAGGGAAAGGAGCTCGTCGCTTACGATCTCCGAATCAGCCATATCCTCCATGCTAACGAATGGTTCTCCCGTGAAAATCTCCTTCGCGGAATGGAACAGCACGTACTGTTCCGTGCTTGCTCCCCTTATGCTTACGTTGTCAAAGAATATTCCCAGGTCGGTTACCGAAGTCTTTACCCTTTCCCAGAGCCAACCGTCAGCGCTTAACAGGAACACCGCCGCAAGGTAACGCCCGCTGGAAAGCATCCGGTTAGTACATGAACCGTCCAGCATCTCACAGAACCTGGTTCTGTGATCCTCATCCCTAAATAATTCATCCCTGGGACTTCTGCCCTCCGCGTCTCGCCTCATGCGCCAAGGCACGTCGTACCTTTCCATCCTTAGTTTCATCTCCTCCTTCCCGCCTTCTCCAAAAATACCCGTGATTGAAAGATCCGGATCAACAATTCTTATTCCGCTCCTTCTTTGCCTGAAACCTGGCACCTGCCGCATCATGACTTCAAGCAGATATGCCTCCCCGTCTTCCTTTGTAAAATACATTTCATCCCTCCACATGTGTTTTAATATTGTCAGCGCATAGTTTAAGGCGCAAAAAAAGCACCTGGCCGCGAGGGGGCGGCCGGTGCTTCGTCACGTCATAAAACATTCGCAAAAAAGAAAAGAAACGAGGTCAGCGACTGATTGCTTTCGCCTGTCTCATTTCTTTTCGCATTTTAATAATATCACGTCTTAAAAAGACATGCAACCGACAAGATATCCCCATTTAATCCCCATTTTATCTACAAGATATCCCCATTATATCCCCATTTTTTAAAATGGACTTTTTGCGTCCAAAACACTGCAGCTTCAAATTACAACTAATCGACCATTCCGTTGTACCTGACGTAAACCGCGCCGACGGAATACAGGTCCTTTTCTATATCCCATTCAATTCTCTCAAACAGCCAGTCCTTGGTGTATTCGTTTCCCACGTCTATGATTTCCGTGCCGATCCTGTACATGCCGCTGAATATATACACGTCCACGCTTGCACGTTTGATCGGGCAAAAGTTTTCATCTTCATTCGGATCATTGTCAATTTTCCTTGCCATTGCCTGCCATTTGGGAATGGACGCCTTTATGGCATCCAGCTTCGGATCGTCAGTGCGCAATAACGATACAGGTTTCCTAAACCACTCTTCATTATCCATCAGAATCATTTCCGATTGCGGATCCCACCAATTAACTTTTATCTTAATAGGAAATTTCGGTGCCAGAGGTTCCTCATTATTCTTGCATCTAATAATCATATTCAAGTCTCCTTTCCATCACGGGCCATTTTTTTCAAACACATGCCTGCGGTTTCCATCATTGAAGCGGCTCATCCAGATCAATCTGCCTTGCCATCATCATGTTCTGCGTCGTTTTTTTGAGTTCTAATCTCAATGTTTACTCCATTTTTCTTTAAATGTGAGAACAAATTTACTCCACGTTCTCGCCTTACGAGAATTGCTTGCCAATGGGGCATTCCTTCATTACACTCAAAGCAAAAAATGGAGGAATCATACATGAACAATGATGAACTTATGATAGCTTTATGGAAAATAAAAGGCGTAAAAAAAGTCCTCGATAGTCTCCAAACATCGGAGCTATACGAGGACTCTAGCGACCTTTTCTTTATTCTTTCAAATGAGCTTCAAGAAAGCTTATCTTTACTACATACAGAATCATAAAAATTTCAATTTGACGCTGCAACTACATATTGTTTTTCATAAATATTCTTTGCTTGAACGCTCTAACCTTTGCGCCATAGCGACTTGACATTATTAGACCAACAAACAACATTCCTAGCATACACTGCAAAGTAACCGGTATAGAAATTTTACATAGAGATTTTGTAAAATTTGTCATAACAATTTCCTCCACAAAACATATCTACGAGTAATCAGAGTCCTAAACCGCTTATCAGTCTAGACCTCATTGTCTTATCCTTTATAATTGTTATATCTCAACTCTTTTAAGTGTTGCACTCACATCCGGATTAATTCCATCATCCATATACATTTCATACTTTGCGCCCTCATAGCCTAATCTGCCAAGCGAATTCAAGTCAAGCTCAGAGGTACTCTTTGCAGGTTTAGCAAATGGAATTGCCTTATCCTTACGAACAAAGAAAACCAACTCATCAAGTGCAACCTTTATGTAGTGATGTCCCTTTGTCATTTGCTCTGTTTCATAATCATCGTATTTGCGCATTCTGATAAGCATCATATCTTCAGGAAGATATACATATCTGCCAGAAGCATTTTGCTTATAAATCGGAGCAATCATGAGCTCGTTACCGATAAGTAGTTGATCCTCAACACACTTACTTTCTTCATCATCAAATTCGAATGACAGTGGCTTGAACATCATATCATTATTAATTACAGCCTTTAAATATTCACTGTACAGATATGGAATAAGTGCATAGCGAATCTTAACCATTTCTGTCATTGCTTTGCAGCTGTCAAACTGATACAATTCCTGCTCTCTTGTACCGAGTGCAGAATGATTTCTAAAGAGCGGAGTAAACAATGCAAACTGAATCCAGCGAAGCATGAGGTCCTCTGTTGTATCCGCTCCAAATCCGCCTGTATCTGAGCCAATATATATAAAGCCTGCCATATTAAGTGCAGGAAGCTGCTGCATTCCCTGAAGTATATGACTCCACCATGAAAGATTATCTCCTTGCCAGATACCACCATATCTGTGGGCTCCTATAAAAGACGCCCGTGAAAAGAAAAGAGTCCTCTTCTCTGGTTCGAGCTTACAAAGAGCTTCATTCGCTGCCCTTGTCATATTCATACCAAACAGGTTGTGAATATCACTATGCCTTACCATCTGACCATTTACATTGTGATAAAATTGGTCATAATACTTAGGATTAGAGCTAAGCCCCTGAATGGTTCCCATAGTAGAAAAATACTCTGAAAGTCCGATATTCTTCCCCTTAAGTGAAGCAACTGCATCAATTGCTTCTGAAAGACTCTCCTCTGAATAGAAAATTGCAGGCTCATTCATATCATTCCAAAAACCGTCTATTCCAAGCTTTGTGAGCTCACCATACTTTTCACCAAACCAGCTTCTTGCCTCAGGCTGTAAAAAGTCTGGAAAATGTACTTTTCCTGGCCATACAGCACCTACAAAATCTTTTCCTTCTTCGTTTTTACAGAAATAATTGTTAGCTACACCTTCTTCGTACACATCATAGCCATCTTCAATCTTTACCCCCGCATCAATGATTGGAACAAGGTGTATGCCCTGCTCTTTCATGCTTTCTGCAAGCTTCTTAAGATCAGAAAAGCGTTCTGGATTTACTGTAAAATCCTTGAAATCCTGCATATAATCGATATCAAGATAAATGCTGTCAAGTGGCGTACCAAGCTTTGCATACTCCTCTGCTACTCTTCTTACATCGTCTTCTGTAATATAACCCCATTTGCTCTGACCATATCCGAATGCCCAGAATGGAGCAAGATAGCTCTGACCGATAGCCACTCTAAACTGATTAACAATATCCTTCTTATTATCACCAGTTATGATGTACACATTCATGTCATTTCTGTCGGCATAAACATGCATCTCATTTCTCTTGGTATAGCCAATATCAAATGTGATTTTTCCTGGGAAATCGAAGAAAACACCAAACAGTTCCTTACCATCTACAAGAAGAAAATTGTGTGCACCATATAAAGAATGTGTATCCTCATGATGATGTGGGTTATCAAGATTCCAGCTGGTATATGTCCAGCCTCTTTTATTGATTCCCCTTATCTGCTCACCAAGTCCATATACAATATCCTTGTCATCAAAATCATAGTAATAATTTCCTTCTCCATCAGTTCTGAAGAAAGGAAGCTTACCCTCTGTGGCTTCAATTTTTACTACCAGCGCCTCTGTCTCGAAAGGCTTACCAAAAGAATATCTGCTAATCATAAAACTTACCTCCCGTGTAATCTATTAATTATTGATTTGCTTGTTCTTATGTATTATATTGCTATTATATAGCGATGTTGTACGAAAATCTTGCATATATATTTCATACTATGACACAATTCTGCTCTTGCGTTATAAAATATTCATAAAGAGCACGGCTAAACTATTTTCAGGAGGAGAACAATGAAGAAGCTATATTCTCTTGCATTAGAACAAAAAGAAGACGCCAAGCATGGCGATTCCTTCTTTCCAATACAGCGTTATATCACTACACTCAATAACAATTATCCAGTAATTACAGCGCACTGGCATGAAGAGGCAGAACTTACAATGATAACTACCGGTTCCTGTAAATACCAGATTGATTTGGTTGATTACGATGTGAAAGAAGGGGATATCCTGTTCATTCCACCTCTATTTCTTCATTCAATAACCGATGAATGCAATGAAAAGATGGTGAGCGATACATATGTTTTTCATCTGAATTTTCTAGGGGGAAATTCCACGGATATCTGTTCAACACGATATCTCACACCGATGATGAACCAGGAATTTTCTATGCCACACCTGATTACGCCTAAACACCCGGCATATGCTTCTCTCAAAACTATTTTCACTCAGATTAATCATCTATATGATGAAGCAATTCCTGGATATGAGCTTGCGGTAAAGGCCATGCTGTTACAGGTTTGTTTTTTGCTGATTCAATACAGCAATAGAATCGAGACCCCTGATTCAGGCACTCCATCTGACATGTTAAAGAAAGTACTTGATTACATTGAGTTAAATTATTCAGAAGTCATTACAGTGTCTGAGCTTGCAGATATCTGTAATTTTAGCGATTATCACTTTATGCGATTCTTCAAGAAATATATGAATATGACTTGCATCGAGTACATCAATAATATGCGTTTAGAAAAAGCAGTAGAATTATTTGAAAAAGGGAACACTTCTATTCTGGATGTTTCCTTATCTGTAGGTTTCCACAATCTATCCTATTTTCACAGAGCTTTTAGGAAAAAATATCATATGACTCCGCTTTCCTTTATAAATGAAATAAAGCATCAGACATAAATGGTCTGATCCCCAATATATCGTTTCTTCTAAAAAACAGAAAACCCCATAATGATTTATTGTATAATGTTTTCCCAAAGTATACAAGGTTAATATGCAAAATACCCGAACAAATACATGTCCGGGTACCAATATCATTTTTATTAGATTTTTTATTAGATTTTTTATTAGATTTTTTATTAGATTTATAGTTTCCAGATATCCTCGTTATACTGTCTGATTGTTCTGTCTGATGAGAAAAATCCTGCCTTGCTGATATTTACAAGCATTTTTTCTGCCCATTCCTTTTTGTTCTCGTAATCACTGTATGCTTTTTCCTTTGTAGCCACGTAATCCTTGAAATCAGGGAATGTCATAAACCAGTCCTTGCTTAAGAGCTCGTTGTAAAGTCTCTCGAGATTTTCTCTGCTTCCTGCATTAAGCATTTCATCGCTTACAATAAAATCTACAGCTCGCTTAATATACTCGTCCTTTTCATAGTAATCTCTTGAGCAGTAATCCCCTCTCTCGTAGCGGTCGATTACAGTCTGAGAGTCTTCTCCAAATACATAGATATTATCCGCTCCAACAAGTTCAGCAATCTCCACATTTGCACCATCACTTGTTCCAAGAGTTACTGCACCATTTAACATGAACTTCATGTTGCCTGTCCCTGATGCCTCCTTAGATGCAAGGGAAATCTGCTCTGAAATATTAGCTGCAGGATACATTTTTTCTCCAAGAGTTACATTGTAGTTTTCAACCATAAATACCTTGAGATATGGACTAACCTCCGGATCATTATTAATAACCTGCTGCAAGCATAAAATCGCATGAATAATGTCTTTTGCAATTATGTACGCAGGAGCTGCCTTTGCACCAAAAATAAGAGTGATTGGTGTTGTAGGTTTCTTTCCCGCCTTAATCTCAAAGTATTTGTGAATTGCGTAAAGTACATTGAGCTGCTGTCTCTTGTACTCGTGAAGTCTTTTAACCTGAATATCGAAGATAGAATCTGCAGACATTTCAAGTCCCTGAGTCTTTTTAAGATAATCCGCAAGCTCAACCTTTTTTTCATGCTTTATAGCATTTAATCTTGTAAGAATTTTCTCGTTATTAACATATGCTCCAAGCTTCTCAAGCTCATCAGCATCTGTCTTCCATCCATCCCCGATTAATTCTGTAATAAGGTCTGATAATTCTGGATTGCAGGCCATAAGCCATCTTCTGAAGGTAATTCCGTTTGTCTTATTATTAAATTTTTCAGGGTACAATCTGTAAAAATTGTTAAGCTCTGAATTCTTTAAAATCTCTGTATGCAGATATGCCACACCATTTACCGAATGTCCGTAATGAATATCCATGTGCGCCATGTGAACCAGATTGTTCTGGATGATATATGTGCTCTCATCAGATACAGTTGCACGAACCTTATTGTCAAGTTCATAAGCTGTGGTGCAACCTTATTGATATAGTAAATAGGCCATTTTTCAAGCGCTTCTGCAAGAATTGTGTGATTGGTATATGCGCAAACCTTTGAAACGATTTCAATTGCCTCATCCATCAGAATTCCTTCTACCTGAAGTAGTCTGACAAGTTCAGGAATTACCATTGATGGATGTGTATCATTAATCTGAACTGCTGCATAATCAGCCAAATCATGAAGGTTTGAACCCTTTGCCTTTGCCTCCTCGATTACAAGTCTTGCAGCATTGCTTACCATGAAATACTGCTGGTAAACTCGAAGAAGTCTTCCCTTCTCGTCCGAATCATCCGGATATAAAAACAGAGTAAGGTTTTTCTTAATTTCATCCTTGTCAAAATTAATTGTATCGCCGACGATTGTCTCATCGATTGTCTGTATATCAAAGAGATGAAGCTTTGTAGTTCTGTTATTGTATCCAATTACATCAATGTCATACATTACTGACCATGCGGTAAATCCACCAAAATCAACAGGATAAACTTTTTCTGTTTTTGTAAGCCAGCTTTCTGGTGTAATCCATGGATTAGGTGTCTCAAGCTGAAGATTGTTCTCGAACACCTGCTTAAAAAGACCAAAGTGATAATTAAGCCCCACTCCGTCTCCGTTCAATCCAAGTGTTGCAATTGAATCAATAAAGCATGCTGCAAGTCTTCCAAGACCTCCGTTTCCAAGAGACGGCTCAAGTTCAATTTCCTCGATTTCGGCTAAGGATTTCCCATTCTCCTGAAGTGTCTTTTTCACCTCATCATAAATTCCCAAATTAATAAGATTGTTGGATAATAATTTTCCAATCAAAAACTCCGCAGAGATATAGTAAAGCTTCTTCTTTCCTTCCTGGCCGCCTTCGTAGCTTACGGTCTTCGCCTGGGCTTTTTCTTTTACCAGGTTAAGAAGTGCAATATAAATTTCCTCGTTTGAGCTAACGCTTATTCCCTTATTCAGTTTTGTTTCAATTTCCTGCATTACTGCCATAATTTACTCCTCCAATATACTAAATATGACACTAGCATTTTAACGCCATTTATTGATACAATTCTTGCCTAATGCCGCCCAAAACTTGCACAATTCTATCATTTATTGTATACTATGCCATGTTAACGTAGTACAAAAGCCTTATTAAAAGGAGTTTTTATGAATATACTTGAATACGAAAACTATCACGAGAAAAAAGAACACACCCAGGTTGATTTTCCATACAACACCTATCTTTGCACCATTCCTCTTGATTTTAAAATCGTGCCAACACACTGGCATGACGAGATGGAACTTATTTATGTAAAAAAGGGCTCCGGTATCATCACCGTGGATTTTGAGGAATACCGTCTTGAAGCACCTGCACTTATTATTATTCTGCCGGGACAGCTTCACTCTATTAAGCAGCTGGAAAAAGATCGCATGGAGTACGAGAATATAATCTTTGATCCCCATATGCTCATCTCCCAGAAATCAGATACGACAAACGAATATTTTTTCAAACCTCTTCTGGCGGGAAAAATAGCGATACCTTCTGTTATTAATCCGGACAACTCAAATTATGCAGAAATAATTACGCCGATTGACGCCTGCGATTCTATTAATGCCACAAAGCCAGCGGGCTATCAGCTCTATATAAAAAGTATGCTTTTCCAGTTTTTCTATATTCTTGACAGTAAATGCAGGGATTTTGAGGCGAAGGCGGGTAACCGAAGCAATCTGGAAAAAATGAAGACTGTGCTTAAATACGTGGAAAATAATTATGCAGACAAAATAACCATCGCAGAAATTGCGAAACTGGTTAATTTCTCAGAATCTCATTTTATGAGATATTTTAAGGAGACAATTGGAACCTCCTTCATAGATTATCTGAAGGACTACAGACTGACAATGGCTGCCAGACTCCTTAAGAGCTCTGACAGCCAGATACTAAACATTGCTATTGATGTGGGCTTTGACAATCTGTCATATTTCAACAGGTCCTTCAAAGCCAAGTATGGTGTAACTCCGAGACAATATCGCTTATAACTTATAAATTTATTCCACCAGAAAATTAATATCGATGTGCCCTAATAGAAATCCCAGCTTTCACACCGTATCAAAAAGAAGATTTCTGCGTTCCCCTCGCTGCATGTTATTCCATCAATGACATTCATCACTCAAATCCTAATTACTTAAACAAGTTAAAATAACTTTTAACAATTATCCAGGTATCGCTGATCAAGATACATGGGGAAAGCATTAGAATCGCTTTCCCCTAGTTTTCTGATGACCATCATCTGCCTACAAACTGCGGGAAATCATAATTCACTTGAGACAGGAAATATCCATCTATTGTACAGGGGGCATTAAAAAGGGCCGCAAGAACATACTTCTTAATGTTTCCGATTTTCTGTGAATTGCTCTTCATGCACCCAACAACATATTCCAAGTGCATTGAATTTAATTTGGAAAAGCGCTCCTTAACCATCGCTGTAGGATATGTACCGCTAGCAATCTCCATATCTCTCGCTCCATTCATCATTACATCAAGCACGAGCTCATAGATTCCCTCATAAAGGTCTCGGTCTAACGGATAGCGTTCGACTAACAGGTCAATTTCCAACTGATCCCTGATCGATCTCATCTTTTCCATCGCCTCTTGACCAGAAGATGAGATGAGATGGATGGATTTATTTATATCAGTATTACTATTATCAGTATTATTAGGGTTTGAAAAGCAAACTTCTGGATGTCCCGTTTTGAAACAACTAGAAGTTTCATTTTGAAACTTCTTGAAGTTTCGATTTGAAACTTCTGAATTATCAATGTCTTTTGTGGTTTCATTTTGAGACTTCTGACTTCCTTCCCTCACAACCGATTTTACATAAATGATTGACGGCTTTCCCTGACCCTGGCGAATCCTCTCAATTAAGCCTACCCCTGTTTCCTGATCGAGCTCCGACATAATGCGAATGACCTTGTTTTTCCCAATATTCATAAGCTCCATGGCGTCTTCCACCGTAAAATAAACATATACGCGATTATCTTCGTCAATCCAGCCGTTTTTCCTCGAAAGGGACATCCTGTCCAGCATGAGCCCATATAATATCTTGGCATCGCTGGACAGTTCCTTAAAGTAATCATCCGTGAATAAAATCTTCGGAATCCGATAAAAGGTAAACATGTCCGCTTCCGATCCATAAAAATATTGAAACTGCAGTTTTTCCTCTGCCATCGTACCCCTCTCCTGAAGTCATATTTTAGACTTCTGAACTTTGCTCCTCAATAATGAAATTCTTGAGATATATGATGCTTGGCAGGCCCTGTCCACGATGAATCCTTTCAATCAGGCCAACCATTTCCAACTCTTGCAGGCAGGATACCGATTTACCTTTTGAGATTCCTATGTCCTCCTGAATCTTGTAAACCGGATAGACTACGTAAGCCCTTTTCTTTTCATCTATCCATCGGTTCGCCGTGGACAGGCTCATGCGTTTCAGGAGCATACCATAAAGTACCTTGGCCTCCATGGATACCTCTGAGAATCGTTCGTCCGTTAAAATGACCTGCGGAATGGGAATGAACGTAAATTGATCTGCCTGCGCCTTCTTGTAATATTCCAGGATCATGTCTCTCCATCCCCTTCCTTTTTCCATTGATCCAAAAGTTCAAAAATGATTCTTTCACGTTCCCTTGTCGAAACTGACGGAGAAAAGTATTTGCCGAGCTTCTTTTCCGACAGGGTCACCTTGCCGGAGCCTTTCTTGACGGACACCGCGTCATTTAATATGTTGTTCATAATGTACTGGGTGACGTTATCCAAATTCGGAAGCTTCTTTAGAGCAGCTATCTGCTTAGGAATTAGGAAACCATTCTCCTTTATGTATTCGTATAGCCACTTTTGCAGATTCGGATTGAAGTAGGAAATGTCCACCGCCGTATTAATTGGAATCTTTTTTCTGTCAACCAAGTCTAACAGTTTATCGTTCAGGTTTACAAGCCGAAGGTATTTCTGAACCTGCCTTGCCTTCAGTCCAAATGCCCATCCGGCCTCCTCTGCAGCTCCCGAAAACAACTTCTCGCACTCAGTGCGGGAAGTTAAATCAGTCCGCTTTCCCTGCCTTTTTATGGCATCGATTTTCATCTTTAGGGAATATGCCCTTTCACTGGGCAGGATTTCCTCACGCTGTACGTTGGCGTCCACCATTGCCACGGTCGCTTCATCATCAGACATTTCCCTGATCAGGGCTGGTATTGTCCTCAGGCCGACCATGCGGGCAGCGTGCATCCTTCTGTGACCGGAGATCATCTCATAACGCCCATCCTCGTATGGTCTGACCAACACCGGAGATAAGATGCCGTTATCCCTGATGCTCTCCACCAGCTCATCCATTTTCTGATCGTCCCTGACCTTAAAGGGGTGGTCCTTAAACGGCTTTATGTCGTCAATACGAATCTCCGTGGTATGATCATTTGTTACCTGCGGAGCCCCCAGCAGTTCTTCAACGGAAGCAAACTTGATCTTTTCCCTCTTAACAGCCATGGTTTCTCAGCACCTCCTTCGTAAGCTCCTCATATGCGTGAGCAGCCTTTCCGTTTCCATCGTGTTCATAGATACTTTTTGCAATGGCCGTAGTCTCCGTGACCCTTACGGACTGCGGAATGTACGTTGGAAAAACCCGAATGGCCTTACCGTAAGCATTGTTTACTTCTTCGGATATCTCGCGGGCTATGGTTGTCCTTGCGTCAACCATCGTTAGAAGAATCCCTTCAATGACCAGGGATGGGTTTAAGCGTCTTTGTACCGTGTTAATGGTTCTTATCAGTTGCTGAAGCCCTTTTACCGGCAAATATGCAGCCTGCACGGGAATGATGACGGCATCCGAACACGCAAATGCGTTTACAGTCATAATGCCCAGCGAAGGCATGCAGTCTATCAGAATAAAATCATACTTAGTTTTAATGGAATTGATGTAAGAACGCATCACAAGTTCCCTGCTGATGGTATTGGCCAAAGAGAGTTCGGCAGTGGAGAGTTCAATGTTTGACGGAATCAGGTCAACGTTTTGTCTTGCCTTGATGACGGCAAATCCCTCTGGCATGTCGTCCTCGTTGATTACCCTCTCGAACACGTCAACGAGCGTCACCTCAAGCTCGTCAGGCTTTTCAATTCCTAAACACATGGTGAGATTTCCCTGGGGATCCCCGTCAATCAGCAAGACTCTTTGACCTTCGGATGCCAATCCGATTCCAAGATTGAATGCGGTGGTAGTTTTGCCCACCCCGCCTTTTTGATTTGCGATAGAAATGACTTTACACATGATTTTCCTCCTTATAACTTTTGATGTCCGTGACAACAACGCAAGTTATTTGGAAGGAAAAAGAAAACACCTTCTGAAATTGGATTTCAGAAGGTGTGTCAACCATAGAATTATGGCCCCTTTCCGCAGTTGTTTATCTGTATTATTACACATTATCACGCATTGCCGACTAACAATTCGTGTGCAAATTGTAGTCATTACAAACTGCTAAGGCCACGAACCCTTTATTTACAAGGGATTAATCCTGCACGTAGGGCATGATTGCCAAGTGACGAGCTCTCTTGATCGCTACGGTCAGAGCTCTCTGATGCTTAGCGCAGTTGCCGGTGATACGGCGAGGAAGGATCTTGCCTCTCTCGGATACGTATCTCTTCAGCTTATTTGCATCCTTGTAATCAATGGCATTATCCTTGCCACAGAATACACAAACCTTTTTTCTTCTACGGATTCCACCCTTTCTTCTCATGGGAGAATCGGACTTCTCAGTTGTCTTATTAAAAGCCATCGTAATGCCTCCTTCTGAAAATGATCGTCAAAATGTTAGTTGAACGGTAACTCCTCGTCGATTCCGTCAGGAATGTTCATGAAACCGTCCCCGGCTCCGGAGGGAGCTGCCTGGCTGCGGCCGCCGCCGAAGCCGTTATTGTTTCCATAGTTGCCGCCGTTATTGTTGTAACCATTGTCCCCATTTCCGGCAGCGTTTTTGCTCTCTGCAAACTCGATCTCGTCCACCATGATGCGGGTGCCGTATACCTGCTGGCCTTCCTTGTTGGTATAGTTGTCATTCTGAACTCTTCCGCTCAGGACTACCTTGGTTCCCTTGTGAAGATACTTCTCCACAAACTCACCCTGCTTACCAAAGCAAGTGCAGTTGAAGAAATCCGCGTCAGGCTCGCCCTCACGCTTAAATCTTCTGTCTACGGCGATGGAAAATCTTGCCACCGCGGTGGGAGTTGCGCCCTGAGAATATCTCACCTCAGGATCCCTCGTAAGTCTACCCATAAGAATTACTTTATTCATATTTCTTCTCGCTTTCTAATTATGCCTCATCCTGTCTAACGACTAAGTATCTGATGACGCCGTCCATGATGCGAACGCGGCTCTCGATCTCTGCGGGAGCAGTAGCGGGTGCATCGAATCTGATGAAGTAGTAGAAGCCTTCCTTCATCTTCTGGATCTCGTAAGCAAGCTTCTTCTTGCCCCAATCATCCACTTCGGTGATGGTACCGCCAAATCTCTCAACGTAAGCCTTGCACTTGTCAACAACTGCAGCTCTTGCGTCATCTTCGATCGTAGCGTTAACCACAACGCACAATTCGTACTTGTTCATAGTTAGTTACCTCCTTTTGGTCTCTGGCCCACTTTTCAGAGTGAGCAAGGAAATTAATATATCACGAATTGATATATTACCATAATCTTCATAAAAAAGCAAGTTTAAAAAATATTTTCGTCAGATCATTCTCCTGGCCTTCCATTTTTCCACCATGGCAAAGACGTTCTTTGTGGTAAGTCCCTGGATCACAATGGTGAAATACATGGTAACGCTGGTGACGATGAGCACCACGTGATAGCTGGCCTCCGGCAGAAATTCCTTTGTGCTAAGGGCCAGCGCCAGCGAAAGTCCGCCCTTTAAGGCACTCCAGGTCATGAGGGTCGTAAACTCTCCGATGCTGTATCTGTTCGGGATCTTTTTCTTTCCGATGATCAGGGCCGAGATCCCGACGCCAAGGAATCTCGCCAGCGCATTGATCAAAATGGCCCCAAGGATCAGCAGGATGATGAAGTTATGGTGCGGCAGGTTCATGATCGCAAATCCGATAAGGATGAACAAGACACTGTTAAACAGCGTATCCGCAATGTGCCAGAAATCCTCGTACCATTCCTTGGGATCCACAACCTTGTGCCACGCTTCGTGCTTCGCCATCATTCTTGAGAAGTAGATGCCGCAGACAACGGAAGCGATAACGCCGGAGCATCCCAGCTCCTCGCAGATCACGTATGCCGCCACTACGTCCAGCAGGCTGATCAGAATGTGCAGCATGGGATTGTTGGTAGCCCGCAGGAGCTTAAACATCAGGAACGAAAGGACCAGCGCAATGCCAATGGCCCCGAGAAGCTCCTTTGCCATCAATACCGGAAAGCTCAGATCCGATACGTCATTTACAATATTCTTTATCGCTACAAACACGGCAACGCCCGTACCATCGTTAAACAGCGACTCTCCTTCAATGACCGTGGAGACATTCTTGGAAAGCCCCGCCTTTTTTAAGATGCTGGTAGCCGCAATGGGGTCCGTCGGCGACACGATACACCCCAAAAGGATGCACAGCCATATGTCAAATCCAAGCCCCAGCGCCAGATTTAACAGATAGAAAATGCCCCCGTAAATAAAAGACGACAATACCGTCGACAACAGGGCCAGCAGGCTGATGGAC
>ONSO01000205.1 GCA_900320485.1 uncultured Lachnospiraceae bacterium | reverse complement strand
TGCTTTAGCACCGCCAATTTCTTTTGCTAGCTTAATTGCCTGAGTCTTGAACTCATGATCATAGTTGCGTTGATTTTTTGCCATGTGGCACCTCCTTATTCACATCCATTATACCTTAAAACTCTTGTGAATAAAGTGCCAACTTTTATTATACAGGATCAGATTTCCAAAATTGTCCCCACGCATGTGGGGGTGAGCCCTGCTGCCGGCGTAGGCTCCGTACTTGGCATTTATTGTCCCCACGCATGTGGGGGTGAGCCTTCCAGACGGAGATCTTGCTTGACTCCTCCTCCATTGTCCCCACGCATGTGGGGGTGAGCCTTTTACGCTCTGCACGGTCAGGATCCTGAGATGATTGTCCCCACGCATGTGGGGGTGAGCCCGTCAGCAGCTGAATAAGTCGACTCAGCAAATAATTGTCCCCACGCATGTGGGGGTGAGCGATATTGAGGATAAGGAGGAAGAAAAAGAATGACATTGTCCCCACGCATGTGGGGGTGAGCCCAACAACCATGGCAGATATACTGGCTACGATCAATTGTCCCCACGCATGTGGGGCGGGCTTCCTCTAATGAGGTCGGCACGATTTTCAACGACCATTGTCCCCACGCATGTGGGGCGGGCATAATCCGTAATAAGCTTTCTGTTATCCAGGTACCATTGTCCCCACGCATGTGGGGCGGGCCCTTGTATGATACGGGGCAGATTTTACATGGCTGTGTGATTGAAGTCTCTTCCCGTGTGGGGAGAGTGGATTAAAATATTACAATCACCACAGATCAAAAAAGCGTTATCTGGTCTGTGGTGAAAAATGGAACGATGCAATCTCACGTTCTTCCGATTCAAAACATAATAATTCTCCGACCGAAACCCTCACAAACTTCCGATAAAAACCTTATTTTTCTTACGATTTGGGATAAAAATGTAAAAGAACAAAGACTGTGAATGCTATGAAAGTTTCATCTTGAAAAGGCGGAGGAGCAAATGGCGGGGATGAGAGAACGGGCGCGTATCTATGCCGTAAAAGGCAATAAGATCCGCGCCCCGTTTGTATTACGTCTTTCCCAGGATGTGCTTTGCGGCGATCATGCCGAAGGTGTAGCATCTTCCGAGGGAGAGGCCCGTCTGGTGGAAGGGATAATCGTTTCCACCATAGAAGGGGCCGCCGAGATTGCCGACGCAGTACAGGCCGGGGATGGGAGCGCTAGAGGCATTTAGGGTGTTCAGAAGGGTACTAAGCGACAAGACCACCGCCAGGATCATGGAGCTGGTTTGAGAGCCCCGTTAATTCAGAAATATATGCTTCACAACATGTTCCCAAAGGCATAGACAAAATGATTCAAAATCGCTTCTAAACCGAACTTAAGCGCAAATGGAGATTGATGAGTTCGGTTTAGAATTTCACATTCTTCCGATTGAAAATATAATATTCCTCCGACCGAAACCCTCACAAACTTCCGATTCAAAGTTGATTTTTTTTCCGATTTGGGATAAAATACTGTAAAAGGATCAAGACTGTGAATGCTTTGAGAGTTGCATTTGGAATTGCGGAGGAGTAAATGGCTAGGATGAGAGAGCGGGAGTACATCAATAGAATATTTGACGGGATTGTAGAATTTACGCTTAAAAGTAAAGGCGCGCTTGTAATAGTTGGGCCTAAATGGTGTGGTAAATCGACTACGGCAAAGAGGTATGCCAAAACGGTTATTGATTTAATGCCGCTGGAATCCAGAAATGAATTTATCGAACTGGCGAAGATATCGCCATCCAACTTTCTCAACTATGGTCCCAAACCAATACTGGTTGATGAATGGCAGCACGTATCATTTATTTGGGATCAGGTGAAGTATGAGGTTGATAAAACGGGGGAGTTTGGACAATATATCCTTACGGGTAGCGTAACTGACAAGGGTAAAGCGGAACTTGACGCAGAAAGTAGCAGACATACGGGGAATGGAAGAATCATACGAAAGATGATGCGAACCATGTCGCTTTACGAAACTGGAGACAGTAATGGTACCGTGTCGTTGAGTGATCTTAAAAAAGGGAAGTTTTCCAACGCAATGTCTAAAAAGGACATAAATGATTATGCATATTATGTATGCAGAGGAGGTTGGCCAGTTGCCATAGGTAAAGATAGAGACGTGGCTTTGGCGCAGGCAAGGGATTATTACGAAGTGGTGGTCACGGATGATATTTTTTCGCTGAAAGACATACCGCTTAAAAAGGATGAGCAGAAAGCAAGAAAACTTATGCGCTCGTATGCCAGAAACGTGTCCATAGCTGCGGCTGATACGACTCTATTGGAGGATTGTGCCGGTAGTGATGAAACTTTTGATAAGGACGTATTTGCGAAATACCTGAATGCGCTTCGCAATTTGTACGTAATTGAGGAACTTCCTGCATGGAATCCGAACCTTAGAAGTAAGACGGCTATCAGGGCAAAGGAGACAAGGCATTTTACGGATCCTTCGATAGGTGCTGCGGCACTTGGAATTACGCCTGAAGGAATATTTAAGGATATAACAACTTTTGGATTTTTGTTTGAATCATTGGTCGTACATGATCTTCGAGTATATGCTGATGCGATTGGAGCCCATGTTTATAAGTACCGGGATTCAAAGAAGCGCGAGGCAGACGCCGTGTTACAATTTGCAGACGGATCGTGGGCACTGGTGGAAGTTAAGCTTGGCGGAGAAGAGGATATTCGGAAGGCGGCAGATAACCTGATTAAAATTGCAGATGACATTGACTATGACAGAACGGGAAAACCGGCATTTCTGATGGTTGTTACAAAAAACAAGGTCGCTTATCAAATGGAGAATGGCGTCTATGTTGTCCCGCTGTGTTGCTTGAAGGATTAATGTTTGCTTTGTGAGGCGGAATCGTGCTGTTGCATGTTCCGCCTCACTATTTTCGTCGTAAGCGTGGAAGCGGGTTAGGCTACAGTCTTCCCAGGACGTGCTTTGCGGCGATCATGCCGAAGGTGTAGCATCTTCCAAGGGAGAGGCCCGTCTGGTGGAAGGGATAATCATTTCCACCATAGAAGGGGCCGCCAAGGTTGCCGACGCAGTAAAGGCCGGGGATGGGTTCGCCTGCGGCATTTAGGGCCTGGCCATTAGCATTTACCACAACGCCGGATACTTCCGCGGAGACGCGGATGTGTTTGCGGGCACCCCAGAAGGGTGCTTTTTCAATCTTGTGCATGTATTTGGAAGGTTTGCCAAAGTCGGTGTCGCAGCCCTTTTCGCAAAGCTCATTATATCTGTCGATGGAGGCCTTCATGGTCTCGCAGGGGAGGTCAAGTTCCTTCGCCAGTTCCTCCAGGGTGTCGCATTTGTGAAGGTCGATAAGATTTTTGAATACGCCCTGGGGGTTCTCAACGGCGCCGGGGATGAATTTCTGCATGACTGCGGGAGGAACCTTTCCGCTGACAAATTCATTCGCGGGCCAGTTCATATAGTCATCATCATAAATGGCGCAGTACCAGCCCTTGGAGCCGGTCTCTTTATGTGCCTCGTCCAGCATGGATCCCTTGTAGGAGGGCTGGAATTTCAAGATGTTTCCCATGTAAACAAAACCGGTGTATTCGTTGGTGAAGCGCTCGCCTTTCATGTTCAGGTAGAGGAAGGGTTCCTCCCACATGAGGGCGGAGTCAAAGTCGTGCATCATTTTGGTGTGGCCGAGGTTTTCCATCTTTGCGCCGGCACTCATGGCGAGAACGTGGCCGTCGCCGGTCTTGCCGAACTGTTTTTTGTCGAATTCGGCAATGTCGGGGCACCAGTGGGAAACCATGGCGGCGTTATTGGTATAATCGCCGGTTGCGAGGATCACGGCCTTGGAGGCGTTGAATTGTACGTATTCGCCCTGTGCATTCTTTCCGATGACGCCGGTAACGCGATCACCGTTCCGTACCAGCTTTACTGCGGGGGTGGAGAAGAAGGTTTCCAGGTTGGGATGGGCCTTCTGGACGTTGTCCAAAACTTTTCGGAGGGCATTGCCTATGTTCAGGGGCTTGGGACCAAACCAGGGTGCCCAGAAGTAGCAGTGGTCATCGCCGTATTCGTAGCTGTTTTCACGGTCTTTCCAAGTCCCGGTGAAGTCTCCGCTGGTGCTCATAAATGCGCAGAGCTTGTCGCCGTCATTCAAGAGCTTTGCGCTGTCCGTATTGCTGTCTACCTTGCTTCCGTCGCCGTATTCCGTCTCGTTTGTCATGCCTGCGCGGTTCCAAAGCCATATCATGGCTTCTTCGGAATGATCGGCATAGGCGCGAAGCTGCGCGGTGTCAGCCCGCCAATCGCAGAGGCTGTTGGTATGGTGGATCCACTTCGCAATCCCGGCTTCCGTGGAGCGGGATTTAATGATGGCGGAGCCGCAGTTTCCCTGGGAGACCACGGTGGCTTCCTTTTGCAGAAGTGCAACCTTGGCGCCAAGCTCGGCAGCCCATCCTGCAGCAGGTACGCCGGCGGACAACGACAACGTCAAAATCCAGGGCTTTAACGGGCGCGATATCCCCCAGTTCGCAGACCGTTGCGGCAACTTCCTCCGCAGACAAACCGGCGGGAATTGCATCTGCAGTTTCTTGTCGGTTTGCGGGCACCGTTGCCTTGTTTCCATTCTTGATTTCCTGATTCATTTCTTTTGTCCCCCTCGTTTATTATTTGATTCTTGCCAAACCGGCTAATCCGCGGAAACTAAATTGCATCTGGATCAGCCAATTTCCGGCGTTTTAGCTTTTGGATCAGCCAAATGCAATTATACACCTAAAAATAAGTAAATAAAACGATTTTCTTCAAAATGATGCAAAACACGACGCGGGTATGAGCGGGGGTGACGTTTGTCATGGCCCGGATTTTATTTGGTGACGTTTGACCTCTGCCCGTTTGGGGTAGAAAAATTTATAATGAAACCAACCTGAAAATTCAAAGAGAAAGAGGTGGGACCATGGAAGATCAGAAAAATGGAAGCAAGATTTTTTCGACGATTTTGTTATCGGTGGGCGTGTTGTTTATCGTAGTGTCGGGCGGGATTTTTGTTTCACAGACGTGGAGGTATCTGCCGGACGTGGTGAAGAAGCTTTGCCTTGCGGCGGTGACCGCGGGATTCTTTGGCGGCTCGGTCATTGCAGAGCGCAATGAGCTGAAGAAGGCAGGGCTGGCCCTGTATTATCTTGGCGCCTGCTTTACGGGGCTGACTACTTTGTCATTTCTTGGCATGACGGAAATGGAAAACGCGGCCAGGCTTCTCTTTACCATGTTGGCGGTTGCAGTGCCCGTGGGCATCAGGTTTGCGAGGGAAAGGAAGGCCATTGACCTGATCCTTGAAATCTTTTTATGCGACGGCATGATCCTTTGCATATATAATCTGGAGAGCTGGGCGCTTCGAAGCGACGCGAGCCTGATCTGTCTGTCCACCTTTACCATGGCGCTGGCGGGGCTTATCTATTATTGCAGGAAGACGCGGGAGGACAAGGGCCTTCTTGCGGTGGGAGCCATTGCTTTTGGACTGCATCTGTTTATCGGTTTTTGGTGCAGCTTGTTCCGCCTTATTGGGAGTGATGACTTTTTCTTTGGACTGTATCCCGTGATCATGCTGGCGGCGGCCATTACCGTGGTCTGGCTGGCAAGTGAGAAGAATCTGATCCTGAGACTATTGCAGAGCGGAGCGCTTGGGTATCTGACGTTTGCAACGGTGCTGTTTATCTTCCGTAATGCGTTGCCGGAATTTGGCTATCCGGAGTTTTCCGTTACGATCTTTGCAACGGTGGTGATCACTTTGATCCTGGCAGTAGTTTTAAAACGTCTGGAGCTTTTGGGGGCAGGCGGGGCGCTTGCGGTATTCTGCTGCGTGATCCAGGTCCTGAGCTATATTTTCATGGAGGAGGAGCTGATGGAGCGGATGATCTGTCATCCCTATGCCATTACCTTTGCCATTGCCCTGGCGGCATGGAAGTATTTCCACGCGACGGACCTTTCCTGGAAGAAGGTCGGAAAGCTTGGCGCAGCGCTTGCGGCGTTAAATCTTAACGTGATCCTTGCATTTTGCTTTGAAAGCTATCGGTCCCATTATGGCGTCACCCTGGCATTGGCGGGGATGCTTCTCTTAGGATCCTTCCTTGCGGAGACACTTGGTAAAGTGGAGCCTTTGGGGGAGGGGCTTCGGACCATGGCCCTTGTCATGGCAGAGATTTCCTTCCTAAATCACCCCGTGATCAAGACGACGTTTGAGGTTGGCGAAACCAGCGTGAACTTCGGAATGGAATATTGCGTGATTTTCTTGGGGCTTGGGATTGTTCTTTTGGGAATTATTTGGTATGATATGTTTGAGAAAATTTGGTTCTTCCAGTTTCTTGGAACTTGCCTGCTGATGGCGGCGCTGGTCCTTCATAATCTGGCAGTACCCGCTCTGCCCAATGTAATGTTTCTGGGGGGCACGGCACTGGTCATGCTTCTTGTGGCGACCATGCGGAAGAATAAGCATTACGCCATCCTGGCGGCGGCCACGCTGATCCTTGTGGCGTTGTATCTTACCAGGGAAGTCTGGATGAGCATTGCCTGGTGGGTATATCTCTTTGTGGCAGGCGTGGGACTTGTGATCTTCGCGATCAAGAAGGAAAAGGCTGAGAAATAAGATGCAATTGGTATTGACGGTGATTTTCATTGCAGTGATCGGAGCAGTGCTGTTTTGTATGGCGGCGCTGCTCTTTCGAGGGGACGGCAGCACCTGCAGTTGGACGTACTTTGTATGTCAGGGTACGGTTGTTTTGTGGTGCGCGTCCCAGATATTGCAAATGATGGCAAAGACCAGGGGAGAACTGACGGCGGCGTTTCTTGTGGGAAACGTGGGCATTTGTTTTGTTGGCTCCACCTGGTTTTATTTTGCGACGCTGTACGCGGGGCGAAAGCTTACGGGGATGCTAAAGGTACTGCCAGGAGCCATCTCGGCTTTCTTTTACCTTGCGGTACTGACAAACGAATGGCATCATTTGTACTACGAGAGTTTTACGCTGGAGCAGGTGGTCCACGGGCCGTTATTTTACGCAAACGTAGTGTTTACGTACTTTTTTACGGTGTCGGGGGCGGCGATCCTGTACTTAAAGATGGGAAAAAGGCACCCGCTGGCAAGGAAGCTGGTAGTTACAAGCGTCTTAGTGCCGGTAGTGCTGAATGCCCTGTATCTCCTTGGGTTTGTGGCGCCGTCCTTTGACATTACGCCGCTGGGATTTGGTGTTTCGGTGTTCCTTGTGATGATGGCAGCGTTTAAGTACAGTTTCATGAACCTGAAAAAGGAATTGGCCATCACCAACGAGAAGCTGCTCCTGGAGCAGGAGCGGAACAGGATCGCCCAGCAGGTGCATGACACGGCGGGGCATACCCTGACCATGATCCAGTCCTACATGAAGCTGGCGGAGATCTCGGCGGGGAAGGAGAATTTTGAGGAGGCGAAGACCTATCTCACCGAGGCGCGGCAGCTCACGGGGCAGGGCATCAAGGAGCTTCGGGAGTCCATCAACATGCTTCGGGAGGAAGCGGAGTATGAGCTGGTGACGCAGGGGGTCATGGCGTAGGGGTGTGCGGGGCGACCCACTCCCCTTGGACGCGCCTTCACAGTGGTCGACTCGTTATCGTGGGTGCGCCGCGTGCTTCGCGGCAACCCCTATGCGCTGCGGCGATCCT
>ONSO01000038.1 GCA_900320485.1 uncultured Lachnospiraceae bacterium | reverse complement strand
CGTTGAATTCACTAAGCAGTTCAACGCAAGAACGGCAGACAAGGGTGACGTGATCATCCCTGTTGTCATCACCGTATACGCAGACAGAAGCTTCAGCTTTATTACGAAGACTCCCCCTGCAGCAGTTCTTCTGAAGAAGGCATGCAACATTAAGTCTGGTTCAGGCGTTCCCAACAAGACCAAGGTTGCTACCATTTCCAAGGCAAAGGTTCGCGAGATCGCAGAACTTAAGATGCCCGATCTGAATGCCGCAAGCATTGAGGCAGCAATGAGCATGATCGCCGGTACCGCCCGCAGCATGGGTATCACCGTAGAAGAGTAACTGATAATTTTGGGAGACAACGCAACGTTGTCGTTAGAACCTATATGGAGGAAGAATAATGAAGCATGGTAAGAAGTATACAGAGGCTGCAAAGTTAGTTGACAGAGCAACCTTCTACGAGCCTAATGAGGCTATTGCACTGGTTAAGAAGACCGCAGTTGCAAAGTTTGATGAAACAATCGAAGTACACATCAGAACCGGTTGTGACGGACGTCACGCCGAGCAGCAGATTCGTGGTGCTGTTGTGCTTCCCAACGGAACTGGTAAGACCGTTAAGGTGCTGGTTTTCGCAAAGGGAGACAAAGTAGCCGAAGCAGAGGCTGCAGGTGCTGATTACGTGGGCGGCGACGAGCTGATCCCCAAGATCCAGAACGATGGCTGGCTGGATTTCGACGTTGTTGTGGCTACTCCCGACATGATGGGCGTGGTTGGTCGTCTTGGTAAGGTTTTGGGACCTAAGGGTCTTATGCCCAACCCTAAGGCAGGTACCGTAACCATGGACGTAACCAAGGCAATCGCTGACATCAAAGCCGGTAAGATCGAGTACAGACTGGACAAGACCAACATTGTACACGTTCCCGTTGGTAAGGCTTCCTTTACCGAGGAGGCTTTGCAGGAGAACTTCGGAACGCTGATGGATGCCATCGTAAAGGCAAAGCCCAGCTCACTGAAGGGTCAGTATTTGAAGAGCATTACCTTGACCAGCACCATGGGCCCTGGCGTAAAGGTAAGCGTGGCAAAGTTCTAATCTGACGTTAAAACGTAAAAAGAGCGAGGGCCTTCCGTCAGGGAAGACCCTCATTTTTTTGATTTTTCTATTGACAAGCGCTTCTTGTCATGATATTCTAATCAAGGTCGTTTAAGACCATGCCGAAGACAGCAGGTGCGTAAATCCTCTTGCGGGATGAAAAGCATAAGAAAACAACGCCTGCCGAGGAGAGTGAGTGATCAGTATGATTTCATGCCTTCCTGTCTTTGCAGGGAGGTTTTTTGATACTCCTTTCGGCGAAAAAATCTAAAAGGAGGTAACAAAATGGCAAAGATTGAACTGAAGCAGCCCGTTGTGGAAGAGATTTCCGCAAACGTGAAGGATGCCCAGTCTGTTGTTCTGGTAGACTACCGCGGACTTACCGTTGAGCAGGATACCGAGCTTCGTAAGCAGCTGCGTGAAGCAGGCGTTACTTACAAAGTTTACAAGAACACCATGATGGTTCGTGCATTCAAGGGAACTGACTTTGAAGCTCTGACCCCTTACCTGGAAGGCCCCAGCGCTGCAGCAATCTCCACTACGGATGCAACCGCACCCGCAAGAATACTTGCTGAGTTTGCTAAGAAGGCTGACAAGTTGGAGATCAAGGCTGGCGTTGTGGAGGGAACCTTCTACGATGCTAAGGGAATGCAGACGATCGCAAGCATCCCTTCCAGAGAGGTGCTCATTTCCAAGTTGCTTGGCAGCTTGCAGAGCCCTGTCACCAATTTTGCTCGCGTCATGAATCAGCTGGCCGAAAAAGGCGGCGCCGGCGCAGCAGCGGCAGAATAATCCGAATTAGACTGTCACTTGAAACAGCCGGTGGTTGCCGGTAAAACTAAGAATCAGAAAAAAGAAAATGGAGGAAATGAAAATGGCTAAGTTAACAGCTCAGGAAATGATCGATGCGATCAAAGAGATGACCGTTTTGGAACTGAATGATCTTGTAAAGGCTTGCGAGGAGGAGTTTGGCGTATCCGCAGCAGCAGGCGTTGTAGTAGCAGCAGCTGGCCCTGCAGAGGCAGCTGAGGAGAAGACCGAGTTCGACGCTGAGCTTACCGAGGTTGGCGCTGAGAAGGTTAAGGTTATCAAGGTTGTTCGTGAGATCACCGGCCTTGGTCTGAAGGAAGCTAAGGATCTGGTTGACGGCGCTCCTAAGATGGTTAAGGAAGGCGCAACCAAGGAAGAGGCTGAAGAGATCAAGAAGAAGCTCGAGGAAGTTGGCGCTAAGGTTACCCTTAAGTAATGACTTGAAAATGCGAATGCTTAGGCCCCGCTTTCATGCGGGGCCAATTTTCATTTTGAATCCAAGTAAAAAATCAAAGCAATCTGAAAAAAAATCTCAAATCTCAAAAATTGTTCTTGACCTTCTTCCCTGTTTGTGATATTATGATAAACGCACTATTGTCGTGTAATGGGCTTTTTGTGCGCAAAAATGCCCAAAAGATTAGACAAGAAATCGGAAAGAACGGGGTGAAACGTCAATGGAAAAGAACAGAATACGCCCAATTGCCGGCTCTAAGGTTATGCGTATGAGTTACTCAAGACGGGAAGAAACGCTGGAAATGCCCAACTTGATCGAAGTTCAGAAGAACTCTTATCAGTGGTTTCTGAATGAAGGATTAAAGGAAGCTTTCGACGATATTTCTCCCATCGTGGACTACGGCGGATCCATGAGTCTTGAATTTGTAGACTTTAAGCTGTGCGAAGACGACGTCAAGTATTCTATTGAAGAGTGCAAGGAGAGAGACGCCAATTATGCTGCTCCCTTGAAGGTAAAGGTTCGTCTTTTCATCAATAAGGAAGAGCCTGAAATTGTGGAACACGAGATCTTCATGGGTGACCTGCCCCTGATGACGGCCACCGGTACCTTTATTATCAATGGTGCTTAGCGTGTCATCGTAAGCCAGCTTGTTCGTTCCCCCGGCATCTATTATGGAATTGCTCACGATAAGTTGGGAAAGAAGCTCTTCTCCTGCACCGTGATTCCTAACCGTGGCGCATGGCTTGAGTATGAGACGGACTCCAACGACGTATTTTACGTTCGCGTGGACAGAACCAGAAAGGTTCCCATCACCGTCCTGATCCGTGCCCTTGGCATCGGAAGCAATGAGGAGATCCTTGAGCTCTTTGGAGACGAGCCCAAGATCCTTGCAAGCTTTGAGAAGGATCCTGCAACGAATTATGAAGAGGGTCTTTTGGAGTTGTACAAGAAGATCCGTCCCGGTGAGCCTCTGAGCGTTGAGAGTGCGGACAGCCTGATCAAGGCCATGTTCTTTGACCCTCGCCGCTATGACCTTGCAAAGGTGGGCAGATATAAATTCAACAAGAAGCTGGCATTGCGTAATCGCATTCGTCATCAGATCCTTGCGGAGGACGTGGTGGATACCATTAATGGCGAAGTGATCGCTACCGCAGGCACAAAGGTGACGGCTGAACTGGCAGACCAGATCCAGAACGCTGCAGTACCTTACGTAATGATCCAGACGGAGGAGAGAAACGTTAAGGTTCTTTCCAACATGATGGTAAATCTTACCAACTTCGTAGAGTGCGATCCCAGAGATTTTGGCATTCACGAGCTGGTTTATTATCCCGTGCTCAAAAAGATCCTTGACGAGTTCGGCGATGATCCCGAGCAGCTTGGCGATGCGTTGCAGAAGAACGTGCATGAGCTCGTTCCCAAGCACATCACCGTTGAGGACATTTTCGCGTCCATCAACTACAACATGCATTTGGAGTACGGCCTGGGCAAGGATGATGACATCGATCACCTTGGCAACAGACGTATCCGTGCCGTGGGCGAATTGCTTCAGAACCAGTACCGCATCGGTCTTTCCAGAATGGAGAGAGTGGTGCGCGAACGCATGACCACGCATGACACGGAGGAGATCTCCCTTCAGAATCTGATCAACATTAAGCCCGTGACTGCCGCAGTCAAGGAGTTCTTCGGATCTTCCCAGCTGTCCCAGTTCATGGATCAGAATAACCCTCTTGGTGAGCTGACCCACAAGAGACGTCTTTCCGCATTGGGACCCGGCGGTCTGTCCAGAGACCGTGCCGGATTTGAGGTGCGTGACGTACACTATTCTCACTATGGAAGAATGTGCCCCATTGAGACGCCCGAAGGTCCTAACATCGGTCTGATCAACTCCCTTGCAAGCTATGCAAGGATCAATGAATATGGCTTTGTGGAAGCACCCTATCGTAAGATCGACAAGAGCGATCCCAAGAATCCCCGCGTAACGGATGAGGTAGTTTACATGACTGCCGACGAGGAGGACAACTACCACGTAGCACAGGCGAACGAGCCTTTGGATGAGAACGGTCATTTTGTCCGTAACATGGTATCCGGTCGTTTCCGCGAGGAGACTCAGGCATACCCCAAGGCAATGTTCGATTACATGGACGTGTCTCCTAAGATGGTATTCTCTGTGGCAACGGCACTGATCCCGTTCCTTGAGAACGATGACGCAAACCGTGCGCTGATGGGTTCCAACATGCAGCGTCAGGCCGTTCCCCTGCTCCTGACCGAGGCTCCCGTGGTGGGTACCGGAATGGAGATCAAGACTGCGGTTGACTCCGGCGTCTGCGTTGTTGCAAAGAAGGCCGGTACCGTGGAGTACGTGGCATCCAATGAGATTACCATCGCATATGACGAGGGTGGCTCCGAGAATTACCACTTGACCAAGTTTGCAAGATCCAACCAGTCCAACTGCTACAACCAGAAGCCCATCGTGTTCAAGGGTGACCACGTGGAGGCCGGTCAGGTGATCGCAGACGGACCTTCCACTTCCCAGGGTGAATTGGCATTGGGTAAGAACCCTCTGATCGGATTCATGACTTGGGAGGGTTATAACTACGAGGATGCGGTTCTGCTTTCCGAGAGACTTGTGCAGGAGGACGTTTACACCTCCGTACATATTGAGGAGTACGAGGCAGAGGCCCGTGACACCAAGCTTGGACCCGAAGAGATCACGAGAGACGTGCCCGGCGTTGGCGACGATGCACTCAAGGATCTTGACGATCGCGGGATCATCCGCATCGGCGCAGAGGTCCGTGCCGGTGACATTTTGGTTGGTAAGGTTACCCCTAAGGGCGAGACCGAGCTGACCGCCGAGGAGAGACTCCTTCGCGCCATCTTCGGCGAGAAGGCAAGAGAGGTGCGTGACACTTCCCTGAAGGTTCCTCACGGTGAGTATGGTATTGTTGTTGACGCGAAGGTATTTACCCGTGAGAACAGCGATGAGCTTTCACCCGGCGTAAACCAGACCGTTCGCATTTACATTGCACAGAAGAGAAAGATATCCGTCGGCGATAAGATGGCAGGTCGTCACGGTAATAAGGGTGTGGTTTCCCGCGTCCTTCCCGTGGAGGATATGCCTTATCTGCCTAACGGACGTCCTTTGGACATCGTGCTGAATCCTCTGGGCGTGCCTTCCCGTATGAACATCGGGCAGGTGTTGGAGATCCATTTGTCCCTGGCTGCAAAGGCCCTGGGCTTTAACGTGGCAACCCCCGTATTCGACGGCGCAAACGAGCATGACATCATGGATACGCTGGATCTTGCCAATGATTACGTAAATCTTCCTTTCGATGCCGCAGAGGCAAAACAGTGGAAGGCTGACGGCCTGACCACCACCGCTGACGGCAGGGAATGGAATGGCGAAACCTTTGAGAGCAAGCACAAGGAAGAGCTTCTGCCGGAGGTTCTGGAGTATCTGTCTGAGAACAGAGAGCACAGAAAGCTTTGGAAGGGCGTGCCCATTTCCAGAGACGGTAAGGTTCGTCTGAGAGACGGTCGTACGGGTGAGTTCTTTGACAGCCCCGTAACCATCGGTCACATGCATTACTTAAAGCTGCACCATCTGGTAGACGATAAGATCCATGCCCGTTCTACCGGCCCGTACTCCCTGGTAACCCAGCAGCCTTTGGGTGGTAAGGCACAGTTCGGCGGACAGCGTTTCGGAGAGATGGAGGTTTGGGCCCTGGAGGCATACGGTGCATCTTACACCCTGCAGGAGATCCTGACCGTGAAGTCTGACGACGTGATCGGACGCGTGAAGACTTACGAAGCGATCATCAAGGGCGACAACATTCCTCCCGCAGGCATTCCCGAGTCCTTCAAGGTGCTGCTCAAAGAGCTGCAGGCCCTGGGACTTGACGTGAGAGTCCTTGGCGAGGATGGCGAGGAAGTCCAGATCATGGAGAACATCGATTACGGTGATACCGAATATCGCTTTGATCTTGATGACGATCGTAAATATAATGATTATGATGCTAATTCGCTTGGCGATCTTGGATATCAGACCAAGGAATTTAACGAGGACGGCGAGTTCGTTGACGCTGAACCTGACGGGGATTTCGTTGATGATGATTACAGCGAAGATTCCTATGATGACGCAGACGAATAAGTCCGTAGAATAACGCAGCCTGCAGGCCGCCGCAAAAGCGGCCGGGGCATAAAAGCTGATTAGCAGAAAGGGAGTGCCATAAATGCCAGAAATGAACAAGGATAATTATCAGGCCATGACGTTTGACGCGATCAAGATCGGCCTGGCATCACCGGAAAAGATCCGCGAGTGGTCCCACGGTGAGGTAACGAAGCCTGAAACCATTAACTACAGGACCTTGAAGCCTGAAAAGGACGGTTTGTTCTGCGAAAGAATTTTTGGACCGCAGAAGGACTGGGAGTGTCATTGTGGTAAATACAAGAAGATCCGCTATAAGGGCGTGGTCTGCGATCGTTGTGGCGTTGAAGTGACCAAGGCCAGCGTCCGCAGAGAGCGCATGGGTCACATCGAGCTTGCGGCTCCCGTGTCCCACATTTGGTATTTCAAAGGCATCCCCAGCAGAATGGGACTGATCCTGGATCTGTCTCCCCGCGTGCTGGAGAAGGTGCTGTATTTTGCGTCTTACATTGTATTGGATCCCGGCGAGAGCAATCTGGAATATAAGCAGATCCTCTCCGAGAAGGAATATCAGACTGCAAGAGAGACCTACGGCAATAAGTTCCGCGTTGGAATGGGTGCCGAGGCCATCAAGGAGCTTCTGCAGGCCATTGACCTGGAGAAGGAATCCGCAGAATTAAATGAGGGCCTTGTGGAGTCCACCGGACAGAAGCGTGCCCGCATTGTAAAGAGATTGGAAGTTGTAGAGGCGTTCCGCGGCTCCCAGAACAAGCCCGAGTGGATGGTGATGGACGTGATTCCCGTCATCCCCCCCGATCTTCGTCCCATGGTACAGCTGGACGGCGGCCGTTTCGCAACCTCCGACCTGAATGACCTTTACAGAAGGATCATTAACAGAAACAATCGTCTGAAGAGACTTCTTGAGCTTGGCGCTCCTGACATCATCGTGCGCAACGAGAAGAGAATGCTTCAGGAGGCAGTGGATGCCCTGATCGACAACGGTCGTCGCGGAAGACCCGTAACCGGCCCCGGAAACAGAGCGCTGAAGTCCCTGTCTGACATGCTGAAGGGTAAATCCGGTCGTTTCCGTCAGAACCTTTTGGGTAAGCGCGTGGACTACTCCGGACGTTCCGTTATCGTCGTAGGCCCCGAACTGAAGATCTATCAGTGCGGTCTGCCTAAGGAGATGGCCATCGAGCTGTTCAAGCCCTTCGTAATGAAAGAGCTGGTTGCCAAGGGCATCAGCCAAAACATCAAGAATGCAAAGAAGCTGGTAGAGAGACTGGACACCCAGGTTTGGGACGTTCTGGAAGAGGTGATCAAGGAGCATCCCGTGATGCTGAACCGTGCACCTACTTTGCACAGATTGGGCATCCAGGCATTTGAGCCCATCCTTGTGGAAGGTAAAGCCATCAAGCTGCATCCCCTTGTATGTACCGCATTCAACGCGGACTTCGACGGTGACCAGATGGCAGTGCATCTTCCTTTGTCCGTAGAGGCTCAGGCAGAGTGCCGTTTCCTGCTTCTGTCTCCCAACAACCTGCTTAAGCCTTCCGACGGCGGTCCCGTGGCAGTACCTTCCCAGGACATGGTGCTTGGCATTTACTATCTGACGCAGGAGCGTCCCGGCGCCATTGGCGAAGGAAAGTTCTTCAAGAGCGTAAACGAAGCCATTTTGGCATATGAGAATCAGGTGATCACGCTGCATTCCCGCATTTCCGTCCGCGTATCGAAGAAGAACGCTGACGGAGAGACGGTTACCGGAAACGTAGAGTCTACCCTTGGACGGTTCCTCTTCAATGAGATCCTTCCTCAGGACCTGGGCTTTGTTGACAGAAGCGTTCCCGAGAATTTCCTGAAGCTCGAAGTGGATTTCCACGTAGGCAAGAAGGGATTAAAGCAGATCCTTGAAAAGGTTATCAATACCCATGGCGCATCCAAGACTGCTGAGGTTCTGGACGACGTCAAGGCCATCGGCTATAAGTACTCCACAAGAGCTGCAATGACCGTATCCATTTCCGACATGACCGTGCCCGCTCAGAAGCGTCAGATGCTGGCTGACGCACAGGCTACCGTTGACAAGATCGCGGCAAACTTCCGTCGCGGACTGATCACCGAGGAAGAGAGATACCGTGCAGTCGTTGAGACCTGGAACGAGACCGATAAGGAGCTCACCGACGTACTGCTGAAGGGCCTGGATAAATACAATAACATCTACATGATGGCAGACTCCGGTGCCCGTGGTTCCAACCAGCAGATCAAACAGCTGGCGGGCATGCGTGGACTGATGGCAGATACCACCGGTAGAACCATCGAGCTGCCCATTAAGTCAAACTTCCGTGAAGGTCTGGACGTACTGGAGTACTTTATGTCTGCACACGGTGCCCGCAAGGGTCTGTCCGATACCGCACTTCGTACCGCAGACTCCGGTTACCTGACCAGACGAATGGTTGACGTATCCCAGGAACTGTCCATCCGCGAGACGGATTGTAGCATTGGCAGGGATGAGATCCCAGGCATGGTGGTGAGAGCCTTTACCGACGGCAAGGAGACCATCGAGAGCTTAAAGGATCGAATTACCGGAAGATTTACCTGCGAGGACATCTATGACAAGGATGGCAACATGATCGTGAAGCACAATCACATGATCACGCCCAGCCGTGCACAGAAGATCCTTACCGTAGGCGTAAATAAAGATGGAAATCCCATCGAAGAAGTTAAGATCCGTACCATTTTGACCTGTCGTTCCAAGTTCGGCATCTGCGCAAAGTGCTATGGTGCCAACATGGCAACCGGTGAGGCAGTGCAGGTAGGTGAGGCTGTCGGAATTATTGCGGCGCAGTCCATCGGTGAGCCCGGTACGCAGCTGACCATGAGAACCTTCCACACCGGCGGCGTGGCAGGTGATGACATTACCCAGGGTCTTCCCAGAGTTGAAGAGCTTTTCGAGGCTCGTAAGCCTAAGGGACTTGCCATTATCGCTGAGTTCGGCGGTAAGGCTGAGATCCGCGATACCAAGAAGAAGCGTGAAGTTGTGATCACCAACGAGGAGACCGGAGAGTCCAAGGCATATCTGATTCCTTACGGCTCCCGCATCAAGGTGCAGGATGAGCAGGTTCTTGAGGCCGGCGATGAGTTGACCGAAGGTAGCGTAAATCCTCACGATCTGTTGAAGATCAAGGGCATCCGCGCCGTACAGGACTACATGCTTCGCGAGGTACAGAGAGTATATCGTCTGCAGGGCGTAGACATCGCAGATAAGCACATTGAAGTGATCGTTCGTCAGATGCTGAAGAAGACTCGCATCGAGGACAGCGGAGACACGGATTTCCTGCCCGGTACTTTGGTTGACGTCCTTGAGTTTGAGGACATGAATGAGGAGCTTAAGAAGGAAGGAAAGACGCCGGCAGAAGGCAAGCAGGTAATGCTTGGTATCACGAAGGCAGCTCTTGCAACCAATTCCTTCATGTCCGCCGCATCCTTCCAGGAGACCACGAAGGTTCTGACCGAGGCAGCCATCAAGGGTAAGGTTGATCCTCTGATCGGTCTGAAGGAGAACGTGATCATTGGTAAGCTGATCCCCGTTGGTACCGGCATGAAGAGGTATCGTAACACTATGCTGAGCACGGATCTGATTTCCAACGATAATATGATGATCGATCTTTCCGAGGATGGCGAGGTTTCGGCTGAGCAGGAGGTTGACATGATCACCGTAGCGGAGGATGGTTCCGAGGACTAATCCATATTCACAAAATTTACGGCCGCCCCGATCGGGCGGCCGTTTCTTTTAGGTGTTCCGAGGGGACCCCGCCGGCCCTTCCAGGGTCCGCTGGCCCTCCCAGGGTCCGCCGGCCTTCACGGGGATGTCCGCCTGCCCTCTCAGGGGCCGCCGGCCCTCCGGGGATGTCCGCCGGCCCTCACGGGGATGCCCGCCGGCCCTCCGGGGATGTCCGCCGGCCCTCACGGGGATGTCCGCCGGCCCTCCCAGGGGCCGCCCGCCGGCCGCCATTTTCATGGAACGGCACGGAGTGCACTAAGCTCGCCGGGTGTCCTCATGGAGCGTCAAATTTCGAGGAAAACTCGGAGCCAAGGCTCCTCAGACATTCCTCGAAATTTGCCATTCGGTCACCCGGTTCGCTAAGTGCATCCGGCTAATTGTTCCATGGAAATGGCGGCCGGCGGGCATTCAAAGAGGGCGGGGCGGTAAGACGAGAGGGCCGGGGCAGGTAAGACGAGAGAGCCGGCGGGCATTCAAAGAGGGCGGGGCGGTAAGACGAGAGGGCCGGGGCAGGTAAGACGAGAGGGCCGGCGGGCATCCAAAGAGGGCGGGGCGGTAAGACGAGAGGGCCGGGGCAGGTAAGACGAGAGAGCCGGCGGGCATCCAAAGAGGGCCGGGGCGGTGACGAGAGGGCCGCGCATTTAGGGAGAATGAGGCGTCAATGATTGTAAAGAGGGAGACAAACATGAAAGTATTTGTGACGGGAGTGAGGGGGCAGTTAGGCTTCGACGTGGTTCGGGAGCTGGAGAAGAGAGGCATGGAGGCCATTGGGGTCGACATTCAGGAGATGGATATCACGGACGCGGAGAGCGTGGACCGGGTGATCACGCAGGCAGCTCCCGATGCGGTGATCCACTGCGCGGCATATACGGCGGTGGACGCGGCGGAGGATAATGAGGAGCTTTGCAGAAAGGTGAATGCCGACGGACCAAGGAACATTGCCAGAACCTGTAAGAAATTAGGGATCAAGATGATCCAGATCAGCACGGATTACGTGTTTGACGGGCAGGGCGAGAAGCCATGGGAGCCTGAGGATCCCTGCGATCCCAAGACGGTTTACGGCCGCACAAAATATGAAGGTGAGGTTGCCGTCAGGGAGACTTTGGACGAGTATTTTATTGTCCGGATCGCCTGGGTGTTTGGCGTGAACGGCAAAAACTTTGTAAAGACCATGTTGCGTCTTGCGGAAACCCATGACACTCTGACGGTGGTGAATGATCAGTTTGGTTCCCCGACGTATACGTATGATCTGGCAAGGCTGTTGGTGGACATGGTGCAGACGGAGAAGTATGGAATTTACCATGCAACAAATGAGGGGTTCTGCTCCTGGTATGAGTTTGCCAAGGCCATTTTTGAGAAGGCAGGGAAGAACGTTACGGTGAAGCCCGTGACTACCGCAGAGTATGGCGCAAAGGCATTTCGCCCCGCCAACAGCCGCATGAGCAAGGAGAAACTGACGGAGATGGGCTTTGAGCGCTTGCCCGCCTGGGAGGATGCATTGGAGCGTTATTTGAAGGAAATCCTTTAAAAAGTACCCTCCGGGAGCATATTTTTGCCAAAAATCCCATAAAATAAGGGAAATTCTTGTTGACAATAGTTTTTGAAACATTTATACTATTTGAGTGTGCCCCCAAAGGTGCCTTTAAATGATAGGAAGGACGCCGAAAGGGTTTCACGTATAAAATTATAAGGAGAAAGAGGTGAAACAGAATGCCAACATTTAACCAGTTAGTTAGAAAGGGACGCCAGACTTCCGTAAAGAAGTCCACCGCACCTGCTCTTCAGAAGGGTTACAACTCTCTTCACAAGAAGGCAACTGACGTTTCTGCTCCCCAGAAGCGTGGCGTGTGCACCGCGGTTAAGACTGCGACCCCTAAGAAGCCTAACTCTGCATTGAGAAAGATCGCCAGAGTTCGTCTTTCTAACGGAATTGAAGTGACCAGCTACATCCCCGGTGAAGGCCACAACCTTCAGGAGCATAGCGTGGTTCTGATCCGCGGCGGAAGAGTAAAGGACCTGCCCGGTACCAGATATCACATCATCCGTGGTACCTTGGATACCGCAGGCGTTGCAAACCGCAAGCAGGCTCGTTCCAAGTACGGCGCAAAGAGACCCAAGGCTGCCAAGAAATAAGGCAAATGGTAAGCTTAGCTTACAAAATGGGAGCGTAACACGCTCCGGGACCACAAAAACGTAACTAAGTTGTGTTGGAATTCTGTTTATCAGACATACCGCACGAACACTTGGGGAAACACATGTGAGTACCGTTGAATTAACGAATTGATTTCATTGTTAAGGAGGGAAGAAACGTGCCGAGAAAAGGACATATTCAAAAAAGAGACGTATTGGCAGATCCTCTGTACAACAATAAGGTAGTTACCAAGCTGATCAACAACATCATGTTGGACGGTAAGAAGGGCGTAGCTCAGAAGATTGTTTACGGAGCATTTGCAAAGGTAGAAGAGAAATCCGGTAAGCCTGCCATTGAGGTATTTGAAGCGGCTATGAACAACATCATGCCCGTTCTCGAAGTTAAGGCCAGACGTATCGGTGGTGCCACCTATCAGGTACCCATCGAGGTTAGACCCGAAAGACGTCAGGCTCTGGGCCTTCGTTGGCTCACCATGTTCTCTCGTAAGAGAAGCGAGAAGACCATGGAAGACAGACTCGCTAACGAGATTCTGGATGCATCCAACAATACCGGTAATGCAGTAAAGAGAAAAGAAGACATGCACAAGATGGCCGAGGCAAACAAGGCATTTGCGCATTACAGATTTTAGTCTTACTTAGGCGATAGGAGGAAATCAATGGCTGGAAGAGAATATCCATTAGAGAGAACCAGAAATATTGGTATCATGGCTCATATCGATGCAGGTAAGACTACCACTACCGAGCGTATCCTGTATTACACCGGTATTAACTACAAGATTGGTGATACGCACGAAGGTACCGCTACCATGGACTGGATGGAGCAGGAGAAGGAAAGAGGTATTACCATTACTTCCGCTGCAACCACCTGCCACTGGACTCTTGAGAAAGAGACCAAGCCCATGCCCGGTGCACTGGAGCATCGTATCAACATCATTGATACCCCTGGTCACGTAGACTTTACCGTAGAGGTTGAGCGTTCCCTGAGAGTACTGGACGGCGCCGTTGGCGTGTTCTGTGCAAAGGGTGGCGTTGAACCCCAGTCCGAGAACGTATGGCGTCAGGCTGACACCTACAACGTTCCCCGTATGGCATTCATCAACAAGATGGATATCTTGGGCGCGAATTTCTACGGCTGCGTAGAGCAGATCAAGAACAGACTTGGTAAGAACGCCATCGTTCTTCAGCTTCCCATCGGCAAGGAAGATGAATTCAAGGGAATCATCGACCTGTTTGAGATGAAGGCATACATCTACAACGACGAGAAGGGTGATGACATCACCGTTACCGACGATCTGGGTGACATGAAGGATGAGGCTGAGCTGTATCATCAGGAGCTGATCGAGAAGGTTTGCGAGCTTGATGATGACCTTACCATGATGTACCTTGAGGGCGAAGAGCCCACCACGGAGCAGCTCAAGGCCGCTCTGAGAAAGGGTACCTGCGAGTGTACGGCAGTTCCCGTATGCTGTGGTACCGCATATAGAAACAAGGGCGTACAGAAGCTTCTTGATGCCATCATCGAGTACATGCCTTCACCCCTCGACATTCCTCCCATTAAGGGAACTGACATGGATGGAAACGAGGTCGTAAGACATTCTTCCGATGAGGAGCCTTTCTCCGCACTGGCATTCAAGATCATGAGCGATCCCTTCGTTGGTAAGCTTGCTTACTTCCGCGTATATTCCGGAACCATTAACAGTGGTTCTTACGTATACAACTCCACTAAGGACAAGAAGGAGCGCGTAGGCCGTATTCTGCAGATGCATGCAAACAAGCGTGCAGAGCTGGAGAAGGTTTACTCCGGAGACATTGCAGCAGCAGTTGGATTCAAGTTCACCACTACCGGTGACACCATCTGTGACGAGCAGCATCCCGTGATCCTTGAGTCCATGGAATTCCCTGAGCCCGTTATCGAGCTGGCTATTGAGCCCAAGACCAAAGCAGGCCAGGGCAAGATGGGCGAAGCTCTCGCAAAGCTGGCTGAGGAAGATCCCACCTTCCGTGCTCATACGAACGTTGAGACCGGTCAGACCATCATCGCAGGTATGGGTGAGCTCCATCTGGAGATCATCGTTGACCGTCTGCTTCGTGAGTTCAAGGTAGAGGCTAACGTAGGCGCACCTCAGGTTGCTTACAAGGAAGCATTTACCAAGGCAGTGGAAGTTGATTCCAAGTATGCTAAGCAGTCCGGTGGTCGTGGTCAGTATGGTCACTGTAAGGTGAAATTCGAGCCCATGGAAGCTAACTGCACCAAGTTCGAGTTTGATCCTAAGGCCAACATCCTGATCAACGATCCTCCTACCCTGTTGTTCGAGTCCACCGTTGTGGGTGGTGCCATTCCTAAGGAATACATCCCCGCAGTCGGCGAAGGTATCCAGGAAGCCGCACAGGCAGGTATCCTTGGCGGATTCCCCGTACTGGGCGTACACGCAAACGTTTATGACGGATCTTATCATGAGGTCGACTCCTCCGAAATGGCATTCCACATCGCTGGTTCCATGGCATTCAAGGAGGCAATGCAGAAGGCTAGCCCCGTACTGCTTGAGCCCATCATGAAGGTTGAGGTTACCATGCCCGAGGAATACATGGGCGACGTGATCGGCGACCTGAACTCCCGTCGTGGCCGCGTGGAAGGCATGGATGACATCGGCGGCGGTAAGATGGTACGTGCATTCGTTCCTCTTGCTGAGATGTTCGGTTACTCCACCGACCTTCGTTCCAAGACCCAGGGCCGTGGAAACTACTCCATGTTCTTCGAAAAATACGAGCAGGTTCCCAAGAACGTACAGGAGAAGGTACTTGCTACCAAGGTTGGCAAGTAAGTTTTCTGCTAATTTCCAAAATATGTCTTGAAAAACTGTCCAAAATTTAATATAATTAAGGACAGCCGAGTTAAATCACGCCGAAGTGCGGGATAACCACTTCGGCGAATAGAAAAAACAGATTTGTTTAAGGAGGATTTGAGTAATGGCTAAAGCTAAATTTGAGAGAACCAAAGCCCATTGTAACATTGGTACCATTGGTCACGTTGACCATGGTAAAACCACTCTGACCGCAGCTATCACCAAGGTGCTGGCTGAGAGAGTACCTGGAAACGAGAAGGTTGACTTCGAAAACATCGATAAGGCTCCCGAAGAGAGAGCTCGTGGTATAACAATCTCCACCGCACACGTTGAGTATCAGACCGAGAAGAGACACTATGCTCACGTTGACTGCCCTGGCCATGCTGACTACGTAAAGAACATGATCACTGGTGCAGCTCAGATGGACGGCGCTATCCTCGTTGTAGCAGCTACCGATGGCGTTATGGCACAGACCAAGGAGCACATCCTTCTGTCCCGTCAGGTAGGCGTACCTTACATCGTAGTATTCATGAACAAGTGTGACATGGTTGACGATGAGGAACTGCTTGACCTGGTTGAGATGGAGATCACCGAGCAGCTTGAGGAGTATGACTTCACCGGATGCCCTATCATCAGAGGTTCCGCACTGAAGGCTCTGGAAGATCCCATGGGCGAGTGGGGCGACAAGATCATGGAGCTTATGAATACCATAGATTCCTACATTCCTGATCCTCAGCGTGATACCGACAAGCCTTTCCTTATGCCTGTCGAGGACGTATTCACCATTACCGGTCGTGGTACCGTTGCTACCGGTCGTGTAGAGCGTGGTACCCTTCATCTTAATGATGAAGTTGAAATCGTTGGCATCAAGGAAGAGACCAAGAAGACCGTTGTTACCGGTATCGAGATGTTCCGTAAGATGCTGGATGAGGCAATGGCTGGTGATAACATCGGCGCACTGCTTCGTGGTGTCCAGAGAACTGAGATTGAGCGTGGCCAGGTATTGGCTAAGCCCGGCAGCGTAACCTGCCACAAGAAGTTCACCGCTCAGGTGTATGTTCTGACCAAGGATGAGGGTGGTCGTCACACTCCTTTCTTCAACAACTATCGTCCTCAGTTCTACTTCAGAACCACCGACGTTACCGGCGTTTGCAACCTGCCTGCTGGTACCGAGATGTGCATGCCTGGTGATAACGTTGAGATGACCATCGAGCTGATCCATCCCATCGCTATGGAGCAGGGTCTTACCTTCGCTATCCGTGAGGGTGGCCGTACCGTTGGTTCCGGACGTGTTGCTTCCATCATTGAGTAATATTTGCGAGTAATGGGAAGCAAATAAAGTGAAATAATAAAGTGCCCAGAGCAAGCTTGATTGCTCTGGGCATTTTTTTGTTTCGTGAAAATGTTTGCGGCGAATGTCGCGAACATTTTCACGGTAAGCGCTAAATAATTCGGTGGCTTCAACTCATTCACCAAAAGGTTCATAATGGATCTGACACTGTAAGTTTTGGTGTGACACCCAATGTTACCACGTACCACGTTTTGGTGTGTCGCAGAAAGGACCATGAATGTCGATCCAAATGAAATACAGAACCATGGAAGAGTGGTACGAACTCATCCAGGAATGCCGCAGGAGCGGCCTCTCCGACGCCCAGTGGTGCCGTGAGCATGACATCAGCCGCAACACCTTTAATGGTGCAATCAAGCGTCTGAGAAAGCATTCCTACGCCGTTCCGCAATGCCGCCATCACGACGGGCTTTCTGACCTGACCGTTGCCGGTCAGGACGTTGTCCGGATTAACCTGATTCCAGACGACGGGCCAAAGGCGGAAGTTACTTCGCCGGCAACAACGCACCTTGACAATTCACGCACGATTGAAATCTCGGTTGGACCCGCCGTGATCCGCGTAAGCAATGACGCCGATCCGCTTCTTTTGTCGCAGGTGCTGAGGATTTTCGGAGGCCAGTCATGATCGGGGACGTTACCGCCGCGGACGAGATCTGGGTCGTCTGCGGGTACACCGATTATCCGAGAAGAATTATTATTC
>ONSO01000132.1 GCA_900320485.1 uncultured Lachnospiraceae bacterium | reverse complement strand
TTCACACATGATAAAGAGCATGCTTCCCCGCTCCTCTAAGCGCAGTCTGATCTGGGGCGTTTTATCCTTGCTGGCAACGCTGGCCTCCGTCGCGTTGTCTAAAAGGTTCCCCAAAAGACTGCAAAGGTCATGATCCTGAAAGTTGTGCTTTGCCAGATCGCAGCTGATGGTATACCGTATTTCCGAATTTTGCTCCCGGGCTGCCTGAGATTTCTGAAAGAGGAGAAGATCAACGGCATTGGAACCGGTCTTCGCGGGGAGAAATCGTTTTTGGTTTTCCTCCGAAAGCTTTTCAATGTATGCCTCCGCCTCCTTTTCATGCCCCGTGCCATAGAGGGCCTTGATGGTAAGAAGATGATTGTTAAAGTCATGCCAGAGCCTTCTGGTTTCCTGATAGCGCTTGTCGATCTCCTCCGAATATACCTTTTGAAGTGCTGCCCTGGCATTTTCCCAAAGGGTCTCCAGTCTGCGGATGGAGAGAACGGACAGCAGGAGAAAGGGCAGGGTAAAGGTAAGGAGGAAAACCCAGATCCGCGGCAAGGCCTGGGAATGGAAGGTGACGTTCAGGTAGCGGTTAAAAAAGCGCTCTGAGGTGATGCCGGAAAAAAGGTTGATCTCCCGCGGCAGATCAAATCCCGGGTTGGTTGCGGGAAGACGGCTCAGATAAAATTCCACCCCGATAATGCAAAAGACGAGGGGCAGGGCAATGCGCGGGTGCTTTCCCGTGACCGCAAGAAGGCATGGGAGGAGGAGAAAGAGGAGCGTGCAAAGCTTTAATGCAAGCCACAGAAGCAAAAACTCTCCCAGATTGATGGCGTAAGGGCAGGAATAAAAGGCCTCCAGGGATTGCAGGGGAATCTGCAGGGAGGGAAAGCCGATCACGCGCCGGGTGATCTCCAAATTAGACAGATAGAGGCCGAGAATCCCCAAGGCCGAAAAACCAAACAGGGAGCTGTTTAAGGAATGAATGCTCTCTGCCATCAGAAGGGAATGCTTTCTTAAGTAAAAGTAATATGGCAGGCTGATGACAAACAGTAGCAACAGGGCAAGAAAGTCCGTTACGTGATATTGCAATACGACGTTGACGCCATTATCCAGCGCCGGAACCAAAACCAGGTCATCCAAGCCGGAGAAGTCCCGTTTGGACTGAAGCGCATTACTGTAGCTTGCCTCAGCGTTCCCCAAAGGATAGAGGAGATAGATGATGCCGTCTGCATTGTCCTTCACGGTTTTAACGTAATCCTTATAATGAACGACGTTCAGCAGCAGGGCGTGGAGCCTTGCATAGTTTGCAAGGTCTGCAGCCTGAAGCTCCAAGAAAAGGCGGTTTTCCGTAAGATCTTCCGGAGGCGTTGACAGCTCCTGTGCACGCCACTTGGACATGAGCGTTTCTTGAATCTCCTGCTGAGCCTCCAGATAGTTTACCAGCTTCTCCGTAAGAACTTCAGCTTCTGCGGGATCTTTGGGGAGACGGGAGAGAAGCTGGGCCTGTCTTTGGTAATCATGGAGTCGTATGGCCTGAGTCTCACCCCACACGTTTTTTGACTGGACGTACTCCGCAGAGAAATTGGCGGCGTAAAACAGGATCCCGTTGAGAAACAGGATCCCAAGGATCATTAGGATGGAGAGAAGATAGACTTTTCGTTTCATTGGCCTTCGATCCTCCGCATGATGACGGTCATGAGATCCTTGCGTTTCCTCCTGCTGACGGGGACGGCTTTTTCATTGTCTAACAGAAGGCTGTCCGCGTCAACCCGGCGTACGTGGTCCACGTTGACAAAAAGGGCATGATAGACTTCAATAAAATGCTGCTGCGGCAGAAGCCTGCTGAAATTCTGGATGGAGATGGTACAGGAGTGAACGGATTCCCTGCAATGCACGTCCGTAAATCTGCGGTTGGCTTCCACATAGTAGATCTCGTCATAATCAAGGAGCAGGGTTTCATTGCCGCTTTTTACGCAAAGGGTATGCTTTTCGTAGATTTCAGACAGAAAACGGTCGATGACGTCGGGAAGCTTTGCCTCATAATCCTTCTTCAAAAGATAATGAAAGGCACTGACGTCATATCCCTCGCCGATCCGGTCCTCCATGCTGGTAAGAAAGATAACGGGGACCTGAATCTTTGACTGACGAAGCCTTTTAACCAGTTCGATGCCATCTTCCTCCTGAAGGGAGACGTCCATGAAGAGAAGGTCGCAACGGTTCCCGGCCTGAAAATAGGCAAGGAGGGGCGCACCGGAAGAGAAGGAAGTGATGGCGCAGGGGAAGCCCTTTGCTTCGAAAAGCTCTTCCAGTTTATTGGATAAAAGACCGGAAAAACTAAGGTCATCCTCGCAGATCACAACGTTCATGGCACGCCTCCTCCCGCAATAAAAAGTTTTCTCTTAGTATAGCACCGAGGGACGGAAAGTACAAACAAAGATTTAAAAAAGATCAGGGTTTCCTGCCGGAAAGGTATTTCTGATACCATTTCCTGGCCTCGTCCCGGTACTGCTCCGCAACGCCCATCAGTTCATTATATTGCTTTTGAATGCTTTGGATGATGCCGCTTAGGCGGTCAATCTCGGATAAGAGTTCTTCTTCGCGCCCCGCACAAGGGGGGAAGGAAAGTGAGATGGAGCCGCCATCCGGGAGTTCCTCGTCCGTAACGGTATCCAAACCTACGTTAAAATCCGTCATTTTTATCTCCGCAGATTCCAATATTTATTTCATGTTTATGGAAACAAAATGAGAAATATCACGTAAACTGTATAAAAAAAGAAGGATGGAATGCTTTATGGCAAAACGTAAATGTGGCTGCAATTCGAGGATTGTCAGCAATGTTTGCCAGTGCATGGACCGGAATGGCGGTAACGGCATCGACGTATGCGCAACGCCCATCATAGGCGACCCGAATCTTTTGGGAGTCATGGCTCCTCTGATCTATGACGAGATTGGCATTAACCTTTGTACCAGCGTGGCGCTCGAGGAAGACATTATCGCAACATATCCTACGGCAAATTCCGCATCCGTCAGCGTGGTGAACCTGGACTACGAATATGGGGAAGGCAACGTACAGATCGAGTCTCTGACGAGTCGCCAGAACTGCTGCCTTATTACTCTGTCAGACATTACCGTGACCTTTGCGATCCGCGTGTATGACTGTTGCTGCAGATTGCTTGGAACGCTTTATCCCACGGCCCTTTATCTGCCCTCGGATACTGCGGCACCCACCTACGACGAGGATACCAATCCCTCCTCCGTGGAGCTGGAGCTGTTTACGCCCTATGGATTTTCTTATGACGTGACGGGAGCGGCGCCCACGCCCGTGATCAATCCCATTACGTTTGCGCAGGGAAGCAATGCGGCGACGCAGGGAGTTAACCTGTTTGCCAATGCGAAGCTTTTGGACTTTGACACGGAGGATTCTACCGTTACCGTAGGCGTGACCTTTGTTCTCCAGAGCCTTTATTACGTGGGATATAAGGTGCCCAGCGCAGGAAAGATCGACATCCCCAAGGGGAGCATTATCCCTGTGGATGATTCGGAATGCAGACGCTTTGTGGCAGGAGAGCTCTTAAACCTTGCCATTAAGCCTCTGGACCTTGGCGGCGCGGCAAACGAACAGTGCCTCAAACGGGACCTTGGCATCGGAGAAGGCTGTAACGTAACCGGGGTGGCCGACGGGACCATACCCATTACCTAAGGCAAAATACGATACAAAAAGGACGCGGAATGCCGACGGGACGTTTCGCGTCCTTTTCCCGCGGAAAAGGTTTGATAAATATTTAATAATCCTTGGAACGGAGAAAAAAATATGTTAAAATAACACAAAGGAGGGGCCCAATTCGTGCGAAGCGCGGAATCCTGAGCGAAGCGAAGGAAATTGGGAAGATGCCTTGTGAAAAATGAAACGCAAAGGAGGGGCCTGTGCCGCCTGGAAAGGAGTTGCCATGCAATATCGCAAAGATAAATATGGAAATGACGTATCCATTCTGGGATACGGCTGCATGCGATTTACAAAAAAGGGGAACGCCATTGATCATGAAAAAGCGGAAAAAGAGATCCTTTCTGCCTTTCATCAGGGCGTGAACTACTATGACACCGCCTATTTATATCCGGGCAGTGAGGCTTGTCTTGGAAAAATTTTGGAGGACAACCACATACGGGGCCAGGTAAAGATCGCCACAAAGCTTCCGCAGTACATGGTAAAGAGCCCCGGCGCCATCGACAAGTTCTTTGACGAAGAATTAAAGCGCCTCCGGACAAATTACGTTGACTATTATCTCATGCACATGCTGACGGATTTTACTGCCTGGGAGAACCTGAAAAAGAACGGTATTGAAGACTGGATCCGGCGAAAGAAGGAGTCCGGCGCCGTCAGGCAGGTTGGCTTTTCCTTCCACGGCAATACGGACATGTTTCTGAGGATCCTGGAGGATTACGACTGGGATTTCTGTCAGATACAGTATAATTATCTCGATGAGAACATTCAGGCAGGCCGAAAGGGCCTTAAGGCCGCGGCGGAAAAGGGCATTCCCGTGATCATCATGGAGCCTTTGAGGGGCGGAAAGCTTGTTAACATGCTTCCACAGGAGGCGAAAAAGCTTATTGCTTCCCATGAAAAGAAGCGGACGGCGGCGGAATGGGCCCTGCGCTGGCTTTGGGACCAGCCGGAAGTGACCTGCGTTCTGTCCGGCATGAATTCCATGGAAATGGTAGAAGAAAACTGTCGCATTGCGTCAGAGGTCAGTGCGGGAGAGTTTGACGATTCGGATTTCAAGATGATCGCCGGCATTAAGGCTGCCATTGAAAAGACCACAAAGGTTGGCTGTACGGGTTGCGGCTACTGCATGCCTTGCCCGAAGGGGGTGGACATTCCTGCCACGTTCCGTTGCTATAATGAGATGTATTCCGAGGGGAAAAGCAGCGGTAGATTCGAATATGCGCAGGTGGTGGGCCTTCGAAAGGAATCTTCCTTTGCCAGCCAATGCGTACAGTGCGGAAAGTGTGAGCAACACTGCCCTCAGCATCTTGAGATACGAAAGCTTCTTCAGGAGGCGGACAAGGCGCTTCGTCCCTGGCCTTATAAGATCGGAGTTTCCGTTGCAAGAAAGTTTATTCTAAAGGGGAAATAGGAGAGGAGAACGATAATGAGACTGATTACCAGATCGGATTTTGACGGACTTGCGTGTGGCGCACTTTTGCTTGAGGCAGGAGTGATCGACAGCTGGAAATTCGCACATCCCAAGGATCTGCAGGACGGACTTGTGGAAGTGACGGAGGATGACTGCCTGGCTAACGTTCCTTTTGTGGAGGGGTGCGGCCTTTGGTTTGACCATCATTCCAGTGAACATGAAAGACTCCAACTGTCGGGGAAGTATCGGGGAGAGAGCAGAATGACGCCCTCCTGTGCAAGGATCATTTATGAATACTACGGCGGAAAGGAGCGTTTTCCTCAGTATGACGACCTGATGATCGCGGTGGACAAGGTGGACTCCGGAAACCTGACCATCGACGAGATCCAAAACCCCACGGGCTGGATTTTGATCGGTTTTCTTATGGATCCCAGGACGGGGCTCGGAAGATGGAGAAGATTTACCATTTCCAACTACCAGCTGATGGAGAAGCTGATGCATGCCTGCAGGACCATGACTACGGATGAAATCCTTCATCTTCCCGACGTGCAGGAGCGTATTGCCGTGTATCGGGAGCAGGATGAAAAGTTCCGCGAGATGGTGATGGCCCATACGGTGGTGGATGGCAACGTGATCATTTCGGATCTTCGCGGCGTGGATCCCATTTATTCCGGAAACAGATTCCTCATCTACAGCATGTTCCCGGAGCAGAACATCTCCGCATGGATCGTAAACGGCAAGGGCGGCATTGGATGCAGTGCAGCCGTGGGCTACAGCATCTTAAATAAGACCTCTGCCGTGGACGTGGGAAGCTTGATGTTAAAGTATGGCGGCGGCGGACATAAGAAGGTTGGCACCTGTCAGTTTAACGATGAGAATATGGCAGAGGGACTGCCGAAGATGCTGGAGGAGCTGAAAAAACTGGCAAATGCGTAAGGACTGGCAAACGCATTAAAGGTGATTAAAACAAACGTAAACGTAAAAAAACGGACGCTTTATCGCGCCCGTTTTTCTTGTAAGCCCTTTAGCGTTATGACGTAAGGGTGATTATAAACGTAATTGAGGTAGGAGCGGCTGTTTTGCTCGTGAATATGGATGGTATGCCAGGTAAGGAACCATCCCCAGTCAATGCCTTTTTCCTGAAGGAGACCGGGTTCCGGGATGGGACCATTCTCATGATGGCAAAGAGGCATTTTTTTGTCTGTTTGGGTCAGCACCCAGCGGTACAAATCTTCGTGCACGCCTTCACTGTAGCAGTCAACGCCAAATATATCTACGCAGTCGTCGCCGGGATAATAGCCTTCTCCCTTTTCACCGGCATATCCAAGGACCCAGATGAGGTTGTTAAGGCCGTGAAAATGGACGTAACGGTCATACATGGCACGCCAGAGACGGATAAAAGCTGAGGAGCCGCCCTTGCCCCACCAGAACCACGTGCCGTCAAATTCGTGAAAGGGTCTCCAGAGAACGGGAACGTCTTCGGCCTGCAGCTCCTTCAGGGCGGCGGCAGTTAAGTCCATGTTGGCGATAAAGCCTTTGTTTAATTCCGTTCCCGGCGTCAGCAGCTCTTCCAGATCCACGGATTCCTTGCTGGAAAGATAACCGAGTCCATAAGGAGGAATGCCCCAGTGCCAGCAGATGGAGACTATGCCGCCCCGGTCATGCCAGGCCTTGGCCCTTTTGTTTACGCCGTCAAAGTCGTTGCCGATATAATCCAGTCCGAGAATGGCAGGCTCCTGGCCGGTGACCTCCTTAATATAACGGAGCTCCTCGCCGTGATTTTGATCGGAGGGAAATTCCTGCTGGCCTGCGAGAATGCCTTTGCCCTTCATGGACCAAAGAAATTCATAGAGGGCTTCTGCAGCGGGGGTGCTGTCGGGATTTGTGAGCTTCGGGAATGTTTTTTCCATAATGCGAGTTCCTTTCTTAAATTAAGATGGTTAATTTAATTGTTAAGTTAACAAATACTCAAACTAATAAATTAAGTAAAATTAACTAAATTTACTTTTAAACATCATAGCATGAGTCTTTCTTTTTGAAAAGAGGATTTTTGAAATATACTTCTGCAAAAATAGCTAAATTAGTGACTTTAAAAATGTGCAAAACGACAAAAATAGGAAAATTGCAAAGGGCGCATTGAAAAATCCCAAAACCGGTAGTATGATTAAAACATAATTAAAAACAAGTTAAATTTACTTAAATTAACAAAACGAAGCAGAAAATATTATTTCATGCGCCCAAAGGGCAGAAAGCAATTGTTTTCACAAG
>ONSO01000084.1 GCA_900320485.1 uncultured Lachnospiraceae bacterium | reverse complement strand
CGAAGGAAAGGCCACCAGCGACGTACCTGTTCGCTGCGCTTGAGGTCAACATCGACAATGGTCTCAACCTCCTGGTCAATGGGGGCCTCATAGAGGAGTTCTCCCTGTGGACCAGCCACAAACGACGTGCCCCAGAAGGGAACACCGTCTTCTTCACCGACGCGATTAACGGTGATGACAGGCAGTCCGTTGGCTACGGCATGGCCGCGCTGAACCGTCTGCCAAGCCATGCGCTGGCGCTCCTGATTACCTGCGGGGCGCTGCTGGCCTGCCTGCGCGGGATTCACCATGCGTTGACGCTCCTGATTGCCTGCGGGACGCTGCTGGCCTGCCTGCGCAGGGCGCTGGCCGGAGCTTCTCTGGCCGTTTGCGGGGCGCTGTGCCTCCTCGCGGCTTCTGGGCTCAAGGCCATCCTTGATGGCGGGTCTTTCTCTTCCGTTGGCGCCGCCTCTTGCCTCCTGACGAGGTCTGTCAGCGGTTCTTCTGGGAGTGTTGTTTTCAATGTTGGCGATGAACGCGTCTTCCTTTACTTCCTTCAGTCTGTAGAGCAGATATGCAACGGCACCGCAGGCTGCAAGTACAAGGATCACAAGGAAGATGATCCACCCCTTTGCACCCTTTGCCTTCTTGTTTGCGCCTTCATAAAGCTCTTTGTATTTCTCAGCTGCGTTAAAGAGATCTTCAATGCCGTACTGCTCGCTCTTTTCATAGTCCAGGATCCACCACTGGTCGTTGATGAGCTTGGTCTCATAACGCTTCTTGGGCTCGGTATTTTCCACGGGCTGGGGATCGTTGTCTACGGGCTGGGGCGTAACGTCCTCGGGCTCGTTTGTCTCGCTTTCCGGATCCCATGCCTTGATTTCACCGCTCAGTGCAAGATAATCGCTTCTTACGTAACCTACAACGTCCTTGCCGTTTACCTGAAGCTTTACCTGATACCAGGTCTTCTTGTCCGTGCCTACGGTCTTACCGATGACCGTTACCTCCGTGCCCTTGTTTACGGTGGACAGGATGTTGTTGCTGGTATTGGTGTCAGCGCTGGTGCGCACGCGGACCGTGTTGCTGCCGGAGATGGTTGCTCCAACGGGCGTCACCGTCTCAATCTCATTTGTTGCGGGAGTTTGCGTGCCGGTCTGGGCTGCCGCACCCTTCTTTACAAGATCGGAACGGATGTATCCGGTGCTGCCGCCTGCGGTAACCTCGTACCACTTCTTGCCGTCGCCGTCCTTGCCGTCTACCAGGTTCCCCAGTTCAACCTCGGTGCCCTGTTCCAGCTTCTTCACAAGATCTCCGTTCTTGCTGGGAGTCTTTCTCATGTTTACCGTCGTAGTCGTCGTTCCTGCCTCAGCCCTGCTGACGATCTTGAATGCGTCTGCAAAGATCACCAAAGCAAATGCAAGCGTCAGCATTACGACGAACTTCTGCCAAATCTTCATCTCGCGTGTCTTCCCCACCATTTTTTCTTTGCCTTCCTTCCTAAATTTTTCTATCTTCCTTCGCTTTTTTAAGACTTCACGCCGCCCCGGTCAGGGCGGACGTTTACGTGTCGTCGATGGCCTTTCCGTAAGGGCCGGTCCTTTATGCCTCGTCGATGGCCTTTCCGATGTCGGTACGCATGTACTTATTCTCGAAATCCACCCACTTTGTCGCTTCATACGCCTTAGCGCGGGCTTCCTTCAGGGTTGCGCCCTTTGCCGTAACGCCAAGGACTCTTCCGCCGTTTGTCACGACTCTTCCCTGATCGTCAAACTTGCTTCCGGCGTGGAAGCAGTAGTAATCTTCTTTTCCTTCAAAGTTTTCAAGGCCTTTGATCTCAAAGCCTTTCTTGTAGGACACGGGATATCCGTCGGAGGCCAGTACCACGCAAACCGCCGCCTTGTCCTCAAATTCCAGCTCCACCTTGTCAAGCGTGCCGTCGATGCAGGCATCTACCACGTCCATAATGTCATTCTTCATGCGGCAGAGCACCACCTGCGCCTCGGGATCGCCGAATCTCGCGTTGAATTCAAGGACTCTCGGTCCCTTGGGCGTCAGCATGAGTCCGAAGAAGATCACGCCCTTAAAAGGCCTTCCCTCTGCCGCCATGGCGTCCACCGTGGCCTGATAAATGTGATCCTTGCAGAATTTGTCAACCTCCTCGGTGTAGAAGGGGCTGGGGGAGAAGTTCCCCATTCCTCCGGTGTTCAGACCCTGGTCACCGTCCTTGGCACGCTTGTGATCCTGGGCGGAAGACATGATGCGGATGGTCTTTCCGTCTACAAAGGACAGAACCGAAACCTCTCTTCCGGTCATGAATTCCTCGATGACCATGCGGTTCCCGGCGCTTCCAAAGTGCTTGTCCATCATGATCTCCTTCACGCCGGCCTTTGCCTCCTCCAGCGTGTTGCAGATCAGTACGCCCTTCCCCAGCGCCAGTCCGTCTGCCTTAAGTACAATGGGCATGGGCGCGGTCTCAAGATATGCAAGGGCTTTCTCGGGATCATCAAAGGTCTCGTAAGCCGCCGTGGGAATGTTGTACTTTTTCATCAGATCCTTGGAAAATGCCTTGCTTCCCTCAAGGATTGCCGCTGCCTTATTGGGTCCGAAGGCCCGCAGCCCTGCCGCCTCAAGTACGTCCACCAGGCCTCCCACCAGGGGATCATCCGGTGCCACAAATACAAGATCCACGGCCTTTTCCTTGGCATACGCCACGATCTTGTCAAACTCCATCACGCCGATGGAGGGGTCGCACTCCGCGATCTGCGCGATGCCGGCATTTCCGGGAACGCAGTAGATCTTGTCTACCCGCTTACTCTTCTTCATGCTGACGGCAATCGCATGCTCACGGCCGCCGCCTCCGACGATCAATACTTTCATTTGTTTTTCTCCGCCCTTCTTATACTCTTCTCACGTGTCCGTCCACAATGGCGATCCTTCCGTTTGCCACGTCGTCAATGGCCTGGGGAAGCAGGAGCCACTCTGCCTGCTCCATGACCCTTCTCTGCAGGATCTCCGGCGTATCGCCGTCCAGAACCTCCACGGCCTTCTGTGCAATGATGGGGCCTTCGTCCATGCCCTCGTTCACAAAATGCACCGTTGCGCCCGTGACCTTCACGCCGCGCTCCAGAGCCTTTTCATGTACCTTGAGGCCATAATATCCCACGCCGCAAAAGGAGGGGATCAGGGACGGATGAATGTTTACGATCCTTCCTGAGAACTTTGCCACCATCTGCTCGGGGATCTTTACGAGGAAACCCGCAAGGACAACCAGGTCCGGTGCCAGCTCACACATTTTTGCCGTAAAGGCCTCGTTGAAGGCTGCCCTGTCAGGATAGTCCTTCGGGGACAGGCAAATGCCTGCAATGCCGTGGTTCTTCGCACGCTCCAGAGCCTTTGCCCCGGGATTGTTGCTGATCACCGCAAGGATTTCCGTATTTGTGATCTTTCCGGCGTCAATGGCATCCATGATGGCCTGCAGATTGGTTCCTCCGCCGGACACGCATACAACGATCTTTAGCATATGGTCACGCCCTTTTCTCCTGCAACGCAGGTACCAACTACGTATGCCTTCTCGCCTGCTGCCGTCAAGGCTGCAACGGTCTTGTCCGCATCTGCGGGATCCACTGCCAGTACCATGCCAAGGCCCATGTTGTAAGTGTTGTACATCATTTCCTCGGCAATGTCGCCGGTCTTCTGAAGAAGCTTAAAGATGGCAGGTACTTCGTAGCTGTCCTTCTTCACTTCCGCGCGGATGCCGTCGGGAAGCATTCTGGGAATGTTCTCGTAGAAGCCGCCGCCGGTCACGTGGCTGCAGCCCTTCACGGTAACGCCTGCGTCCTTGACTGCCTTCAGGGCCTTTACGTAGATCCTGGTGGGAACGATCAGCGCCTCGCCCAGGGTCGTTCCAAGCTCGTCATAATAGGTGTTCAGGCTTTCCTTGGTCATCTCAAAGACTTTTCTCACAAGGGAGAAGCCGTTGGAATGTACGCCGGAGGAAGCAATGCCGATGAGGGTATCGCCGGGCTTAATGTTGGATCCGTCGATAATGTCCTTGGCATCTGCCACGCCTACGGTAAAGCCGGCCAGGTCATATTCATCCTCGGGCATCAATCCGGGATGCTCTGCGGTCTCGCCGCCAATGAGTGCACATCCGGCCTGCTTGCAGCCTTCCGCTACGCCCTTTACGATCTCGGCGATCTTCTCGGGATAGTTCTTGCCGCATGCTATGTAGTCCAGGAAGAAAAGGGGGGCGCCGCCGGCACATGCCACGTCGTTCACGCACATTGCCACGCAGTCGATTCCCACGGTGTCATGCTTGTCCAGAAGGAACGCCAGCTTGATCTTGGTTCCCACGCCGTCCGTACCGGACAAGAGCACGGGGTTTTCCATGTCCTTAAATCCTGCCATGGAGAAGGCGCCGGAGAATCCTCCAAGGCCCCCCATCACTTCGGGGCGAAGGGTCTCCTTCACGTGCTTCTTCATCAGTTCTACCGACTTGTATCCGGCTTCAATGTCCACGCCTGCTTTCTTGTAATCCATTTTTTCCTCTCATTCTGCCATTAAAGGCTGGGTTTGTAAATTTTCTCGGGAGTGGCTTGTCACGACCATGGAGTGATGATCATTTTTCCATGTATTTCTTGTAGCCGATCTCCTGAAGTTTGGCGTCTTTGGCAACTACCTGATCCTTCAGCTTTTCGGAGTAGGCCTTGAGCTTCTCAAGAAGGGCCGGATCGGAGGTAGCTAGGATCTTCGCCGCAAGGAGTCCTGCATTGGCGCCGCCGTTAATGGCCACCGTTGCCACGGGAATGCCGGAGGGCATCTGTACGATGGAGTACAGGGAGTCCCTGCCGCCCAGTGAGGTGGTGTGCATGGGGATGCCGATCACCGGCATGGGAAAGATCGCCGCGCACATGCCGGGCAGATGTGCTGCCATGCCTGCGCCTGCAATGATCACCTTAAATCCCTTTTTCTCCGCATTTTTCGCATACTCAAAAAATACGTCAGGCTCTCTGTGGGCGCTGATGATGGTCATCTCATAAGGGACTCCCAGCTCCTCCAGAATGTCTGCCGCCTTTGCCATTACGGGCATGTCGGAATCACTGCCCATAACAATGCCAACCTTTGCAACTTCCATTTTCTTCCGCTTCCTCCTCAAATTGATTGTGATCGTCGCCTCAAAGAACTAGATAAGCCACTAAAAAGCAAAACTGTCCACAATATCTAGTCAATAGTTTACTAGAAATGCGGACAGTATGCAAGGTACTTTTCAACATTTTTTTTATTAAGATTCTCTTAAGAATCCAGCGGTTTGTTCAATTCCTCCGTCCCGGGGAGCACAAAACGGCCCTTCAGGATGATGGGGATGCGCTCCCCGTTTTTCTTCACCGCCGTAAGCTCGCCCAGTTCGTCATAGGGAATGGTTACGTCCGTATGGCAGTTAAAATATGCCTTGGCGGGATCCGTCTTGCGCAGGATCGAGACTTCATTGTCCCTGGCCACGATCTCCTTGCCGTCCGGATTGTAGACCTTTACGTCCTCCGCATGGGAATAACAGGTGTCGCCCACCGCAAAGTGAGGCCCCGTCTTCTCCGCGATCAGGATGGGAAGCTTTCCCTGCACGCCGTACTTTCTGGCAACCACGTAGGCCGTGGTATTGGTTCCCACGGCAAATTCCCCCATGGGCAGGGTCTTTTGCTTATACAGCACGTTGTCCCTTACAAACGCAAGATTCTCTTCCTCCGTCTCGAAATTACTGCAGTTCCATTCCGCGATCATGCCGTTTTCAAAACGGATGGAGAGATTTTTGTACTCCAGCCCGTTCAGGAATACGCGGCTTACGTGAAGAAGACCGTTTGTCCCCTCAAGCACAGGTGAGGTAAATACCTCTCCCACGGGGATGTTGACGTCCGCCACGCAGTTTTCGAAAATGGTTTCCTTCTCAGGATCATTTAATTTATACAGGTTCACGCGAAGGTCCGTCCGGTTACCGTTCATGCCCTTGATCTCGCAATGATCCGCCAGGTTCAGGGCGTCGATGATCGTCGTCTGGATTTCCTGATATGTCTTGTAATTCAAGGTGTTGATCTTAATGATCTCCTCAAAAAACTTCCCATAAGTCTCCGGCGAGTCATCGGGCAGCGCCTCACGGATCTCCGGCAGGGGGAAGGCAATGATGGTAAAGCTGCGCTCCTCCTCAAGGATATACTCCATCTGTATCCGGCGCATGCGAGAGCGGTACTCCACCCAAAGGCCGTTCTGCTCCTCCGTCATGGTCGCCGCCTCCGGCTTCATCACGGGTTCAAAATCCGATTCTCCAAAGGTTTCCACCACGGCCGGGCCTGCATACCAAAGGGCCTGCTCCTTGCATTCCTCAAAGGCAGATTTCAAAACCTCAAGGCACCTTTGCACCAGCGCCTTGTCCAGAAACAAGGCCTGGTCCTCCCTGTGGTCAAATTCATACTGACGGTTCGGGCTGGTGGAATAGCCAGTTCCCGAGCCATACCAGTACCCCAGTGACTGATCGCGCCCCACGGGCTCAAGGCCGATCTTTCTAAGGTTCTCCGCTGCCCTCTTCATCATCCTCTCAAATCCGATGGGATAGATCAGCTCCGCCGTTTTTTTCTTGCCAAGGTCCTTTCCCGTCACTTCAAAACCGATGCGATACCCCTCCGTATAGGTATCCGCCATGAGACGGATGGTCTCCTCCGGCTGTTCCTTAAGGAACGCGGCGATCTCCAGCTCATTTTTGCCGACGTACTGGCCATAGGCATACAACCACCGCAGGTCCTCCGGGTCGGCCTCATCCAAAATGCGGATGACCGCGCTCTCCCCCGGAACCGTCATCTGTCCGACGTGATTGCGCTTTCCAAGCTCGGAATAATCGCTGACAAACCAGTACAGCACCTCCCTTACGCTCTCTGCCTTTTCAAGCGTTCCCGTCTCCGAAAGGCTTGCTTCAAACAGCCCGTATACCTCTAAAAACAGCTCCTCCCGGATCACAAGATCCTCCAGCTTTCCCTCATAGCAAAACGAGATCGCCGCCATGAGCTCCACGTGCAAAAAGCTCAAAAGCCTGCCATATGCCTCTCCAAGCCTTGCCACGGCATAGGCCGGATTTCCAAAGCTCTTCCCATAATTCTCCGGAAGCACGTCCTCATAAAGCGCGTGATTGCGCCGCCCCAGCTCCTCCAGGGAAGCCTTTCTAAGCCCCCCTTTCGCCAGAAACCTCTTATTGTCATCCAAAAGCACCAAAAATCCCGCCATGCGGCGGAAATACTCATCAAAACCTTCCCATGCGCCAGCCTCTGCCGCAGTTTCCCCTAACGCCGCGTTGCCTGCCTGGTTTCCCACAATCTCGCTTGCCCGGTTCTCCGCTGCTTCATTTTTCTTGGTGTGGTTGCCTCGGGTCTCGCTTGCCTGGTTCTCCGCTGCCTCATTTTTCTTGGCGTGGTTGCCTTGGGTCTCGCTTGCCTGGTTCTCCGCCGCCTCATTCTTCTTGGCGTGGCTGCCTTGGGTCTCGCTTGCCTGGGCCAGGCCTTCCGTCATGATCTCCCGGATCCGCTCCATGGCCAGCCCATGGCGCTCCTCCAAATACTCCAGATCTGATTCCATCTGATTCCTCAACTTTCTAACGTCGTTTTATTTTCTGCTCTGCCGGTTATACCTCGCATCGCATGTCGTTTTACTGCACTGCCGGGTTCCCGTCTTGTCTCGTCGCCGGCTGTCGCTTCGCCACTCTTCCCGGCTCCTTTTCTCCATCCTGCCGGGTTCCTGTCTTGCGTCGTTGCCGGCTGTCGCTTCGCCACTCTTCCCGGCTCCCGTTTCTCCATCCTGCCGGGTTCCTGTCTTGCGTCGTCGCCGGCTACACCTGACGCCGCAAGCTCAGATTCCCAAGGAAAACAGGAAACCCACTCCAATAAGCACGATCAGGTTCAGGATGGTTCCCACCCAGCTGACCACGTAAAACGAATCCCTCTCTCGAAAAGACAAAACTCCAAGAACCTCGCCAATGATCGAAAAGATCACTGCCAAAAGCCCCGTTAATCCGTACCCGGGCTTCGTTTCCCCTTGCCCCTGAAAGGAAAGATAGACCACCGCGCACACCCCTAAAAGGCTCACGCAAGCCAGCATAACGGAACACACGGCCTTCGCCGGGTGTGTCTTATTCGTAAATTTGTAATTTCTTCCTGCCGGTTTTCCCTTTTTCTTTCCCATCGTCTCCAACGTCCTTCCGACTTTGCGCAGGCCTTTTTTCCAGCAGCCTGCACTCTTCCTGCTCTGCGCAGGCCTTTTTTCCCGCAGCCTGCACTTTTTCTGCTCTGCGCAGGCTTTTTTCCTGCAGCCTGCACTCTTCCTGCTCTGCGCAGGCCTTTTTCCTGCCCCCTTACACGGACAAAGGCATCTCCCGTGTCTTGGGAAAATGCCTTTGCTCTTACTTAAAACGTAAGCATCGTCCTTTTGTTCACCAGCTTAGAGCCTCCAATGATGAGGAGAACTCCCGCCGTAACTCCAACCACCAGCATCACCACGCCCAACACAATGTTCATGGCGCCGGCGCCTCCCATCACCTTATAGACTTTCTCTTCCATGCTCATACCTCCATTTCGTCAGCTCTGTCTACTATCCCTTACGCTTTCCCGAAGCGACCCGCCCCGGTCAAGCCCGTCTCTTCTTCACGTACGCTGCGTCCGACACTTGTCAGTTCTTGCAGCCGTACTGCGCATAATATGCGTCCAGCGCCTTCTTGATCTCGTCATCCACGTAAATCTTTCCCTTGTAGGGCTTATTGTAAAGGTACTCCGTTACCTCCGCCATGTTTACAATGGCGTTAGCCTCAAAACCGTACTTTTCCTTGATCTCCTCAAGTGCACTCTTCTCACCGCCCAGGCCAACCTCCATGCGGTTCAGTGACACCATCAGTCCAATGATGGTAACGTCAGCGGCACCCTTTACCTTGGGAACCGTCTCTTCCATGGACTTTCCGGATGTGGTTACGTCCTCGATCATGACAACCCTGTCACCATCCTGAGGCTTGCTTCCAAGGAAGCTTCCCTTGTCTGCGCCGTGATCCTTTTCCTCCTTGCGGTCGGAACAATACCGGATTTCCTTGCCGTAAAGCTTGCTGAATGCGATGGAAGTCGCAACTCCGATGGGAATTCCCTTGTAAGCCGGTCCGAACAGCAGGTCAAAATCATCTCCATACTTGTCATGAATGGCCTTCGCATAATACTCGCCCAGCTTCATCAGCTGTGATCCCGTTACGTATCCGCCTGCATTCATAAAAAACGGGGACTTTCTGCCGCTCTTCAACGTAAACTCGCCAAACTTCAAAACCCCGCAATCCACCATGAATTCAATAAATTCCTGCTTATATTGTTCCATTTTTCTCCTCCGTTCAAGTCACGTTTCACTTTAGCTTACCATAAAATCCCGCCGTTTTCAAGACGCGATCACGTCAGCAACCGACATTGTCGCGGCACGTCAGCATCCATCATTACCGGGGCGCCCTAGCACATCCATCATTGCCGAGGCGCCCTAGCATACGTCATTGCCGAGGTGCCTTAGCATCCATCATTGCCGAGGCGCCTTAGCATACGTCATTGGCGGTCTTCTTTCCTTCTTTGGCATCCATCATGTTTTGCAGCGTTGTTTCTGCAATGGCTTCCAAAGCTTCTTTTGTGTAAAATCCCTGATGGGAAGTGATCATTACGTTAGGGAATGCCAAAAGTCTTGCGGTTACGGAGTGCATCATGATCTCATCGGAACGGTCCTCGTACACGTTGCCCGTCTCTTCCTCATAAACGTCAAGGCCAACTCCAAGGAATTTCTTCAGGCGGATGCCTTCGATGAGCTCCTGCGTATTCACAAGTGCGCCGCGGGAAGTATTTACGAGGATCACACCATCCTTCATTTTCTTGATGGTTTCAAGATTGATCATGTGGAACGTGCTGTCCATCAGCGGACAATGCAGGGAAATAAGATCACTCTGTGCCAGCAGTTCATCCATGGTCACGTACTCTACAAAATCCTTCAGGGCAGGGTTCTGGTATACGTCATAAGCAATGACGCGCATGCCAAAGCCGCGGCAGATCCTGCACATGGCAGCACCGATCTTACCGGTTCCAACGATCCCGGCGGTCTTTCCGTAGAAATTCACGCCGCGCAAGCCCTTCAAGGTGTAATCGTTCTCGCGAACCTTATTATATGCCTTATATAATCTTCTGTTCACGGCCAGCGCCAGTCCCATGGCCAGCTCTGCCACGGATTCCGGAGAATACCCCGGCACTCTCTTTACGATGATGCCAAGCTCCTTCGCCTTTTCCACGTCCACGTTGTTAAAGCCCGCGCATCTCATCAGCACCACTTTAACGCCACAGTCATGAAGTACTTCCAGCGTCTTTGCCCCTACGTCCGCGCTCACAAAAGCACAGATGCCGTCATACCCCTTCGCCAGTGCCGCCGTTCTCGGTTCCAGCTCATGATCGATGTAGTCGATCTCCACTTCCGGAAACTGACCCTTAATTCCGTCAAAAGACTTCCTGTCATAGGTTTTTGCAGCATAAAATAAGATTTTCATAAGATTGAACCTTCCTTTCTTTTTTTGCCCGTCCCATGTGGGCTTGCTTGTTGCTGTATTTTTTATTTTCTCTTGATTTTCCTCCCGAATACCTTCTAATCGCCCTTAAGCTTCCTCCGGGCGGTAATCTTCTTTTTCTGTTTTCACGATCTTACCGTCCAATCGCCCTCAAGCTTCCTCCGGGCGGTAATCTTCTTTTCCCGTTTTCGCGATTTTACCGTCCAATTCCCTTGAAGCTTCTTCCGTGCGGTAATTTTCTTTTCCCGTTTTCGCATTCTTACCGCCTAATCACCCGGAAGTTTCTTCCGTGCGGTAATCTTCTTTTTCTGTTCTCGCATTCTTACCGCCTAATCACCTAAAAGTTTCTTCCGTGCGGTAATCTTCTTTTCCCGTTCTTGAAAACTTACCGTTCCAATCCCTGAAAGCTTCCTCCGGGC
>ONSO01000253.1 GCA_900320485.1 uncultured Lachnospiraceae bacterium | reverse complement strand
GTCATGAGGTGGAACCGGGACACTGCGACGGCAACGTGGTAGACTTTGCCTATAGCTGTTACTATACCGTGAAGGACTGTGATATGTATGGCTGCGGAGCTTATGGCTTAGGAATTCTGGGCGGCTACGGAGGTGAAATCGCTGACAGCGTGATCCATGACTGTACTTATGGCTGCATGTATGCAATTGATGCCGGTTACGTGGCGATCAACGGAACGAAGTTTGAAAACTGCGCCGAATATACCATGTTTTCTGCCACGGGGTCGAACCTGAACTTTTATGACTGCTCCTTCAAGAAACTGAAGGGAGAAATGGTCTACGTGGATGAGTATTCCTACGTGTCATTTTCCGAGTGCCAGTTTGACAAGGATTCGCTGGAGTCTATCCAAAACGATGAAGCTTATAAAAACGGACGAGTTTATTTGTATTAATGCAAGAATAATACGGAAAAGTAGTGCCAAAAAAGCCGGTCCCCTGGGGCCGGCTTTTTGAATGCTTAGCTTTGAAGGTAATGCTTTTTGAACTCGCTGGGAGAGCATCCTTTGTATCTTTGGAAGACGCGGTTAAAGGTAGAGATGCTCTTAAAACCGGATTCCATGGCAATGGTGGTGATGGCGGAATCGGAATCCGCCAAAAGACTCTGGGCGCGCTTTAGACGCTGGAGCGTTAAGTATTCCACGAAATTGCATTGAATGGTCTGCTTGAATACTCTGGAGAAATAGCAGGAGCTAAAACCTACCTGATCGGCAATGCTGTCCAGCGTCAGGTCTTTATCACAGTTTTCCGCAATGTATCTGCAGGCGGCATTGATCTTGTCGATGGTGCGGTTGTTTCCCTGCCTGCCGCCGTTTTCTGACGGAAGAATGAAATTCTGAAGATGCATGCCAAACTGCATGAACAGTTCATAGACGCAGATCAGCTCCTCCACGCCCCGGAAGGGAGCCTGTGACGTTTCCACGTCCGCAAGCTGCTGAAATTTTACGTGTACGTATTCCGCAAAGCTCTCCATCTCCGGATCATCGTGACGGATCAGGTGATAATTGCGGAAAAGATGAAAGTAGGCGGCAAATTCGGGCAGATCCGTAACCAAAGAGGCTGGGAACTGTATACCCGTCAAAACTCGTTCATCGTTGGCTTCCACGGAATGCATTTCACTGGACCAGATAAACAGGGCGTCGCCCGGTCGCATCTCATAATAATTCTGATCCACGCAGACTCTGGGATTCTTTTTTGCGGTGAGCTCCGGGGGATAAAAGAGGATTTCCGTGAAGCGGTGCCAATGCAACTCGTATTTATCCGGAACGGAGAAGATGACGTTGACCGGTTGTGGGAAGTAATAATGTTCTGGCTTCTTGTTATTTGTCAAATTTGACCTCCAATTATTGATAAAAACTATTAGAAATTTACTTTTTTGACTTTTTTAGAAAGTCGTAAAACGGCATATATTATAGAATATACTTAAAATTTATGCTTTTTTTGTGCAAATGTCAAGAACAAATAATGATAACAAAATATAAGCATAATTTGGCAAGGGTTGATTGGAAGGAAGCGGGAAAGGTGATAGTATATATTTGAAAAATAAAAGTGGCAAAACGTGTGTAATTACAATGATTGACGAGGTTTAAGAGAAAGAAATGTCAAAGAGACAAATGACAAACATGACCGTTGGAAGCCCTGCAAAGCATATATTAAAATTTGCGCTTCCTCTCCTGGTAGGAAACTTGTTCCAGCAACTGTATAACATGGTGGATTCCATGGTGGTAGGGAACTTTGTGGGGTCTGACGCCCTTGCAGCGGTGGGAACTTGCGGTTCTACCAATTTTTTGTTTTTTTCCCTGAGTTCGGGCCTTGCAATTGGAATTGGAGTCATAGTTTCACAATTCTACGGAGCGGATGACGACGAAAACGTACGGGCAACCATTGCAAATTCCTTCTACGTGTTGTCGGCCGCGGCACTGACCGTGAGCATTGTGGGTTTTTTGACGGCCCCGGCCATCCTGCAGCTATTAAGAGTGCCGGATTCCATATTGCCGTCCTCCGTTCTTTACATGCGTACAACCTGCATGGGAATCCTTGGAATTGCAACGTACAATGGCGTGTCCTCCATCCTTCGGGCACTGGGCGATTCCAGGACGCCGCTGTATTTCCTGATCCTGTCGAGTCTTGTGAACGTGGTGCTGGATCTGACCTTTGTGCTGGGATTGGGACTTGGGGTGTTTGGCGTTGCACTTGCCACCGTCATTGCGCAGTTCATTTCCGCCATCAGCTGCCTTGCTTATGCCTATCTTAAGGTGCCGTATTTCCAGTTGACAAGAGAGGAGCTTAAGCCCCACGGCAAGATCATTGCAAGATCCTTTAAGCTTGGCGTCCCCATTGCGCTGCAAAGCTCCATGATCGCAGTGTCCTGCATGGCCCTTCAGGGCGTGGTAAACGGGTTTGGCGAGACGGTCATGGCGGCATACACGGTGACGGCCCGGATCGAGCAACTGGTCCAGCAGCCGTATTCTTCCCTGAGCAGCGCCGTGACAACCTATTCCGGGCAGAACATTGGTGCCGGCAACGTAAACAGGGTACGCAAGGGCTTCCGGCAGGCCGTTGTCATGGTGCTGGTCTTCAGCCTTGCCATGATCCCCGTGATGTATCTTGGGGGAGAGTCTCTTGTACGGCTTTTTGTAAAGGATAACGAGGAGACCGTAAGGATCGCGGTGAGAGCACTTCGAATCACAAGCCTTTGCTATTTTGGGCTTGGCATGATCTATGTACCGAGAGGACTCATGAACGGATGCGGCGATGCGGCTTTCTCCATGATCAACGGACTTTCGGAGGTGGCAGGAAGGCTGGCCTTTGCCCAGATCTTTACAAGGATCCCTGCCATTGGTTTTTGGGGAGTGTGGCTGACTACCG
>ONSO01000036.1 GCA_900320485.1 uncultured Lachnospiraceae bacterium | reverse complement strand
TTTCTCACTACAGAGTATATCATAAATATGAGCATAAAGCAACCATTAATAATTGTTATTTCTCACTACGATGGTTAATTCTTAAGTTAATGACATTGCATAAATACGGCATTTTTATTGCTACAAAAATGAATAACTCCTCACCAAGTATGGTAAAATAGTTGGAAATTGCGAAGCAATTTGCAATCCGAAGCGAAGCGAGGACGAGCCGAAGGGCTCGCAATTGTCAGAAACCACTGCTACCGTGCCCCGACGCTTAAACTGACCGTAACGTCACCGTTTCCGAGGGTATCTCTCAGTTCCTTTTCCGTAAGTCCCGTAATCTTTCCCAGCCTCGTATAGGCCCAGGAATTTGAACCATAAAACATGACAATCTGATTCCCTGAATAAAGTACTATGTCACCCGGATTTGTAGTTGTCTGACTGTCATTCCTCGGAAGAGAAGTGCCAAGGCTTCCAACCTGCTCAAATCCCCCGTACATAGACATATTGACCTGCATTCCGGATCCGGCAAGCTCTTTCAGCGCATCCACGCTCTCATTGTCTTCCCACGTAACAGATATTTCCCTGTCTCCGATCGAAAGGATCAGTTCCTCCATAATTTCTTCCTCGTCTTTTGATTTTTCTTTTGGTTCTTCTTCTGACGTTCCATCGTGCCCATCCTTCGGAGCGACAGTCAAGGTCATTTCTTCCGTCTTTTTTGAAATCTCTTCCTGCTTACTCGCTAAATCAGCACCATCGTATACCGGACTTCCTCCACTCGCAGAAACGGTACTATCGTTTGCCGGACTGCTCCCGCACGCTGAGATTGCAAACGTCATTATGATTGCCCAAAGGGCGCATTTTACTCTTTTCATTTCATTCGAATTCCTTTTATTCTTTATTTCAGATGGTCTCTCATGAAACTCTCGATCTTGTCAAACGGAATGTAATCCTTGTCACCACCGTCATACAGGTCCGTATGAACCGCGTTCGGAATGATCATCAGCTCTTTATTCTCCGCATACTTACCATCCTTCGTCATGTCCGCATACGCATCCCTGGAAAAGTAGCAGGAATGTGCCTTTTCACCATGGATGAGCAGCACCGCGCTTCGGATCTCATGGGAATATTTCAGAATGGGCTGGTTCATGAAGGACTCGCATCCGATCACGTTCCATCCGCCGTTGGAATTAAGGCTTCTCTTATGATAGCCTCTGTCGGTCTTATAATAATCATAATAATCCTTCACAAAGAAAGGTGCATCCTCCGGCAGCGGATCCACAACACCTCCGCCCAGCTTGTATTCCCCCTTCTTCAGGTCCTCAAGCCGTTGCGCGCACATGGCCTTCTTCTTTTCATAGCGTGCTTCTTCGCTGTCCTCACTGTCAAAGTAACCGTTTGCATTTACTCTGGTCATGTCGTACATGGTGGATGCCACGGTTGCTTTGATTCTGGTATCAAGAGCCGCTGCGTTGATTGCCATTCCTCCCCAGCCGCAGATGCCTATAATGCCGATCCTGTCAGGGTCCACTCTGTCATTCAGGGAAAGAAAGTCCACCGCCGCCATGAAATCCTCCGTATTGACGTCCGGCGATGCCATGAATCTTACGTTTCCGCCGCTCTCCCCCGTAAAAGAGGGGTCGAAGGCCATCGTGAAAAATCCTCTCTCCGTCATTTTCTGCGCATACAATCCGCTGCACTGCTCCTTTACCGCGCCAAAGGGTCCGCAAACGGCGATGGCAGGAAGCTTTCCTTCCGCATTCTTTGGCGCGTACGTATCCGCCGCAAGCGTGATCCCGTAGCGATTCACAAAGGTCACCTTCCCGTGATCTACCTTATCGCTCTTAGGAAATGTCTTATCCCATTCCGTCACCAACGTAAGTTCTTCCTTTTTGATCATGATTCTATTCCTCCTTTTTCGCTTCTTTTTGCGCCTGTCTGATCAGGCAATCCATCCGGTCAACCTTTCTCTGGCTGTCATGCATTTTTTCCACCAGATCGCATCTGCATTTGCGAAGATGCTTTATAAGCGCATCCGTTTCTCCGCATTCATAAAGCACTCTTGCCCTTGCCACGTCATTCGCGCGGCACCCATTGTCCGTAAGATTATCTATTAGCGTCTTTAATTCCATTTGTCCTACCTCACGTCTTTATTATAATTGCTTGACAAGATCTTCGCTAATGAATAAAATGAATAACATGATATTCCAAAATAGAATGTCATATAGCAATGAGCAGTGCATATGAATTTATAATTTGTGCGTTGGGAGCTTGCTCACGTAAGCACATAATTATAAATTCATATATTCGGCGAATGCCGAAGAACGAAAAAAGCGAAGCTTTTTGAGTGGCGAAGCTTTTTGAGTGCACGTATAAGGGAGGTTTCCATGGAAATCAAGAGTCTAAGATACTTTCTTGCCGTCGCAAGAGAAGAGAATATGACAAAGGCTGCGGACATTCTTCACGTCACGCAGCCTACGCTTTCAAAAACCTTAAAATCCCTGGAAGATGAGCTTGGAAAAAAGCTGTTCACGCGCCACAGCTTCAGCATCTCCCTGACGGACGAAGGCATGCTTCTTCGCGACCGCGCGGAAGATCTAATTACCATGGCTGACAGAATTGAGCGGGAATTTATTACTTTAGATGACGTCACCGGCGGCGACGTCTATTTCGGATTGGCTGAAAGCTATCAGATAAGGTATCTTGCAAGGGAGATCCGTAAGCTGAAAAGCAGATATCCCGGCTTTACTTTTCACGTCACCAGTGGCGACACGGAGCAGGTAACGGAAAAGCTGGATAAGGGGTTGCTTGATTTTGCGGTACTGTGCGAAAAGCCAAACTCCGCAAAGTACAATTCCGTGAAATTTCCGGAAGCCGATATCTGGGGAGCCGTCATGCCCGCAGACCACCCTCTTGCCAAAAGGAAAGTGCTCAAGGTAAAGGACCTGATCGGGCAGCCGCTCTTTTGTTCCGAGCAGAGTTGGAATAATGAGATCTCCTCATGGGCAGGCGATGATTTTGATAGACTTCATCTGGAAGGCTCTTTCCGTCTGTCCTACAACGGTTCCATGTTTGCAAAGGAGGGGCTGGGGATACTGTTGACCTTTGAACATCTTGTCGACTGTTCAGACGGAAGCGGGCTGGTTTTTCGCCCTTTATCGCCAAAGCAAACGTCCGAATTATACCTAATCTGGAATAAGTACCCGTCCTTTACGCCCATTGCCGAGAAGTTTCTGGCACAAGTTCTGGAGTCATTTAATTAGACAACGCTTTGCCGCCATTCCGTCCCGGCCCGGTCTTAAATGCTCCACATAGCTAATCCTTTGTGCGTTTGGGGCTGATGGATTAGCTTTTGAGGGGAAGAATTCTTCGGATTTTCTTCCGGGCGGCTAATCCCTTGGTGACTTTGAGCTGATGGATTAGCTTTTGAGGGGAAGAATTCTTCGGATTTTCTTCCGGGCGGCTAATCCCTTGGTGACTTTGGGCTGATGGATTAGCTTTTGAGAAGAAAAATTCTTCGGATTTTCTTCCAGGCGGCTAATCCCTTGGTGACTTTGGGGCTGATGGATTAGCTTTTGAGGGGTAATTCCCGATGCCTGCGTCTAGGAAATAGAATAAATCCCCCTACGCCTCCCGATCCGTCATCGTAAAAATCCTGAAATGCAGCCTTTCATCAGGCCATTCCAAATGACGTCATATCTTGATCACGCGTTTTATTACACGTACTGGTCATGTTTCTTCTTGTCATGATACTTTTCCAGGATCGGCGCGATCACGTTTACGATCAGCTTCATGTCAAGATTAAAGAAATAGATGCAAAACAGAAGTAAAAACAGGGCAACGATTACGGCCAGTATAATTAAAATAATCTTCAAAGCGATCATTTGAATCATCTCCTTTTCTTTATACGCGAAGGCGCGTGGGATCTACGCTTCGCTCCGGTCGTCGCAATTCCATCGTCCCCCGGACGATGTGCGACCTCCTTGAGACTTGCGAGCTTTAGGGCAGCTCGTCCCTCTCCTGCAATTGTGTCTCAAGGCATCTTCCCACGCTGTCCCAAGGCATCTCCCGCTCCGCGGGTCCTCCTTGGGACTTAAAGTCGCGTGGGCCCCTCCTTGAGACTACCAAGCATCATTGTCGGGGAGTTCTTCCATAGTGGGGTCAAGGGGCTCCTCGCGCATGACGGTGCGCATAAAGCGGTTGAACTGGTCACGGACGCCCTGGCGGGAGCAGATTCGGGGATCGCAGAGGTCGTGGGAGATCCAAACAAGCTTGATGCCGCGCTCCCTGGCCTGCTCCTCAAATTGCCCGTGCATGCCGACGAGGGCCTTGCAGCTCATATGTTCCCACATCATGACCATGTCGGCGTTCATGCGCTCGCAGTACTCCCATAGCTGATCCACCAAAACCTCATAGCCGCCGTGGGTATGATTTCTCATGATCATGTTCTCGGACAGATAGGCCATGTCATAGTAGGCCTGCTCGCGGTTTTCCGGCGTGTCCTCCTCGGCGATCTCCTTCTCGATCACCATGGAAAGCATGTCCGTCAGGGGTACCACGCCCCAGCATTTCACCATCCAGTAGAGCATGTCGATAACGTACTGAGGCTGAACGCCCCAGACGATGCAGCGATGGCGGTACTCCGGCCCCATCATGGTCTTGTTTTCATAGCCCTTGTGCACCAGCTTCATAATCTTTTCATCGATCAGTGGAAATTCCGCGCTTCGGCCGCAGTTCCCCATGTAGTTGGTATCGTTATAGAGGGAAAAAACGGCGCCAAAGAACTGGGGATAGGGCGTGGAATTTACGTCCAGCCATTCCAGGCGGTTTCTTGTGGTCTGATTCACGCGCTTTGCCGCCGCAAAGTAGGCCTTCCAGTCCCATTTCTCTCCCGTCTTTTCTTCGATAAAGGCAATGGCACGCTTGATCTCCTCCGCCGCATATTTTTGCGTGTCCTCGCTGCGGTGACGAAGGGGCGACGCCATCTGGAAGGTGGGAATGCCATACTGCTTCTCCAGTCGCTTTGCAATAATGCCGTTTCCCAGCATGGAACCGTCGCAGGTAGTGTTTACCTGCACGGCGCAGGCCCCGGCCACCACAAAGTCATCCTCAATGGAAACTCCCGCCTCCACCTCCGGCATGGGACATACGTCCCCGGGAAGTCCAAAGGCCTGCGCCACGTCAATGTAATGAACGTCCGAATTCTGATTGATGAGGTTTGCCGCAAAGAGCGTGGGCACCTCGCGCTGCAGGGCGATCAGGTTCGGGAACCCCATCATGTAAGAGGTCATGGCATTTTCATCCACTAGAACGCACTTGTCAGAAAACTTCTTGTCATTTCCGCATCTTCTGTCCGCCCGCAGGCATTGCTTGATGATGCCCGCCACCTCATAGGACACGTAGCCCATGCCGATATGGGTGATCCTAAGGATCTCATCCCGCTGTCCAATGGTGAACTTATCGATCATGTGGGGCACCGCAAGAAAATTCACCATCCAGCGGTAACGGAACAGGCCCTTGAGGAACCCCCTCCCCATGGACACGCCCATCATGATCTTCCAGGTACCCAGCCACTGCCCGAAGTCATACATGGTATCCTTAAAGCCGCGCCACTCCCGGCGCTTCCTCACCTTGCCCGTGTTATATAATACCCCGAGCCGCTGCTCTCCCGGTATTTTCTTTTCATTCACAACTTTTTCCATGGATCTATCCTCCATCCACGTGCCACCGGGGACGGTTCTCGTTGGCACGTTTTTCTTTTTCGCTCCCATAACAGCAATCTTACGAGGAACAGCATGCCCCTGAAGCTGAGCTCGGCGCACATGGCAAGCCATGCACCTTTTAGACCATAGAGGCTACCAAGATAGTATGCCAGCGGGATCCTTACGGCCCACACGCTGACAAGATTTAAGACGCTGGAAAGCAATGTCTCGCCCGCTCCGCGGAAAACGCCTGCTGCCACAATGGACGCCCCATACAAGGGCTCCGCAAAGGCTTCGATCCGAAGCACCATGGCTCCAAGCCTCCGGATGTCCTCCTCCGGCGTCAGAATTCCGATCATCTGGGGTGCAAATACCCACATAAAAGCTCCGCTGACACCCATGATCAGCATTCCAAGAATGGTGGCAAGCCATCCCAAACGCTTTGCTTCCTCTCTCCGCCTGGCCCCCACGCACTGACCGATGATGGTGGTGGCAGCCACGCCGATGCCGTACCCCGGCATGTAGCAAAGGCTCTCCGCCGTGATGGCAAAGGAGTTTGCGGCCACGGCTACGGTTCCAAAAGGGGAGACGATCCGGGTAAACGCCACGTAAGCAAAGCCCATGATGATATTGTCAATGGCAACGGGAATGGCGATCTTTAAGGACATGGGCATTTCCTTCGCCAAAAACTCCCGCGGGCTGAATGCCTTATCACTGCGCCCCGCAAGGGACAGCGCCGGCGACTTAAACAGCAGTACGTAGAGCATGACCGCCGCAATGACAACATATGCCAGCGCCGTTCCAAGGGCAGCGCCAAGAACGCCGAGCCGCGGAATGAACATGGCATTAAACAGCACGTCCAGCGCACACATGATCACGTTCAAAATACTGGGGAGCCTTACGTTGCCGCTGGACTGGATCATGCCCTGCGAGGTATGAAGCAGTGCTCTTACGGGAATGGACAGGGCATAAACCAGAAAATAGGCGCCGGCATCCCCGCGGATCTCCGCGGCTCCTCCCATCAGTGCAGGAAGCGGCCCGCAAAGAATCACCCCGGCAGCCATAAGAATCAGGCTGAAAAGAAAGGCGCTCACAAGCCCGCCCCTGACGATCTGCCTGGCACCCTCCTCGTCATTGGCGCCGATCCTGTGGGCAACGCAAACATAAAACCCTACGGCCGCGGCCGAGGTCAGTCCACCAAAAAGCCACGTAGTGCTTGACACAAGCCCTATGGCTGCGGAGGCATTGGCTCCAAGCCGCCCCACCATGGCCGCATCAATATACTGCATAATGATGGAGGAAAGCTGGGCAAGAATTGCCGGTACGCTAAGCCGCAATATTAAAATAATCTCTTCCCGAAGGCCCAGCTTCCCGCCATTCCGGATCACCTCCAGCGGACCTTTTGGCTTTTCATTTTTTGTACTCATCATTATCACAACAACGCAGGCCCTTAATTGGCCGCAGTTTCGTCCTGTTCCGTTAATTGAAATACCATCGTTACGGTTCCCTTGGTATTTGTTAATTCCAAAACGTCGCCATCGAGAGTGGCGGTCATTTTCTGATCCGTGTCATTAAAACTGATCACGTAAGCCCCGTCCTCATTGGAAATGGTCCCCGCATGGGACTTCCCGTTTAGCGTAATCTCGCAGTGCGTGCCATCTTCACAAGTAAATTCCGGCGCTCTCAGTCTCACGTCCGGAAGCAGTTCCTCCGCCTTGGAAGTCTTTCCATTGACCGTAAACTGCACCAAAGACCATTTTGCCGCAAGCTCCGGTGCCACCGACGTTTCAGATTGTACGGGCTTGCCATTTCCCGCCTGTCCGCCATCAGCATTCCCGCAAGCCCCCAGAAGGCTTCCCATCACCATAACGCCACACGCCAACAGTACCAGCTTCCGCTTCATTCGGTCTTCCTCCTTCTCCTACTTTTGAAGTTTCTTGATCTCAATGCTCTCAATGAAAGCCTGCACTCTGGTGCGCATCTGGCCTTCAGAGGATCGGATGTTGTAAGGTCTGTCCACGGAGAGCACGGGATAGCCAAAGTCCTCCCGAAGAGCCGTGGTACCCGTGAGGCGCTCATAGGCCCATGGGTCGCAGAATTTCACCTGATTATAAATAACGCCGTCCGCGCGGAATTCCTTCGCAAGCTTCGCCACGTATTCCTTTCGGCCGTAAACCTTTTCCATGTTCATCTGGCGCGGACACTGGCCGTGATAGACGTAATGCTCGCAAACCTGCGTCAGGGCATCCCGGTCCTCCGTAAGAACGATCGGATCTCTTCCGGGGAAGGAGCCAAAGCAGTAGCGGTCTGCACAGACGTAGGCGCCGCACTCCTCAATGAGCCGGATATACTCCACGTCATCCATCTCCGACCCTACAACCACAAGGCGCGCCCGGTATTTCTTGTCATCCGGCTCCCTGGTCTTCACTTCCTCAAGGGTCTCCTCCAGCTTTTCGATCAGAAGGTCCTTCGGGCAAACGTAAGTTGCCAGCGTCAGCACCGCAAACTCATACCCCGTGATCCGGGGCTTTTCCTCCTTGCGGAATTCTCCAAGGGCACGAATGAGCCCGCAAACACGGTTATGTACCGCCACGGCCTTCCGGATGGCCTCGTCGGATACGTCGATGCCGTAAACCTCGCTAAGAGGCTTCAAAATATGGTTCCTGCACTGCAATGCCATCAGCTCCGCACCATTGTCATCCGCCTTAAAGGGAATCTCCATGTGCTCGTAAAAGAACTTCTCGTTTCCCTCCATGGCATGCAAAAGCTCCATGTTCTCCGCACAGCGGTTCATCATGGTACAGCCATCCGGCGCGATGAGACAGTCTGCAAAATTATAACCTCCCTCCACGGCACGCTCTAAGATTGCCCGGACCGTCTCGCACAGAAGGTTTGTCATGTAATAGGTGGCAATGTCCATGGAGCCCGTGTTGGGTGCAAACAGCCGCACGCCAAAGCAGTTCCCCAGGTTAAAAAGCGGCTCCGGCGTATTCTCGCAAAGATACGCCGCACAGATCCGCCCCTGTGCCTTTGCCTCCCGCACTAAGTCATTATTCGCCGATTGCAGCAAATCCTCAAAGTATTGCAGACGTTTCAAGTCTCTCATCGCAGCTATCCCTCTCCACCCAAAATGCAACTATCTCAAGTATTCTATCATAGATTCAAGGAAACGGCAATAAAAGAGACGCCCAATCCAAGCAGGATTGACGTCTCCGCGCCCTTAATGCTAAAATAGACGTTGCGAAACATCGATTCGCCAAAAAATACGTTACTCATTCCGCATTCGTAAAGGAGTTTGCCATGCAAGAATCTCACGAGCATCATGAACGTCACGAGCACCACAACGAGCACTCCGCCGCGCAGGTCCCAGCTTCGAAGGAAGAGCTTTTGGCGCTGCTGTCCTATATGGTTTCCCATAACAGGCATCACGCGCAGGAGCTGTCTGAGCTTGCCGCTTCCGCGGAAGGCGACGCAAAGAACGCCCTGGAAAAAGCCATCTCACTTTTCTCTGAAGGAAATGCGCAGCTACAGATCGCCTTAGATCAAATGAAAAACCAAGCATAAGGAGAACGTCATGTGCCTGTCCACCGTTTACCTGTTAAAACCTGACCGGGAGAAGGAACTGATTTCCAAAAATATTGCCTCCATCACTTATGAGAACGGAGAATTGATCCTGAAAAACGTCCTGGGGATCCCCACGAAAGTGAAAGGAGAAATTTCTCACGTGGATCTCGTGGAGAACTTTGTCTACGTGCGCGAAACTCCTAATCCCTAAGGGATTCTTATTCGCCACCGGAGAGCAATCGCTTTTTTTGTTCTTCCGGCGCCTTATGCCCTTTGCCAAAATGCAGTTCCCTAAGGCCTTCGACTTCATTGCAGATCTCCCGGATTTCGCAGACGGAGCATTCCGTGGGCAATCCCTTTTGGATCTTCGAAAGGGAATTGCGGATCTCTACGGCGATCTTCGCCTCCTCCGAAAGATTGTCATACGCAAAATCATCCAAAGTAATAAAACGGATCCGGACGGCCAGTACGTTCGGATTTTCTTTATAATGGGAAATCATGGCATTTCCTATTTTTTCAAACGTGATCCCATCCTGCAGGGCCTTTTTTGATACGCGGACCGCCTCCCTGGCTGACTGCCCGGAGGTGCGCATCATAAAGCCCTTGCCATAGACGTGAAACTTCACGAAATCCAAGACCTGCAATAATTTGAAGATCTCTGAGGGATCCTGCTTTCCTTCCCGGTTGCCTGTCTCCCTTACGAGTACCTCGCAGATCCTGGCGTAATTGCAGTCCTGCCCGATTTCCTGCAGATCCGGCCCATAGACAAGGATCTGATCTCCCGGCAGGTCCGGAGCCTTTCCCGCAGCCAAACTTTCCGTGCCCCGGCCTTCCGCTTCCTGGCCCCCGGAGCGAAAAACGAAAGCGTCATCCGTTACGCAGGTAAGGTTTGCGCTTGCCGCCTTGCCTCCTCCAAGTTCAAAGGCCACGTCCTTTTGAAAGATCATCTCAAAATCAGGATTCTCCGGCCACGCATTATTTTCATCACCTGCATGGACCTGCACCGGTTTCCCTGCAAAAAGCTCCCAAAGGCGCTTCATCTGTAAGTCATATAGCTGTATCATTCCGTTGTACGCTTCCTTTTAAGCTTCCTTCCGGCTATTGCTTCATCCCTTTTTGTCTTGCAAACTCTGCCGCCCCGAGCGCACCCATAAGCTGTGGATCTGTTTTTAATTCTATGACCTTGATCTTTAAGACCTTTTCAATGGCAGCCTTCAGGCCGTCATTTTTGGCGCATCCTCCGGTCAGCGCGATGCTGTCCGTGGCTCCCGCCTTTTTCGCCATGACAAAACAGCGCTTTGCCACCGCCATCTGGATGCCTGCGGCGATCTCCTCCATGGGCTTTCCCTCACCCACGAGACTGATGACCTCAGACTCCGCAAACACGGTGCACTGGGCCGTAATGGGGATCACGTTCTTTGCCGTTAAGGAGAGCCTGGAAAACTCCGGCAGCTCCATCTCGAAGGAACGGGCCATGGCCTCATAAAAGCGACCCGTTCCTGCCGCACATTTGTCATTCATGGCAAAATTCTTTACCGTTCCGTCCGTATCCACGGCAATGCCCTTGACGTCCTGGCCGCCAATGTCAATAATGGCCTTGACGGTAGGGTCCGTCACGTGGACGCCCATGGCATGACAGGAAATCTCTGATACGTTTTCATCCGCAAAAGGCACCTTATTGCGCCCGTATCCGGTACCGATCAGATAGGTCAGATCGCCAAAATCCTTAAGTCCTGCTGCCGCAAGGACCTCCTCCATGGCACTTCTTGCCGATTCCTCCGCCCGGATCTTGCTGCGGATGGTAGTACTTGAAAGGATCTTCCCCGTCTCATCCAGTATCACTGCCTTTGTGTAGGTTGATCCCACGTCACAACCGCCAAAATATTTCATGTCGTCTTAACTCCCATCACTATTTTTGTTCCGCATTATTTCAACCATTTTGCCGCGGCTTCCTGATAATAAAGGAGCGCCTTTGCCGCCCCCGATAAAACAGGCGAGTCTGCCGGTAATTCAAAAATGCTTTTTCCCAAAACGTCGTTTTTTGCGTGCGCCGGATCACCGGGGATCACGACCAGTGGCTTCGCCAGCTCCTTTGGCATCGCGAAAAGCTTTCCTTCCGGGGCTCCGGCCACGGAAGAGAGTAACTCCGGATCCTCCACGCGATTCAGGATCAGTCCGCATTTTTCAAATTGTACCAATTCCTTCGCCACCTCATAAATGGAAGCAGCAACCTGAAGCCCTTTTTTACTGGCGTCGGACACCAAATACAGGAGGTCAACCTGCTCCATCACGCGTCGGTTGATCTGCTCGATGCCAGCCTCCCCGTCGATCACCACGTAATCAAAGTCGCGGCTGATCATCTCGATGACTTCTTTCAGATAGGCGTTCACGGCGCAGTAGCACCCTGCTCCCTCCGGCCTCCCGATGGCAAGAAATGCAAATCCCGGCATTTCCACCAGGGCGTCAAAGATGCGGTAGCGCACCTCGCCAAGCATTTCCACTGCCTCCCTGCCGGCACCGGACGCCGCAAGGTCAATAATCTCCCTTCGCAGGTCATCCAGCGTCTTTTGTACGGTCACGCCCAAAGCGGTGGACAGTCCCACCGCGGGGTCTGCATCAATGGCGAGGATCCTCGCATCCGGGTACTTTTCCCCTAAAATTCTTACAAATGCTGAGCAAATGGTCGTTTTTCCGACGCCACCCTTGCCCGTTAAAGCAATTATTTTTGCCACTTTTGGTCACCCTTTCCAATCGTTACGCCCCGGCCGGCATCCGCTGTTTTTTTAGCGGGGCCAGCATCCAGACGATCAAAAGAACCATGGCCGCAAGACTTATGACCTCAGAAAGACGCCAATGCCAAGGCGGAATAAAATCTACCCTGAAGGTCCCCGCATAGCCCTGCGGAAGAATTACGCATACCTCCTGATTCCCGCCGGGCACAATCTCCAGCTTTCTTCCGCTCTCTACGTCCTTTGCACGGTAGCCGCGGTATAACAAGAGCGGAAGCTCCACCCAGCTGTCGGCATCTCCCGCATTTTTGCAGGTCACCCTCGCTCCAAGAGCTTTCATTTCATAGCTTTCCAGCTCTGCATCCATGCCCGCACGCGGTCTGTCATAGCTCAGCGCGTCATAATCCGTCCCTTCGATCAGGTATTCCATGCCGGAAATATAGCCATACCCCATGCCGGCAGGATTATAGAGCGTAAAGGTATTTGTGTTGCAGACGGAGTGATCTATCAGGTACAAGCCGGAAGTCGCAACGCTTACGCCAACAAGGAGCCATGCTAAGGGAAGCACCTTCCGCAGGTTTTTTCGAAGATAATAAACGCAGCAGCCAAAGGCGGTCACTGCACACAGCGTTGCCCACCCAAGAAACCTGTTGGGAAATTGCAGGCTGCTGACAAGCGTCGCCGCAAGGGAACCCGTTTTCTGGATCTTGTCTCAGGGAAAGACGGACAGGCTCATGACTAAAAGCATGACTCCCATCAGCGTCATAAGCTTTCCAAAGGCATAAAGCCTTACGTCATCCTCCTGCGCCTTTCGAAAACGCCTTGTGATCCAAAGCCCAAGAAAAGCCGCAAGACAAAGAACCAGAATTCCTCCAAAGCCGCAAAAATGCGGAGCCCGGGCGGGAGCATTCCTGCCAACCTTGATAAAGCTTGCTAACAGGTCTCTGATCCTTAGGCCATCTGCCTGAATGGTCCTTCCGGCTACGTGCTTCACGTGCACGTCCTGGGTAAGATAATAATCCAGGAACGGTACCAGGAACCAAAGACTGAGCAAAATGGCCACGGATGCTGCCTTAAACAGCGCCAGAAAGGTCTCCGGGACAAAAACCTTTCTCACGTAGCACAGGCAAAAGACCAGGATGATCCCGGCCGTCATCTCGCAGGTCAGCACGTGGGACTGCAGGATGCCCGCAAGACCGATGGAAAACGGTACCCAGCAATTCCGGTACTCCTTTGTTTTGGGGTCCTCCGTAAACGTGCGATAAAGTCCATATGCGATGAGGGGCAGGAAGATCATTGCCGTATACTCTCCCACCACCGCCACTTCATACATTTTGTAAATCCGGTTTAAGGAAAGAGTATAGAGGGCACTGCAGGCCACCCCTGCGCTACTGCCCCGGAAAATTCTCCGGAAGCATTCGTAAGAGATCCATGCCGTTGCCACGTTCACAAGGATGCAATAGGCGTTGTAACTCATGGTCACGGGAAAATAGGCCATGCGAAGCAGCGCCGGGAAAAGTAAAAACGCGTCACAGTAAAACACCCCGCTGGCATAACCGTGATCATAAAGCCATTTAGGTTCTATGCGCACGGGAATCTGACCGCTTAAAAGGCCGTCCTTTAGGCCCTCGATCCTCATGAGATGATATACCAGATCCCCCGCCGGAATGGACAATCCCGAAAGAAAAGGAATGGAGGACAGTAGCGCAATTCCCGCCACCCAAAAAATGGCTGCCCTCTTCTCCCCGGGAAGCTTCCCCTCCGCATTTAGCCGGCGCAGGTGACGCACCGTAAGGACTGCCGCCCAGACAAATAGGAAAATGGTCATGAGCATGGTCCAAAGTCCGCGTGTTTCATGGATCAAAAGTCTTCCGGTGGAAAGATCTCCCTCCCCGAGATAATGCACCTCTAAATGAAGGTCATCTGCCGTTTCAAAGAGCCAGATCTCAAAATCCGTTCTGCCCAGCTGGCCGTAGAAGTACTCATAATTCGTCAGGAGTCCGCCGGTGATCACCGTGGGATCACTGACCGTGGCATATGCGCCAAGGTCCTTGTCCGTCCAATACTCCAGCTCCATCCGGTAGACGCCGGGCTTTAAGGTGATGCCTTCACAGACCGCTTCCACGGTCTCCTCACCGGGAACAAACGTCCACTCTCCCTCGTATTCATATGTTTTACAAGGCTTCAGGCAAAGGATCAGCAATACCAGAAATATTGCCATAAAGATGCCCGTTGTCACTGATATCCGCTTTTTCTTCATGCTTTTGTCCCATCCAGTCCGTCAACGAGCATTCCCAGAGCTCTTCCCGCCGGTACGCAAAGGCATCCGCAGGCCAAACCCCAAAACGTGGCCGGCGTTCCGATCGCTCCCACCAGCCTTAGAAAAGGCGCTCCCATGCGTTGCACCCATTCCCAAGGGAAGGCACGGAAGGATAATACGCATAAAAGCGCTGCCACCCACGGAAAAAATCTTAAGACGTCCTTTTCCGCTTTTCTCCCCTCCACAAAGCGCAGCCAAAGCATGGCCCCAAGGCCGATCATCAGGCCAAGTCCCATCCCCGGATGCCCTTCGCGGAAAGCATAGACGTTAAAATAATCTCCCAGCCGGTAGCCCTTTGGCATGATGGAGTATCCGACCAGATCCCAGACGTCATACACGTCGGAAAACGCAAGCCGTCCAAGCTGATGCAGCCCCAGCAGGAAAAGAACGCTTCCGCCGGCTACGGAAAACAGGGCCATAGGCTTTTTCCGGCAGATCGCCCAAAGGCACGTAAAAGCTGCTGCCGTTCCAAATAATACAAAATGCGCATAGCCGATCCCCGCCAGCGCAGCCGCGCCCGCAAGGACGTAAAACCATTTCCCCTTTTCCGCCGAGGAAAGCCGCAGGACGGCCCAGGCATACAGAGGAAGCAGGGCCCATCCCAGCGTCATGGAAAGGTCACCCTGATGATAGGCCATAAACCAGCGATAAGGGCAGGTTACGTATAAAAATGCCCCAAAAAATGCCGCCCGGGGCTCCTTTTTCCCAAAGCAGGCATCGAAAAACAGCTTTGTAAATACCATGGTTGCAACCTGGATAAGTCCCATGGTCACGCGGTACGAAGCGAAAAGACTCCCCGTAAGCCGCAGCAAAAGCGCGGAGAACGAAAAAACAGATTGGAATTTAACGCATTGTCCCGAACCCCGCTGTCAAAATAGACCTGCGAAGTGGGAAAAAGGGCAAACGTTCCCTTCGACAGTTCCTCCACCCGGCAGGCCCACTCCTTTAAGATGCCCTGTTCCCAATTTACGGAACGGACCAAAGGGAGGATCATTACAACCGCAATGCCTCCCCACAGGATCCGTCTTATGATTTTCTGACGCGAAATCTCCAGATTATCCACGTTGTCCTCCGAAAACCAGCTCTCGTCATTACAGAACCTTCAGAAGTTCCTCGCGAACGCCGTCCAGCCAGGGATCCGCAAGTCCAAAGTTCATGTCGTGCAGGGACCAGGCCGCGCGGGGAATTCCATACTTCTCCAGGGCACTGTTCATGTCACGGTACCAGGCCAGGGCATCCTTGGGATCTGCCAGATCGATGACGCCATACTCACCGCAGTACAGAGGCACGTTGTATTTCTCCGCGATCTGCAGCGCAGGCTGCATCAGATTCTCAAAATAGGCAACGTTCATCTGCTCCGGCAGGGTATCCGGATATTCCGAGTCGAAGTCATGCCCGAAAAATTCCTCCGAGCGCTTCCTGTAAGCCGCAACGGTTCCGGGATATGCAAATTTCCATTTCTCGGGGTCCTTGGGCATCCGGTCCACCCAATAAGCGCCCTGATGCGTAAAGGCCAGGGGGCTATAGCAGTGGAAGGTAAATACAATGTTTTCATCCGCAGGCGGCTCAAGAAGGCTCAGTCCAAAGATACTGTCGTTAAAGATGCCTCCCACCACAATGCGGATCTCCTTGTCTTTCTCGCGGATGGCCTTGATGGCCCGGGCCGCGATCCTGTTCCAGGGATCGGCAAACTCCCGGTTTGTCACCTCATTTAAGAGCTCCAATGCGAGGAAATCCCTGTATTTTCCGTATCTTTCCGCCAAAGCGCTCCAAAGGTCCACAAAAATGTCCTGAAGCTTTTCCTGATAGAAAAACTGACAGTTGCTCTCATCGTCAAATACGTAGCCATGTGCCTTGTGAAGATCCAGGATCACGTTCAATCCGTACTTTTGGCACCACGCGATGCACTGGTCGATATAGTAAAGCCCTTCTTCCTTAAGGCTTCCGTCCTCTTCCTGAATGGTCTCCGCATCCACGGGCACGCGCACGTGGTCCAGTCCCCAATCCTTTATCATGGCAAAATCCCGCTCGATCATGAAGCTGTCAAAGTGCTCCTTTGTATAATTTCCCGCTCCGCACTGGGAAAGCCATCCGCCTAAATTTACGCCCTTGTGAAATCCTTCAAACTTTCTCATACCCCGCTCCTTTACGTTTATTATTTTCCGCACGTTGCCTTTTTTCCTGTTTTGCCGCGCGGCTTTCACTCCCTGTCTTTTTCCGATGCTTATTTGCCTTCTCGATGACGCTCTTGTATGGCATGAGCATGCCCTTGGTCAGATTACCGCCCATCCTCCTGCGAAGCTCCGGGTTATTCATCATGGCCCCCACAAGATACATGCCGAGAATGGTTCCCTTGCGCTTCTGAGGGAAGTCGTAGAAACCGTGCTCCTTGTAGAATTTGTGGTCCTCGCGCATCATGCCCTGCATCTGATAGATGAGGTCGCGGAAGATCTTCATGCCGCCCACGCGCCGAGGGCCGTGGACTAGGATTTTGTCCACAACCAAAAAGTAAGAAGGATGTCGATAAGATTAATAGGACTTTTTTGTTCTTTAATTTCATTATATTGCCCTCCAAGTTCTATTTATTATCGCATATATGCGAGCACAAAAAAAGAGCGAAAATCGCTCTTTTTCGATTTGTTTTATCTTATTTATCTTTTAAGAAGTTAGGGATAATTGAATCTTCTTCAAGATATCTCTCTTTTTCTCTAAGAGCGTTATCACTAAGTTCTTCGACTTCAGGATCAGCGTGTTCCATCTTAATTGGATTAGAGATTGTTTGAGCGGTGAAATCGACATCGTTTTCAAAATCGCTAGCGATGACACTGACGATAATTTCATCACTTAATTGATCGTTAATTGTAATTCCAAATTTGATATCAATATTATTTTGAGCTGCATCAATAAGAAGGTTAACACATTCCTGGGCTTCAAATAGGTTTACTTGTGTGCCACATGTGATAGCAA
>ONSO01000127.1 GCA_900320485.1 uncultured Lachnospiraceae bacterium | reverse complement strand
TGCTTACATGGATTCCATTCCCGTTGTGGCAATTACGGCGAACGTGGCGCTTCCCAGCCTTGGAAAGGACTCCTTCCAGGAGGTTGACATTGCCGGCGTGACCATGCCCATTACAAAGCATAATTACATCGTGAAAAAGGTGGAGGACCTTGCACCCATCATGCGTGAGGCCTTTGAAATCGCCAGATCCGGACGCCCCGGTCCCGTGCTTGTAGATATTACCAAGGACGTTACGGCGGCTACCTGCGAGTATGAGCCCGTAAAGCCCGTGATCAAGGAGCCCGTGGCTTGTTATGATCAGGCAGAAATGGAGAAGGCTCTGTCTTTTATCAAGGAAGCAAAGAAGCCCTTTATTTATCTGGGCGGCGGTGCCGTGATCTCCGGTGCCTCCAAGGAAGTAGCGGAGCTTGCAGAGCTCATTGATGCACCTGTTTGCGACACTCTCATGGGAAAAGGCGCTTTTGACGGCTATAGCGATCGTTATACCGGCATGATCGGAATGCACGGCACCAAGGCCTCCAATCTTGGCGTCAGTGAGTGCGACCTGTTGATCGCTCTTGGAGCAAGATTTTCAGACCGCGTGATCGGCAATCCCAAGAAATTTGCGGAGAATGCAAGGATCATCCATATCGACATAGACAAAGCGGAGATCAACAAGAACATTCGCGTGGATGCGTCTCTTGTGGGAGATCTTAAGAAGGTGCTGATCGACCTGAATGAAAAGCTTGAGAAAAAGGATAATGCCGAATGGATGGCCCACGTTAAGGAACTCAAGGAAAAGTTCCCCATGAAATATGACAAGGAAGAGCTTTCCTGCCCTTACGTGATCGAGGAGCTTGACCGGATAACCAAGGGACAGGCCATCATTACCACCGACGTTGGACAGCATCAGATGTGGGCGGCTCAGTATTATAAATATACCAAGCCCAGAACCTTCCTTTCATCCGGCGGTCTTGGCACCATGGGCTATGGCCTTGGCGCATGTATCGGCGCGCAGGTTGGCCAGCCTGACAAGATCTGCGTGAACGTAGCCGGAGACGGATGCTTCCGCATGAACATGCAGGAGCTGGCTACCGCAAGCCGTTATAACATTCCCGTGATCGAAATCGTGATCAACAATCACGTACTAGGCATGGTGCGTCAGTGGCAGACGCTGTTCTACGGAAAGCGTTATTCCCAGACTGTGCTGAACGATAAGGTGGACTTCTGCAAGGTGGCGGAAGGACTTGGCTGTGAGGCGATCCGCGTGACCAGGAAGGAAGAGGTGGCACCTGCAATCGAAAAGGCCATTTCCTTAAAGGCTCCCGTACTCATTGAAGTGATAATCCCTGAGGATGACAAGGTATTCCCCATGGTTCCTGCGGGAGCACCCATCAGTGAAGTGTTTGACGGAGATGATCTAAAGAAGAGAGAGCAGTAAAGCTCAAGGAGTACCATGAAGAAAAAATGGGTGACGGCCATAATTGTAAGTGCGCTATGCCTGACAGGCCTTGGCGTTGGCGGGTACGTATACGTTAAAGACCAGTTGAAGGATAAATTTGCGCCAAATACTTGGGTAAACGGCATCTATTGCACCGGAAAGACGGCAGAGGAAGTGAACCGGGAGCTTTTGGCTGATCTGAAGGCTCCCGTCGTTACGGTGGAAGATGATACGGGAAGTCGGTATTCCTATGACCTTTCAGAGGCGGGATATGGGTTTGATTACTCTCTGGCACTGGAAACGTACCAAAGGCACCAGGCTTCGGAAGGCTGGACGGAAATGGCAAAGCAGGAAAACCAGATCATTACCGGGGAACCCGTTATTTCCTATGACGAGGCAAAGCTTGAGGACTGGTGGAAGGCTCTTCCCATTGTAAAGCAGGAAGAGACAAAACCTGTCCTGGAGATGAAGCTGGAGGATCAGGGCTACGTCCTAAAAAGCACGCTGGAAGAGCATCTGGACGTGGAAAAGGGCCTTTCCGCGCTGCTTCAGGCAGTTTCGGAGAAGGAGGATCAGGTGCTGCTAAAAGATGCAGACTGCTACTTTGACTACGAAATGAACGAAGCTCAGAAAAAGACCTATGAAATCTGGCAGGAAGCCAAAGCCCTGGAAAAATGCGGGCTGACCTATGACATGGGCGCTGAGAAGATCGTCTTTGACGAGGCACTCATGAGCAGGTTTATCGCCAAGGACGAAAAAGGTGATCCGCTGCGGGACGAAAACGGGAAGTTTTATTATGACCTGGAGGCTGCGGACGCCTATATGGATGAGCTCTGTGAGAATTATCACACCTACGGCGTGGAGCGTCCCTTTAAGACCAGCCGGGAAAATGGTGAGATCGTCATGGTCAAGCCGGGTAATTTTGGAACGGAGATCGACAAGACAAAGGAAAAGGCATTTCTCCGTGAAATCCTTACGGATGATGAGCTTCGCCTTAAAAAAACGGTCCATCAGCCCGTTTACCTGCATGAGACTTCGTATCACGGTCTTGATGACACGGGCGGTACGTATATCGAGGTGGACAAAAAGGAGCAGAAGATCTATTTTTACAAGGATCATGAGCTCATGATCACCTCAGGCGTCGTAACCGGCAACGTAAGGGGACGCCACGATACCCATGAAGGTGCCTTCTACATTCAGGCAAAATATAAAAACAGAGTCCTAAGGGGACCTGGATATGCATCCTTTGTCAGACGCTGGATGCCCATTTACAAGTCCATCGGCCTTCACGACGCCAACTGGCGCAAGGAAGAGGAATTTGGGGGCGATACGTACCTGAAAAACGGGTCTCACGGCTGTGTTAACATGCCCGATGAAACAACGGACGTCATCTTTGACAATGCGGAAGTCGGCACCCCCGTTTTTATTTTTCAGTAATTTAAACAACTAAAGTCTTGACTTTATCGGAAAGAAAGAATATTCTAGTAACTAATGAAATATTCCGAACACAATAGGAGGAGAAAGTTATGGCAAGAGTGTACAATTTCTCGGCAGGTCCTGCGGTTCTGCCCGAGGAGGTATTGAAGGAAGCGGCAGATGAAATGCTTGATTACAAGGGAACCGGCATGTCCGTTATGGAGATGAGCCATCGTTCCAAGGCATATCAGGCCATCATTGATGAGGCGGAGAAGGACCTTCGCGAGCTGATGAACATCCCTGAGAACTACAAGGTTCTGTTCCTGCAGGGCGGCGCAAGCCAGCAGTTCGCCATGATCCCCATGAACCTGATGAAGAACAAGGTTGCTGATTACATTGTGACCGGTCAGTGGGCGAAGAAGGCTTATCAGGAAGCACAGATTTACGGTAAGGCAAACAAGATCGCGTCTTCCGAGGACAAGACGTTCTCTTACATCCCTGACTGCTCTGACCTTCCCATCAGCGAGGATGCCGACTATGTATATATCTGTGAGAACAACACCATTTACGGTACCAAGTTCAAGACTCTGCCTAACACCAAGGGTAAGACTCTGGTTGCAGACGTTTCCAGCTGCTTCCTTTCCGAGCCCGTTGACGTTACCAAGTATGGCGTGATCTACGGCGGCGTTCAGAAGAATATCGGACCTGCAGGCGTTGTCATCGTGATCATCCGTGAGGATCTGATCACTGAGGATACGCTTCCCGGAACTCCTACCATGCTGAAGTATAAGATCCATGCAGATAACGGCAGCATGTACAATACGCCTCCCGCATATGGCATTTATATCTGCGGCAAGGTATTTAAGTGGATCAAGAAGATGGGCGGCCTTCAGGCCATGAAGGAGCGCAACGAGGCGAAGGCTAAGGTTCTGTATGATTTCCTTGACCAGAGCAAGCTCTTTAAGGGCACCGTCCGCAAGGAAGACAGGTCCCTCATGAACGTTCCTTTCGTTACCGGCAACGAGGAACTGGATGCCAAGTTCGTTAAAGAGGCTACCGCTGCAGGCTTTGTAAACCTTAAGGGCCACAGAACCGTTGGCGGCATGAGAGCTTCCATCTACAACGCAATGCCCATCGAAGGCGTTCAGAAGCTTGTTGAGTTCATGAAGAAGTTTGAAGAGGAGAATGCATAAAATGAAAATCCATTGCTTAAATCCCATTGCACAGGTGGGCTTAAAGAATTTTTCCAGCCAGTATGAGATGACCCAGAACGTGAATGAAGCAGAGGGTATCCTTGTTAGAAGTGCTTCCATGCATGAGATGGAGCTCCCTGACAGCCTTCTTGCAGTAGCAAGAGCCGGCGCAGGTACCAACAACATTCCTCTGGATAAGTGTGCTGAGAAGGGTATTGTCGTATTCAATACCCCCGGTGCAAACGCAAACGGCGTTAAGGAGCTTGTGATCGCAGGCATGCTGCTGGCGGCAAGAGACGTGATCGGCGGCATCGACTGGGTAAAGGCAAACAAGGACGATGCTAACATTGCCAAGACCGCTGAGAAGGAAAAGAAGAATTTTGCAGGAACCGAGCTGATGGGCAAGAAGCTTGGCGTGATCGGACTTGGCGCCATCGGCGCAAAGGTTGCCAATACCGCCATCAGCCTTGGCATGGAAGTATATGGCTATGATCCTTATCTTTCCGTAAATGCTGCATGGCAGCTTTCCAGATCCGTGAAGCACGTGATCAACGTAGATGACATTTATGCAGATTGTGATTATATCACCATCCACGTTCCCCTGCTGGATTCCACCAAGGGCAGTATTAACCGTGAAGCCATCAGCAAGATGAAGAACGGCGTAGTGATCCTGAACTTTGCAAGAGACCTTCTTTGCAACGAAGCAGACATACTTGAGGGAATCAAGAACGGCAAGATCGCACGTTACGTATCTGATTTCCCCAATGCTACCACCGCAGGCCAGCCCGGATGCATTGTGATCCCTCACCTTGGCGCAAGCACCGAGGAGAGTGAGGACAACTGTGCGATCATGGCTGTTCAGGAGATCACGGATTACCTTGAGAACGGTAACATCCGCAACAGCGTAAACTATCCTGCGTGCGACATGGGCGTATGTACTGCAGCCGGCCGTATCGCGATCTTCCACAAGAACATTGCAAACATGATCACCAAGTTTACCGGAGCCTTTGGCGAGAAGAACATCAACATCACCAACATGACCAACAAGTCCCGCGGTGATTATGCTTATACCATGTGCGATCTGGAGGCTCCCGTTCCCGCTGAGATCGTGAAGAGCCTTGAGGCGATCGACGGCGTATACAGAGTCCGCATCGTAAAATAACCCATTGTGATACTTGTTGGGTGAGAAATGGTAAACTTATGCCACAAGAACTGAATCAAGAATGAAATGAAGAAAGCAGGCGAGAGAAAAGCTCTTCCGCCTGCTTTTTTTATGCTTTTTATTATGCCGTTCACTCTTAAATCTGAAGACTTTTGGGGCTTTTGAGTGCCGGGTGCATTAATCCCTGTAGAGAAGCGGCATGTCATCGCCGCCAATGTCTTTGAGCTGCTCCTGAAGCTTCTGGTCACTGGCTACCGTAGCCTCGCTTTGTATGTCCATGTAGAGAATGAACAGATCTTCTAAAGACATCCCCTTTTCATTGGCAATTTCCTGCATGATGGGCTTTAACTTCTCAAGCTGCATGGATACGGGAGTTTTCTGAGGATCGATGTCCCCAAGCACGTTTTCCGCATATTTATTGATCCGGTTCAGGATTTTTTTGTTTTCTTCCGTCATTTCGTTAAATCCTTTCTGAATTTGTTTTGTCGGGTGCCCGTTTCGTAAAAGAGCTAACCTTAAATACTTTTATGAATACAGTTTATCACAAAAAGAAGGTTGTGCATAGACTGTTTTTTTGGTATACTATATGGGAATTTATTTCAAGCATAAAGGAGAAGCATCATGGCAGACGTTAGACCGTTTCAGGCATTTCGCCCCGCACCCGGCAGGGAAAAAGAGATCGCAGCCCTTCCCTATGACGTTTATAACCGTCAGGAGGCAGTGGAAGTTGTAAAGAAAAATCCGGGATCCTTTTTGGCAATTGACCGCGCAGAGACGCAGTTTGGGCCGGAAGTGGATACTTATGCGCCGGAGGTATACCGGAAGGCAAAGAGCATGCTGAGAGACTGGATCAGCGAGGGGCGCTTTATTCAAGAGGACAAGCCCTGCTATTATCTTTATGAGCAGGTTATGGACGGAAGAAGCCAGACGGGAATCGTTGCCTGTGCCTCCATTGACGATTATCAGGCAAACGTGATCAAAAAGCATGAAAACACCCGTGCAGACAAAGAACAGGACCGTATCAATCACGTAGACGTATGCAACATGCAGACCGGCCCCATTTTCCTTGCATATCGTGCCGGCGGAGTCCTGCGAGACCTCATTGCCTCGGGAAAGAAAAAGTCGCCCGTATATGATTTCGTTTCCGAGGACGGCATTGCCCACAGAGTATGGGTGATCGATGAAACTGAATCCATTGCGGCCATTCAGGAGGCGTTTTCAAAGATTCCCGCACTTTACATCGCGGACGGTCATCACAGATGTGCCTCCGCGGTTAAGGTTGGCTTAAAGAGAAGGGCTGAGAATCCTGCGTTTACGGGCAATGAGGAGTATAATTACTTCCTTTCCGTGCTCTTCCCCGATGAGGAATTAAAGATTTTGGATTATAACCGCTTCGTAAAAGACTTAAACGGCCTTTCCGAAGAAGCCTTTCTTGCTAAAATTTCCGAAAAATTTGACGTGATACGCCAACCGGAGGATGATAAGCCTTATGCTCCTAAGACAAAGGGAGAATTTGGCATGTTCCTTGAAGGTTGCTGGTATTGCCTGAAAGCAAAGGAAGAGATAAAGAGCAATGATCCCGTTAAAGGGCTTGACGTCTCCGTTTTGCAGGATAATCTGCTTTCCGAGATCCTCGGCATCGGAGATCCCAAGACGGACAAGCGCATTGATTTTATCGGCGGCATCCGCGGCCTTAAGGAATTAGAGAGAAGATGCGCCGAAATTCCCGGAAGCGTTGCCTTTTCCATGTATCCCACCTCCATTGAGGAACTGTTTGCGGTGGCTGACGCCGGGAGGCTGATGCCTCCGAAATCCACCTGGTTTGAGCCGAAGCTACGCAGCGGATTATTCTTACACGATCTGTCCTGATCTTTGGATAAAAAGGGGTTTGTGAAAGGAGTATGATCCATGGATAAAAAATTATATAAACTGATGAACTGGCCCTTGATCGAAGAAATCGTTTATTCGGAGTCAGCAGATCCCCATCGCATTTTGGGAAAGCATAAGGCGGGAAGCCAAACTCTGGTACAGGCATTTTTCCCGGGTGCCCAGGAGGTTTACCTTCACTGGGTGACGACGGAAAAGGAGAAAGAAACAGGCAAAACCATTGATTACGCCTATGATGCCAAGATGGAACAGGCGGATGAGGTGGGTTTTTTTGCAGTGCTTGCCCCTGCAAAGAACATGACCTCTTATCGTTTCAAGGTCATGCCTGTTTTTAGCAATCATGTACAGCGTGTTTTCGATTTTTTCGTCATTATCAGGTTCAGAAAGATATTTCGCCCATGTGATAGCTTCGGAAATTGACGGCGCCTGTTTCATGGGCAATGTGTTAATTTTTTCCATGATCCGGGACACAGATTCAGCAATATTCTTATTGATGCCGGATTGCATCAGCAAAATATCTTCAAATTCCTTTTTTGTTTTT
>ONSO01000237.1 GCA_900320485.1 uncultured Lachnospiraceae bacterium | reverse complement strand
TTATAAGCTGTATGACAAGATGCGGGACCGGCTGAAGGATGCCTTTGGCCTTGGCCGGGGTACCTATAAGCCCTATTATGCCTTAAACGGCGTGAGCATGGACATACGGCGCGGAGAGACGGTGGGCATCATCGGAACCAATGGCTCAGGCAAATCCACCATTCTAAAGATCATAACGGGAGTTCTGCATCCCACCTCCGGGGAAGTGACCGTAAACGGCAGGATTTCGGCCCTCCTTGAGCTGGGCGCCGGTTTCAACCCGGAGTACAGCGGGCTGGAGAACGTATATCTCAACGGTACCATGATGGGGTTTTCGGAAAAGGAGATCGATGAAAAGCTTCCGGCCATTTTGGAATTTGCTGACATCGGAGATTACGTGTATCAGCCGGTCAAGACCTATTCCAGCGGCATGTTTGTAAGACTTGCCTTTGCGGTGGCCATCAACATCGAGCCGGACATCCTCATTGTAGATGAGGCCCTGTCCGTAGGGGACGTGTTCTTCCAGTCGAAATGTTATCACAAGTTTGAGGAATTCCGGGAGATGGGGAAAACCATCGTCTTTGTCAGCCACGACCTCAACAGCATAGCAAAATACTGCGACAGGGTGTTCCTCCTAAACAAGGGGACGCTCCTTGGCGTCGGCAGCTCCAAGGAAATGATCGATGCCTATAAGCAGGTTCTGGTCGGACAATACAAGGCCGGAGGCTCCAAGGGAACCACGGAAAGTGCTTTGGACGAAGCCTTTTCCAAGGCGGAGGGGGTAAATCCCAACGTACTGGAATATGGGGACGGGAGAGCAAGGATCACGGAATACTATCTGACGGATGAAGGCGGGACAAGGACCAATGCCCTTCTGAAGGGGACGGAGTTTACCCTGCATCTTACGGTAAAATTTCAGGAAAACCTTCCTGCGCCCATTTTTGCCTTTACCATTAAAAACGTGCAGGGAACGGAGATCACCGGAACCAATACCATGGTGGAAAAAGCCTTCCTTGACGGGGTGAGGGCCGGACAGGTCAAAAAGATCACTTTTACCCAAAGGGTGGACCTGCAGGGCGGAGAATACCTTCTGTCTCTTGGAGTTACGGGGTATGAGGGCGATAATTTTCAGGTATATCACCGTTTGTACGACGTGCTTAACATGACTGTCGTCTCAGAAAAAAATACGGTGGGATTTTATGACGTGAATTCCAGGATCACCGTCACGGACGCGGAGCAATGACGTCAGGGACGAAAGGGAGTAGTAAAATGGGTGAGCAGCAAAAGGGCGGTCAGCCCGTATCAAATACGGAAACCATCGGCAAGGTCACGCTGGATCTCTCCAAATATCCCGGAGAGGATCTGTACAGTGACGGCGCCGTCGAAGAGGAATTATTAAAGATTGCCAGAGACCTTTCGCCCGTGGAGTATGCCAGGGAGATCGATCAGCGGGGAAGCTGGCCCGTATTATATCATTTTTCCGGGCAGAGGGAAAACATCGTGGAATGGATCCCCTTAAAGAAAACGGACAAGGTTTTGGAGATCGGCAGCGGATGCGGCGCCATAGCCGGTGCGCTTGCAAGAAAGGCAGGGAGCGTTACCTGCGTGGATCTTTCCAAAATGCGCAGCAGGATCAATGCCTATCGTCACGCGGAGTGTGAGACTCTCACCATTCAGGTAGGCAATTTTACGGACGTGGAGCCCACCCTGGACCGGGATTATGACCTGATCTGCCTGATCGGGGCCTTTGAATACGGCATCAGCTACGTGGGGGGAGACCACCCCTTTGAAGACTTTTTGAAGATCATTATGGCGCACGTAAAGCCCGGGGGACGCGTTGTCATCGCCATCGAAAACAAGCTTGGGCTTAAATATTTTGCGGGATGCCGGGAAGACCATATGGGCACTTATTTTTCAGGCATCACAAATTACGTGGACGGCGGCCACGCAAGAACCTTTACGAGAAATGGCCTGGAGAAGATTTTTACGGCCTGCGGGGTTCCGGAATGGCATTTTTATTACCCCTATCCCGATTACAAGTTTATGACTACGCTTTTCAGCGATAAAAGGCTTCCGGGCAAGGGAGAGCTGTCCAATAACCTTCGGAACTTTGACAGGGACAGGATCCTTTTGTTTGACGAGAAAAATGCCTTTGACGGGATCAGCGAGGATGGACTTTTCCCCGTGTTTTCCAATTCCTTTCTGGTAGTTCTTGGACCGGATTACGGAACGCAGTACGTGCGGTACTCCAACGACAGGGCGCCACAGTTCCAGATCTGTACGGAAATTATCGGTGATGCGGGGAAGGCTTCCGGCGGGAAGACGGCAGATGCAGGGGGAAAAGGGAAAGAAGACGATCAAAGGATCGTGCGCAAGCGTCCCCTCTGCCCGGAGGCGGCAGAGCACGTAAGGGCCATGGCAGGGGCTTATGAGAGCCTGAAGGAACGCTTCGAAGGCGGGGAGCTTTCCGTGAACCGCTGTCATCTTACGGAGGAAAACGGTCTTCCCTGCGCGGAATTTGAATTTGTCAGGGGGCAGACCCTCGCTTCGCTTTTGGATGCCGCGCTGGAGGCTGGTAAGGAAGAGGAATTTCAGCGCCTGTTCCGGGAATACCTTCGCAGGATCGACTATCACAGCGACGTTCCCGTGGCGGATTTTGACCTGGTGTTTTCCAATATTCTGGTGGAGGGGGAGACCTGGTCCCTCATCGACTACGAATGGACCTTTGGAAAGGCCATGGAGACAAAGGAACTGGCCTTCAGGGCCATTTACTGCTACCTTTTGGAGGATGAAAAGCGGGAGAGACTTCCCATGGACTGGGTGCTTTCCGAGCTGGGCATTGCCCCGGAGGAAGCGGAAAATTACAGGCTTCAGGAGCAGGAATTCCAGAAGTACGTGGAGGGCCAGCGACTTTCCATGGCAAAGCTTCGGGAGAAGATCGGAAAGCGGGTGATCAAGCCCTGGAAGCTCATTGATAATTACCGGAACGAGGAGCAGATCTGCCGCGTTCAGGTTTATGAGGATAAGGGAAACGGGTACTCGGAGGAGGGCTCCTACTTTGTGAAGGATGCCTTTGTGAGTGACCGCGAGGCAGAGCTGGAGCTTAAGGTGAGCGGCGACGTAAAGACCTTAAGGATCGATCCCGTGATGGATTCCTGCGTGGTCAAGGTCTTAGAGATGACGTTCAACGGGGAGCGGGTACCCCTGGAGAAGAAAAAGATCTTGCTTGTCAATGGGCGCAGCAGCGGAGGCGAGACGCCGAGCATCGTCTTTCCCACGGAGGATCCCAATCTCGGCATTGACGTAAGCCAGCTTTCTCCCAAGGCGGAGAACGTGCTCTGCGCCAGGCTGGAGGTGACGCGTCTTCCAAGGAATGCGGCGGAGGACCTCTGCAACGCACTGGCGAAGCATATCCGGTATGGAACAGGAACATAAGAGGAGGCCGCATTATTCGGGAACGCATCCGAAGCGGTTTGAGGAAAAATATAAAGAGCACCAGCCGGATAAGTACGGCGAGACCGTAAAAAAGGTGATGGAAAAGGGGAGCACCCCTGCGGGAATGCACGTATCCATCATGGTAAAGTAGATCCTGGATTTTCTGCAGATCCGCCCCGGACAGGTCGGCCTCGATGCCACGCTAGGGTACGGGGGTCACACCCGCGCCATGCTGGAGCAGCTAAAGGGGGAGGGGCACGTGACGGCCCTGGACGTGGATCCGATCGAATCTGCAAAGACGCTGGAACGCCTACGCGGTGCCGGTTTTGGTGAGGAACTTTTGACCGTGAAGCTGACCAATTTTGCAAACCTGGATCAGGTGGCAAAGGAGATGGGACCTTTTGATTTTATCCTGGCGGACCTTGGGGTGTCCTCCATGCAGATCGATGATCCCTCCAGAGGCTTTTCCTATAAGACGGACGGCCCGTTGGATCTTAGGATGAATCCCAGGGAAGGCGTCAGCGCGGCGCAGCGGCTGAAGGAGCTGACAAGGGAGGAGCTTTCAGGGCTCCTTCGCGAAAACTCGGATGAGCCTTATGCGGAGGAGATCGCGGATAAGGTATTCAGGACGTTTTCGAAGGGAAAGGCCATTGACACTACCTTTGCCCTTCGGGACGTGATACGGGAGGCCTTGTATTTTCTGCCTGCAAAGGAGCGGGAGGAGGAATGCAAAAAGGCCTGCCAGCGATGCTTTCAGGCGCTTCGCATCGACGTAAACAGTGAATTTGAAGTGCTGTATGCCTTTTTGGAAAAGCTCCCCAGGGCACTGAAGCCCGGCGGGCGCGCTGCCATTTTAACCTTCCATTCCGGAGAGGACCGGCTGGTAAAAAAGTCCTTTAAGGAACTGGAGCGGGAAGGCGTTTACAGTATGGTGTCAAAGGACGTGATCCGTCCGGGGAAGGAAGAGATCTTCCGCAATCCCCGGTCAAAGTCCACAAAAATGAGATATTGCGTTAAGGGGTAAGCGGGGTATTTAAGCGGAGAGGGTTGTGTATTGGGCGTAAAAGGGTTCATGAAAAAGGTGGGAGAGCTTCCCGTCGTCATTGAGTATGAGGCAGAGCTCGGGGCCATGCGTGGACAGTATGACAAGTGGCTGTTTTGGCAGGAGCATGCGCAGGAAATGCAGAATGATCCGGCGGTAGGGGAGGATAAGACAAGGGTTCCTGAGAGTTATTTCGGGAATCACTCTTTGCATGCCATCCAATCCTATTTCTTAAATCACCCTGAGACCATGATCCTCTACGGGGATGAAGATGCAAAGGGAAAGGACGGGCGCCCCGTCAGTCCCTGGTTTAGGCCGGATTGGTCACCGGAGCTTCTGGAGAGCAGGTTTTATCTGGGAAGCCTGATCGCCATACGGGAGAGTTTTTTAAGGGAAGCCATGCCCGGCTGGAAGGAATTCCTTGGTGGATCTGAGATCCGGGGAGAAGAGACGGATCAGGGAAAACGGGTCCGCAAGGCGGCAGTGATCCTTCGAAATGAAACGCCGGATGCACTCTACCGGGAAAGGATCTTTTTCCTCTGCGAAAAAGCGGGGGGCTGGGAGAAGGGACGGGGCGCCGTGGCGCATCTCCCCGGCATTTTGTGGCACTGTGACAGTGAGGAAAAATTAAAAGCCTTTGCTGATCCGGCAACGGGGCACGGGCGGGAGGAGCCAAAGTGTCAGGCGCTTTTATCCGTGGTCATTCCGACCAAGGACCATCCGGAGCTTTTAGAGGGTTGTATCGCTGCGCTTCGGAGGGCAGCGGTGAGAAGGCTGCCGGACGGGGCAAGGGAGCCGCTCCCCCTGGAGATCATTGTGGTGGACAATGGCAGCAGCGCGGGAAACAGGGCAAGGATGGAAAAGCTTCCGGGTATTACCTACCTATATGAGCCCATGGATTTTAATTTTTCCAGGATGTGCAATCTCGGAGCGGCGGCGTCAAAGGGAGAGCTTTTGCTGTTCTTAAATGACGACGTGGAGCTTCTTGAGGAGAGCGGGCTTGAGGAAATGGAAGCATTGGCAGAGCGGCCCGGCGTTGGGAGCGTTGGATTAAAGCTGTATTATCCGGGCGGCAAAGTGCTGCAACACGCGGGGATCACCAATCTGCCCACGGGCCCGGTGCATAAGCTGCTCTTTTTGGAGGATGAGAAGGAATATTATTTTGGGCGCAACAGGGGACTTAACAACGTGCTTGCAGTCTCTGCAGCCTGCGTTTGCCTTAGAAGAACCGTTTTTTTAGAGGCGGGTGGATTTGACGAGAGCCTTGCGGTGGCCTATAATGACGTGGCATTGGGATTTAAGCTTTATGAAATGGGGTATCGCAACGTGGTAAATTGTGATGCCTTCGCCTATCATCATGAATCCCTGACCAGGGGAAGTGATGCGGACGAACAAAAAAGGGAGCGCCTCATGGCGGAGCAGGAAAGGCTCTATGGCCTCTTCCCGGGCCTTCGCGGCAAGGATCCCTATTTTTCGGATTATTTGAGCAAGCGTGCTTCGGATACCATGATCCGGCCGGCTTATGAGACCATGAACAATGCAAGACAGGGTATCTTCCCGAAGCCCGTGACGGTGCCGGAGGGGATCCGCATGGATCCCTGCCTGCGGTTTTGCGTGGAGGAGGACCGGAACGGGGAGCTTTTGGGACATGCCGTGGTCCTTGGGGATGACAATGCCTGTTATGATAGGTTTGTGGTTTTTGAAGGAAATGCGGGAGAGCGTTTTATGGCGCCTCTGTATCCACAGTACAGGCCTGATCTGGAGGAAAAGATGCCGGATCAGGTACGGGTTGCCCTCTGCGGCT
>ONSO01000291.1 GCA_900320485.1 uncultured Lachnospiraceae bacterium | reverse complement strand
TTCCCGGTTCTGTCAGATAAACATTCGCCCCGGGAAGAAGCAGTTCCCGACATCTTCCGGTATTCTTCACGTGAACCGTCTCAGCGCTCCCATCGATCTCCACATGAGCTATAAAGCGGTTGGGCCGATCGATGAATATCCCCCCGGTTATATTCTTATACAGCATAATTGCGCCTTTTCAAAAGCTTTACCTGACTCCCCAGGCGGTTCATCAGCTCATTTGCCTTTTTATTTCTTCTATTATCGTCAGGTCTGCCGGTAGCCACTGCACATCACGCATATGATTTTTGGACAGCCATCTGGCCGCTTTCGCTTCCTTCAGTTCCAAATTGCCCTCTATGATCTCACACCAAAAGCAATCCATTGAAAGATGAAACGTCGGGTAGTCGTACTCAATCGTTCCTATCAGATCGCCAACGGCAATCTGTGTATCCAGCTCTTCTTTTATTTCTCTTATCAACGCCTGTCCCGGCGTTTCACCAGGCTCGACCTTTCCGCCAGGAAACTCCCACCGGCCCTCAAAGTCGCCATAGCCTCTTGCGGTAGCAAAAATCTGTTTCTTCTCCACTAAAGAATCACAAATCACCGCCGCTGCAACTCTTATTGTTTTCATTATGTCACCATTCTTCGTTTCTAATCTGTTCTTTGCCGGAAAGCCGGTTATAAAATAACGGAAACGCTGAGAAAGCAGCCTCGGACGCTTCCTGTATGATGTAAATCACGGAATCGGCGTGGCTGTTTTGCAGCCACCGAATTAAGAGTCACTCCTTCTCCACGTATTCCAAAAATATCTTTTCCTTAAATCCACCTCGTTCTCTGGCCTTCCTGGCTCTCATATCCTCAAGGCCTTCCAGGGTGTATCCACGTGCCAGACAGATTGCCTGCAATACCTCAAGCACATCTGCCATCTCTTCGAGGTTTTTATCTTCCTGATACTCAGCCACTTCCTCATTTAGCTTGGCTTCAAGTGCGGCTATATATTCCTCATTCGATAAAGTATGTGTTTTGCACTCCCTACCGTCCGCTTCAATTATTTCTGGAATTTTATCACGTACTAACTTGTTATATACCTTCATTATGACGCCCTCTTATGAAACCTTCCAAATCTCGTACCCCTGTCGTCTCGCAGAATCGTATATAGGATGCATATTTTTCCCGAGAATGTTTATAAACTCTGCTAGTGAATTACCTCTCCGATGAATCAGTTCATACATGATAAATTGATTATTTGCAAACCGCTCAAAATAATCGTTCCATACCGGAAGCTTCTTATTTTTCTGCATATTCTGTATCGGATCCAAAGGCATCAAATTCCACAATTCATCATTCATAACGAAATTTCTCGGAATAAAATGATCCACAGCGTAGCTTCCTCTATTTATGTAACCTTCCTTAAAAACATTTTTAACGCGTCGAATTTCCAGAACCGCATCCCACAGTTTTCTTACATTTTCCAGTTTCCGTGTTTTTTATCTTCTTGAGTTAATTTATATACAATCCCCGGAACTTCCGGGTTATTGTTCTGCAGCCACTTTACCTTCTCATACTTAATCCACCCCAAAATAGGTACCGCATTATCCTGAATCATCTGGATCCAGCCATCATTGAATGTGACTCCCTTCTTCAGGCTCTTTCCATCATTAAATGTATATGGGAGCAGAATTTCTGTCTCACTTAATCTATTATAATAAGCTATCATCCTTCCCGCGCTGCTATCCAGGCTAATCTTTTCTGTTCCTTTATTGGCAAATCCGGATAAAGCTTTATAAGGCACATTTTTAGTAAGCTCTGTTTTATAAAAGTGCAGTTCCTTATCCTCTGAAAATTCATTTAGTTTGTTAACAATCTGAATTTCATCGGCGTTGCCCGGAAGATGCGTTAATTTAAATAATCTTGATACGGCCTTTTCAAGGTTATCTTTTACCTCTCCCTCCCCGTAAATTCCACTTAAATGAATATGATATTCCCGGACGGGGAACCACGCATTCACAATCATTTTATTGATTATTTCATCATAGGTGGCTTCTGTTCTATTAGCGGACATCAGCTGCACAATTGCCTCAAGCCAATAAAATTTATAGCAATAGGAAGGAGAGCTCATCATCCTGGAAAAGCCTTCAATATCAAGTGTATTATAATAACTCTTATCAATCATTAGTTCAGTCAAAATCTCACCTTCCCTCCAGTCCATTAAAATTATATCATGTTTTTTCTTAAACCAGAGTTTTGCCGTGGCCAACAAAAAGTATCCTCGTCATATAATATTCCCTTCCTCAGACGCCGCAAAGTGCCGCGTTCTGGGCTCTTTTGCGAGGTTTCTTCTTCTCTTTCAAATGTACACCATGAGCCGAAAATTCCGGTAGTAAGGCTCTGAACGAACAATCATTTGTCCATCGGATATTCCAGTTTACCATGATACCGGAGACGGCAAAAGACCCGGAAAGCATTTGCACAATCCGCTTCTCCATATTGAGATCTTTTACCGTCAGACCGCAGAACTCTGAAATCCGAAATCCCGTATGAAACAGAATATAAAAGGCTTCGTAGTATTTGTAGTAGCAGTTATCGTCATGGACAAATTTCAGGAACTTTTCCATCTCCTTCTTTGCAAAGCTGTCAATCGTATGATTCTCACAGAGCCTACGGAGCTTCTTCTGCCCGATGCCAAAATAAACCGCTGCCTCCGGTACTGTCATCGTGTACTTTTCTGTGATCGCCGTTTTTTCTTTTTCCATTGTTCTTTCCTTTCGTACAACAGAGACCGCCATTCCTGCCTGAGGCAGGGTTATGAAACGACTGCCGGTGCAAACCTTTTATTCCTCTACTAAGAGCCGCAAAAATCAACCGTCAGATACGGGAGCGTGATTGATACCATCATCTCCGGAGCAGTTCATTCACTCTCTTCTGTACAGACGCATAATCATATCCGGCTTCCATAAGCTTCCTCTTTCTCTGTGCACCATTGCCCCATCGTCCGGCAATGAACTCGCGGGCTGCTTCCTCAACGGATTTCTTCGGGAATGTGCTTTCTTTCAGGATTTCGTTTACGCGCTTCTGAACCGCTGCGTAATCCAGGCCGAGAGCAGTAACCGCTCTTCTTCTGACATCGCCGTTTCCATACTTCCCGGCAATCACGTCCCTTACCGCCTGTTCAATCGTGAGTGAAGCGTCCTTGCCTGTATTCGGTACTACTGCCACCCTGCTTTCCCTCTCGTACTTCGGAATGCCGCAGCCCCGGATGTACCTCCCGTTTACCCTGATTGTGCGCCTTCCAACAGC
>ONSO01000033.1:17758-21817 GCA_900320485.1 uncultured Lachnospiraceae bacterium | reverse complement strand
GGTACCGAGGTCGTCGTGTTCTTCCTTTCGGCCTTCGACCGCCCGTTTGACAAGACTGCCGACGGTATGGAACTTCCTACGCACGTTGTTGATGATGTGGAAACTGAAGGCGCAGAGACGACTGATGGCACAGAAACTGTTACACCTGCTGTGGCAGCTGTCAGTGGCGGTGTTGTTAGCGGTAGCACTGGTGGTGGACAAACCATCATTATTGGCGGAGGCGGCAGCGGAACTTATGAGCCCCGTGAGCCTTATGAGCCTAATGAGCCAAATAGGCCTAATGAGCCCTATGAGCCTAATATGCCTAATGAGCCCGTCGTTCCTGCATCAATTCCGCCGCTTACACCTGACATGACGGAGGCAACGAATGCTTATGTCGAGGAGCTTAAGAACCTGACCGAAGTGCTGGAGCGTGTTTCAGAACAGAGCCGCCGCCTGACCACAGACTCAGAGGAGATGGAGAACCTCAACCGTACGCTCACCGGCATCTGCAAGGTTTATGAGATGCAGCTGAAGAGTGCCAGCTCACAGATTGGCACCATCGACGAGATTAATGAGCAGACGAAGCGGCTGGCTCAGCAGATTACCGAACTTAACGCCATCTACACCCGTATGATTGAGGCGATGTCGGTAAAGGCTGCCCTGTAACATTGTGAAATAGTAAATTGTCAAATTGTAAATTAGAATAATGGCAATTAAGAAGCGACCCCAATCACCGCGCCAGAAGATGATCAATCTGATGTACGTCGTCCTCATGGCTATGCTTGCGCTGAATGTCTCAACCGAGGTGCTCAACGGCTTCTCACTTGTAGAGGAGAGCCTGCATCGCACGACAGACAATTCAGCCACGCAGAATGCTGCCATCTACTCGGACTTCGAAGAACAGATGAAGGCTAACCCTGCCAAGGTGAAAGAGTGGTTTGAAAAAGCACAGCAGGTAAAGCGCATGAGTGACTCGCTCTACACCATGGCCGACGAGTTGAAACTGGCCATTGCCCAGGAGGCTGACGGTAGTGATGCCGATGTGCATAACCTGCGCAATAAGGAAGACCTGGAAGCTGCCAATCAGGTGATGCTCTCGCCCACCGAAGGACGTGGTGAGGCACTGAAGAAGGCTTCCCTGGACAGCGCGCAGATCACGTTTTATTCCTGGAATGAAGAAGTACATAATAAGCTGGTGGGAGCACCCAGGTATCGCGAAACCGTTTCGGGAATTGAAAATGCCCTAAAAGCCGGAATCAATCTGAGCATTAATACGCCGCTTTGCACCTTAAACAAGGATTACGTGAAAACCTTGCAATTCCTGCATGAAAAGGGCGTGACCTATGTTACCTGCTCCGGGCTGATCACCACGGGAAATGCGGCGCTGGAAGCTTCTGAAAACCTGCAACTGTCTCTGGCGGAAATACGTGAGATTTTGAAAGAGAGCGTGGAATACTGCTACAAAAATGGTATGGAGATCAGCTTTACCTCTCCGGGATGGGTGGATGAATCGTTTTGCGCGGAACTGGGAATAAACACGCCAAATTGTGGAGCATGTTTAAGTAACATGGCCATTACGCCGGGAGGGAACGTGGTTCCCTGTCAGAGCTGGCTAAGTGATGCGCCTCTTGGTAATTTTTTGAAGGAGGATTGGAATACCATCTGGGACGGCGCGGCCTGCAGGGAAAGAAGAGAGTTTTCTTCGAAGATGCGCTGTGAGTGTCCTTTAAGAATTTATCGTGGAAAGGCAGGGGCAGAACAATGAAAAAATGGATAAAAGCCATCGTATTTGCACTGTTGATCGCCCTTATGATCCCGGCGTTTGGGCAGAAGGTTCAGGCGGCTGATCTCGACAGGATCCTGGATTATGAGATCACCATAGACGTCAATGATGACGGAACCCTTCACATGCTTTATCATATCAGCTGGAAGGTCCTGGATTCCAATTCCGAGGGGCCTCTTACCTGGGTGAAGATCGGTATCCCCAACAAGCATTACGTTTCCATGAAGGGACTCACGGATACGGTAAAGAAGATCAAGTATTATTCCGATGGCGGAAGCTACGCGCGCATTGATCTCGATAAATCCTATCACGAAAATGAGGTTGTGGATTTTGACTTTGAGCTGGTCCAGGATTATACCTACCAGATGAATCAGTTTACCGAAGGGGAGACAGTTTACGGGTTTACTCCCGGCTGGTTTAATGACTGCCGCGTGGATAAGCTTGTGATCCGCTGGAATACGGACAAGGTGATCAGTACGGATCCTTCAACTTCCAGGGAAAAAGTGGGATCGAAAGAGTATTACGTATGGACAAAAAAGGATCTTTCCAAGGGCGAGAAGTATCCCATACAGGTCGTTTATAAAAATGAGGCCTTTCACTTTGATCCTTCTAAGACGAACGAGCAGTCAAAGGATGACGATGACGTTGTTTTGGTATTGGTTATTCTGGCGGTCGTGGTTTTCCCGCTTTTGATCATTATTCTTTCCGTCGTCCTGAGTTATTCAAGCACGGCGAAGTTAAATGCTGCTTCCACGAAGATTACCAGAACAAGAATTGAGTACTATCCCGAATGTCCGGGATGCGGCGGAACAAGACCGGACGGAACAAATAACTGTCCGTATTGCGGAAGAAGCTTTATCAAGAGTGAGGAGATCATTAAGGAAGAGGATATTCCCAAGGAGGAAAAAGCACTCCGAAAGAAAAAGACGGATGGACTCTATCCTTACGTAAGTTCCCCTAATACCTACATGCTGGTACACGTAACGCACGTTCCGGTGGCGAGAAGTTCGGCAACCCGCAGCAGTTGTGCACACAGTTCCTGTGCCTGTGCCTGCGCTTGTGCGTGTGCCTGCGCGGGAGGCGGCAGGGCCGGATGCTCTACCAAGGATTTCTATAACACAAACCTGAAGCTCCGACAGCTGGAACTTAAGAAGAAACACGTAAAATAGCAAGACGGGGATCTTTGGAAAAAGGCGCCGGAGGTAAATGAAGCAAAAATGTTTTGATAAAGGAGGGACGTACGTGCCGGAAGAAATGAAGCGATCAGAGTTTCATGAGTTTGACGGAGCATGGGAGCCGAAGAATTACGTAGGCCCCAGGGTGGAGATCGAAGGCAGTCGCCTGACCAGACTTTGGCAGAATTCTCCTGTTCTTACCACGGCGTTTTCCGCGGAGAAGCAGGGTGACAGGGTGACGTTAAAGCTTGAAACATCGGATCTTTGTTACGTGAATTCCGAAAAGCCCTACGCCACGGTAAAGGAGTGCTTTTATGAAAATGGCGGACTGACCTTTGTGGATGATTTTCCCATTACGGGAGAGAGTCGGGATACGCTGTACCGGACTCAAAACAGTCGCTATGGCAACGTCACCGTTGTAGATGGGGAAACATTGCCGCTGTTACAAGGGAAATGGGTTCGTGAGGAATCGGAGGAGTATATAATATTTCGCGGGAACGAGATCTGTTGCGGGTATGGTAAGGATCTGAAAAATTGCGGCGAGTTTGTGACCGTAAGAAGAAATGGCGAAAGGGATAAGGAATGCTTTGACGTTGTGAACAAAGATCCTTCCAAAAACATGCTGGGCTATTACGTAAACGTGCGTTATGAGCATGGCGTGATCACTGCCCAGATTCCCGTGTGCGACGCGCCGCAGATAATCATATCGTTTAAAAAGGCATAAAGGGGTTGCTGAAACGTGATCAGTTTATCAGGATGGATTAAAGATTTGAGGGAGGAAGTTAACGTGAGTAATTTTGCATTAAGGGCCCCCATGGGGTGGAACAGCTGGGATTGTTACGGCGCAGCCGTGACGGAAGACATTGTCAGACAGAATGCGAAGTACATGGCAGAGAATCTGAAGCAGTACGGCTGGGAGTACGTGGTTGTTGACATCCAGTGGTATGAGCCGGAGGCGGGCAGCCATGAATACCGGCCTTTCGCGGATCTTTGCATGGATGAGTGGGGGAGATTGCTCCCTGCGGAAAACAGATTTCCATCTGCCGCAGGCGGAAAGGGCTTTGGACCTTTAGCCGAGTACGTTCACTCTTTGGGACTGAAGTTTGGAATCCATATCAT
>ONSO01000033.1:0-17744 GCA_900320485.1 uncultured Lachnospiraceae bacterium | reverse complement strand
GTTGCTAAAACTGCCAGCATCTGCGTTTGGAACAGCGACATGTATGGCGTGGGTCCTCATAAGGAAGGTGCCAGGGCTTATTATGACAGCATCTTTGAGCTCTATGCTTCCTGGGGCGTGGATTTTATCAAATGTGATGACATTGCAAGGGAAATGCCTCATGAAGAGGAGGAGCTTGTCATGCTCAGCGAGGCGCTTCGTGGCTGTGGCAGGGAGATGGTGCTTAGCATTTCTCCCGGACCTGCGCCCTTAAACAAGGCGGAGCTTTTTAAACAGGTTGCCAACATGTGGCGCATTACCGATGATTTTTGGGACAAGTGGGAGCTTTTGTATGACATGTTCCAGCGAACGGAAAACTGGTGTACGCACGTGGGAGCGGGACATTGGCCGGATGCGGACATGCTGCCCGTTGGACCCATTCGTCAGGATTACGGCAAGGAAAACTGGACAAAGTTTACGGAAGATGAGCAGATCACCATGATGACGCTCTGGAGCATTTTCCGTTCGCCCTTGATGATCGGCGGTGAAATGACGGGCTTTGATGAGTTTACGGTAAAGCTTCTCACCAATGAGGGCATCCTGAACATGCACAAGAATTCCAGACATGCGCATCAGGTGTTCCGCAGAAAGATGGCGGGGACGGAGTTTATCGTTTGGATCGCCGTCAGCGCGGAGGGCGGTAATTATCTTGCGGTGTTTAATGCGGGAGAAGAGGATGCAACGCTGGAGCTTGCGCTTGCCGAACTGGAGATTTATGAGGAGATCAACGGAAAAGAATTATGGTCCGGCGAAGAGGTGACGGCAAAGGCGTGCATGCCGGTCAGCGTAAAAAAGCATTCTGCGAAAGCATTTTATTTTAAGTAATGGGCATAAGGGGATGAGGAATCATGGCATGGTACGATGAGGCGGTTTTTTATCATATTTATCCGTTGGGACTGGCGGGTGCACCGGAAAAAAATCCTTATGGGGAGCCGGTGCACCGACTTAGGAATTTATTTCCCTGGATCGATCACGTAAAGGAGATCGGATGTAATGCCATTTATATCGGCCCTTTGTTTGAATCGGAGGGACATGGGTACGAGACTACGGATTATAAAAAACTGGATGGGCGTCTCGGGGATAATGAGGATCTGAAGGAGTTTGTAAGGCTTGCACATGAGCGTGGCATTCGGGTGATCTTTGACGGCGTGTTTAATCACACGGGCAGAAATTTTTTTGCCATGCAGGACATTCGGAAAAACCGTGAAAATTCGCCTTACCGGGATTGGTATCAAAACGTAAATTTCTGGGGAAACAATGAGTTTAATGACGGATTTTCCTATGATAACTGGGGCGGCTATAACATTATGGCAAAGCTAAACCAAAGAAACCCCGCCGTACAGGAATATATTTGTGACGTGATCCGTTTTTGGGTGAGGGAATTTGACGTGGACGGCATTCGCCTGGATGCAGCGGACGTTTTGGATTTTGGGTTCATGAGGGTTCTTCGCCAGACGGCAAACGAGGTGAAACCGGAATTTTGGCTGATGGGAGAGGTGATCCATGGGGATTACGTGCGTTGGGTCAATGAAGGGACGCTGCATTCCGTCACCAATTATCATTTACATAAGGCATTGTACTCCGGTCATAATGATCATAATTATTTTGAGATCGCTCATACCGTAAAGCGTCTTTACGGCATGGGAGGAAACCGGCCGGATGGCTTAAAACTGTATAATTTCGTGGATAACCACGACGTGGAAAGGATTTATACAAAGCTTTGGAATAAGGCACACTTTACGCCGGTCCACGTGCTTCTTTATACGCTTCCGGGAATTCCGTCCATTTACTATGGCTCGGAATTTGGAATCGAAGGGAAAAAGACTTACGGAACGGATGCACCGCTTCGTCCCTGTCTTCAGCTTTCTGAATATGCGGGATATCTGGAGAAGGATCCCCGCACAAAACTGATCGCCGCGCTGGGAAAGATCAGACAGGGCAGCAAGGCTTTGAATTATGGAGATTATCAGGAAGTGCTCCTGACAAACAGGCAATATGCCTTCTCTAGAAATGCGGATGGTGAGACTGCGCTGATCGCCGTAAATAATGATGACGCTGAGGCAGGTTTTAGGCTTCCGGCAGGAGGATTTACGGCATACGTTGGCATGCTTAGCGGGAAGAAAATACAGGCTGTGGACGGTTGGATCCAAGTGACGATCGCAGGTTGCAGCGGCGACGTTTTTTTGCCGGAGGAGTTCGCAGGCGAGAATGTGGTGGAGACTGCAAGCGAAATGGTAGCGGAAAAAGCGGCGGAAAAGACGGCAAGCAATACGGTAGCGGAAAAAGCGACGGAAGAGACTGCAAGCGATACGGTACCGGAAAAAGCGGCGGAAGAGACGACAAGCGATACGGTAGCGGAAAAAGCGGCGGAAGAGGCTGCAAGCGATACGGTACCGGAAAAAGCGGCGGAAGAGACGGCAAACTTTATGGAAGCAGAAAAGGATGAGCCTGGGAAGTTAGATCAAGTGGAATCCAATGAACAAGAACCTAAAGAACTAGAAGCCAAAGAGCCGGATCCCAAGGAGCAACACTCTAAGGAGTTGGAGTCGGTGGAGCCGGAAAAGCCAAAGACGGGATACGTTGATCTGTCCGTGACGGAAGGTAAGGCGTATGAGACAATGACCATCGAAGAATTGCAGGAAGCCATTCTGGCCAAGATGGCAAAAAATGGCCCCATTACTGATCAAATGCTTCGGAGCGTAAGGGAGAATATTTATCCTGGGTCTCTTTTGAACTGGGTAAGAAGTTTCCGATAATGAGGGGAAAGCGGGGTGACGATATGCAGTTTCACCGAATGTTTAGAGAGGTCCTGATCGTATCTGAAAATGAACAGACCATAAGAGAATTGCAAAAAATTCTGGATGAAGTGTTTACGGTTTCCGTATATTTGAAAAAGGAAGATGCATTGGAAAAGCTGCGGCATAAGCTCGGAGAAGTGGCAATTGTGATCTGTGAGCTGGCGGAGGTTGAACGGGATGATTACAGACTGATCCGCGGCATGAATGAGGATGACAAGCTTCGCGACGTCCCTTTGGTTGTTGTCGGGGAGCGGAGGGAAGAAAGCTTTTTGGACATTCATGCGGAGATCAAATGTCTGGAACTTGGTGCTGTGGATTTTATATTAAAGCCTTTAGTGCCAGACATTGTCATCAACCGGATAAAGAGTTTGATCCGCCTTAGGGAATCTACGGCAATGCTGAACATTCTCGAGAGGGACTCCTTGACGGGGCTTTACACAAAAGAATTTTTCTTCAAAAGAGTGGAAGAATATCTTGCGGAGCATCCCGATGAAAAATATCTTCTCTGGGTATCGGACATTCAGGGGCTGAAGGTGATCAATGAAAAATACGGATTTGACAAGGGCGACGAGGTTCTTCGGATCATGGGAGAATATGGCGTAAAGCATACGCCGGGCTTTATTTTTGGAGGAAGAATCGAGGGTGATAAATTGGCTGCGCTGGTATATGCGCGCGATAAGAGCGAAATGAATGACGTGATTGTGGAGAATGACACAAAGACGCCATTCCCCGTTTCCAACGTCAGCATAAAACATGGCATTTACCGCATCGACACAAAACTTAACGTAACGCCACGGGGAATGTATGACAGGGCTCTTTTGGCGCTTCAAAAGATCAAAAGCCAGTATGGGGTATTTTTGGGGGAGTATAATGATGCGTTAAGACAAGATCTTCTTCTGAAACAGATGATCCTTGGAAGTGCGGATGAGGCTCTGGAAAAGCATCAATTCAAAGTATATTATCAGCCAAAGCATGATTTTCACGCGGATAAGACCTGCGGCGCGGAAGGCCTGGTGCGATGGGATCATCCCGACATAGGATTCATGAATCCTCTTTTGTTCATTTCTCTGTTCGAACAAAACGGATTTATTACAAAAATGGATTTTTACGTGTGGGAAGAAATATGTAAAACGTTGAAAAAGTGGGAGAGCGAAGGGGTTCCCATCGTTCCCGTGTCCATTAACGTATCAAGAAGGGATTTTGAGGTCCCTGATTTGGCGGGAAGGATTACTGCGCTTGTTGACAGCTATGAAATCCCGCATTCCATGGTACACGTGGAAGTAACGGAATCAGCGTATTCGGATGATCCGGCACGTATCACGGAAACCGTGAAAAAACTTCATGATAGCGGGTTTGTGATTGAAATGGACGATTTTGGGACGGGGTATTCTTCGCTGATCGCTCTGAGCAGCATGGATCTCGACGTGCTGAAGCTGGATCGGAGCATTATTGAAAATGACCATCCGGGCTCGGAAAAAAATATTTTGGAGTTCTCCATGCAATTGGCGAAAATGCTGAATCTCAAGACGGTGGCGGAAGGCGTGGAGACAAAGGAACAGATGGAGAGGATTTCCGATCTTGGAGGAGACTACATTCAGGGATACTATTATTCAAAGCCGCTTCCTGCAGATGAATTTGCAAAATATTTAAGGGATAAGAATTCTGAAAACAAGTAGTTACGTCTAATATTGTAAAAGGATTTAAAAGCGTATCTGACGATTGCGTCGGTACGCTTTTTTCGTAGAAACTAATTATTCAGGAGACCTGAGAATAAGTAGAAAAATGGGAAGATATTAGAAAATAGAGAAAAAACAAATAAAAAAGTGACAAAAAAATGGACTTAAACATTGAAAATCTAAAATTATTCTTAAGATTTAATATTGACTTTTTGGTTTATTATGATATTTTTTTAGTAATTAAGTGACACGCGTGTTTAGTAAAACGGATAGATTTAGTAAACCGTTTTTTACTTTTTGTCGCATAAGGAAGAATGGCGTGAAGAAAAAAGAGCTAAAGGATTTAAGCCGAAAAGAATTGGTCGACTTGGTATATGACATGGTGGAAGAAGAAGAGTACGGTCAATTCTTTCCTTCGGAAAACGAAGTGAAGTCGGAGAGAAAGAGACTCCAGCACAAAGCTTTGTTTTGGAAGACTCTGATGAGTACCATTTCAACTTTGGTAGTTGTAGCTGCCGTGGCAGTTCTTTTGTCCGTTCTGTTTTTCCCGGTGATACAGGTCTCAGGGGACAGCATGGAACCTACCATGAGTGATGGAGACATTTTGGTTCTTCGAAAGAGTGGGCAGTTCGAAAGAGGGCAGCTTTGCTGTATTTCCTGGCAAAATAAGTTATTGATCAAGCGAGTGATCGGCATTCCGGGTGATTATATTTTTATTGACGAAGATGGAAACGTTTACGTGAATAATGCCATGATTGAGGAGCCGTACATAGCAGAAAAAAGCTTGGGTTATTGTGACGTCGAGTTCCCCATGCAAGTCCCGGAAGGAAAATATTTTGTGCTGGGCGACAGAAGGGAAACCTCTTCAGACAGTAGAAATTCAGCAATCGGATGCATAGACAAGGAACAGATACTGGGCCGTGTGTGGACAAGAATCTGGCATAACCCCAAAAGAAACACGGAATAAGGCCTTTTGAAAAAAGCGGAATAAACCTGCAAAACGTGAAACACCATAGATAGGGGCAAGAGTTGTTGCGGCGAATGGGGGAGATAAGGCTTTGAATATAAGCACAAGAAATTATCTTAACCGAATAAAGAAAAGAAAACAAGTAAGGCGAAAGGTGATACCAATCGTCTTTTTGTTGTGCCTGTTCGTATCCTCGGGCGTCTTTTGGTGGCTTAGAAATGAAGGAATGGCATTAGAGTCAGATTTGGTGATGACGGATAAAACCATTCCGGAATCATTGCAAAACAAAAGTGATGAATCGTTGGAAGATGACGATGATAATCAAAAACTGATTTCAAAATCTAATGAAAATGACGAAAATGTCGGTACGCTGACGTTAAATGAAGACGGAAATGACGTAAACGTTCAAGTTCCTGAAACTGATAATGAAAAAAATGACGGAGACGTACGTAAGAATGAAAAAAATGAAGATTTAACTGGTGGACAAGAGAATGACGGGAATGTCACTGACTATTCTGACGATATGGACTTGAAGAAGCCGGAAGAAGACTTGGAAGAGCAAAATCTGACGGATGAGACAGAGCAAAATCTGGCAGATGAAGAAGAACAAAATCTGACGGATGAAGATGAAATGATCCAAAAGGAAGCGGACGAGGATGGCGCCGGGACGTATGAAGCGCTTAGTCCCTCCGGCATCAAGGTTTTAGTGACGGTTAATGAAAATACGTTCAATGAAAAAGTTACTCTTGCCGTAAAGGACCTTCCTTCCAATGACGCATTGAACGCCGCATGGGAAGGTGCAGATGCCAATGCTGCCGACAAAGTAGTCCTTGATGCCGTTGCCGTAGACATTTCCTTCCTGGATTCCTTAGGTAATGAAGTGGAACCAAATGAGGAAGGTAAAGTGGAAGTAAGGATGATCCTTCCTGAGACAAAAAAACTTACCGGCGATGAATTAGTATTATATCACCAGCTGCAAGACGGTTCCGTGGAACACGTGAATGATGCAACGGTTTACGGCGGTGAGGTCGCATTCCGGGCAGAGTCTTTCTCGGTATACGTGGTGACGGCTTTGGGAAACAGGGATGCAAATCACGTTCATGAGGTGTTGGAACACTACGAATATCTGTGCGATGCACCAATGGATAGCGACCACGCTTATTATTATAACGATCCTAAGGGACCATACATATTGAGGGTGGGAGATCCAATAGAAATTTTTACGGATCTTGGAGATTCTTCAAGATATCAGTTTTGGTTGGAAGATCTGTCAACCCCCGACATGTTAACAAGAATGAATGGTGGGGATTTTGAAAAACAACATGATGAATTTGGCGGCGCAACAAAAGTGCATGCTAAGTATACGGCTGCAAAAGCGGGGACTTGTAGGATCGTACTCCATGATAAGTGGGCTAACAATGCCGGAGTAGAAAGCTTTTACATAAAAGTCATGGAAACAAACTATCAGGAATTTGACCACTCTGACATAGAAATAACAGATGGCGGTTATTACCAACTGATTTATTTCGTAATTGAGGGAGATGGAGTATTAACCAAAAAAGTATTTAATTATGACTCTAAAGTGGATAAAGTAAATAGCTCGGAAGTATGGGGGAAAAACGGACAAGGCATTTTGGGGACATACCATTCTGATGATTATTGCAGATTACGGGGAACTTCGTCATCCCAGTATGAATTGACTTCAAAATGGAGAGAAGGCCATACGGATGAGAATCCAAAACCAAGTTTGATAAAATACGACGCCAATCAAGTGGACCACGTAGTTTTTGACGTGAATTTGGAATGTACGCTTCGGGAAGTTTTGGTGGAGCGCAAGGTTGATGGTAATATTGTCGAAAGTCAAAGGATTGACGGAAGTCAATACTCCGATAATGATGTTGAGAAGACAATTATTAGAGAAAACATCATTTTCCGAATGGAACAGCAGGACGTAGTGGACGCACTAAATAAGTGTCCCGCACATAATGGACTGGATTTCACGGTGCGTTCAAGCGACGTCAAAACATTCTACAGACTTCCGGAAACGGGGGGCAGGGGAATCTACTGGTATTACGCGTTGGGAGGAGGGATGATCCTTGCGGCAGTCTTGTTGCTGGCAAAAAGAAAACGACGACCCAATGTGTGAAGCTGAACGAAAAGATGCACTTTATGAAATTGAATCAAAATATTTCAAATAAAAGGAGAAAACACATGAAAAAGAAAACTGGAAAACTTATTGTTTCCCTTATTGTATGCCTGACAATGGTTATGATGATGGGACTTGCGGTATTTGCTGCAGAAGATTATGAAATCAAACTTACGAAAAATGATTCCGCGGCCCATACCTTTGAAGCATATCAGATATTCAAGGGTGATCTGTATGGTACTGGATCTGAGGCGGCCCTGATCAACATTGAATGGGGTGAGGGTGTTAATGGAGATGGGCTGGTTACGGCCCTGAAACAAAACACGGAATTGCAGGCTGATTTTCCCAAAGCGACTTATACTGCTTCAGAAGTGGCCGAGATATTCGCAGGTTATAATGATAGAAAGATCAAGATAGCCGCAGACGTTATTGCCAGCAAGCTTACGTCTACCATTTCGGGTAGTTGCACAATTGCCGAGGGTACGGCAACAAAGACAGGTTCTTTTACTCTTGACAAGGCAGGCTATTATCTGATCAAGGATAAGGATGGTTCCGTGGCTGATGCCAATGGCGCATATACGGATTTTATCCTTCAGGTTGTAGATGACGTTGAAGTTACGGCTAAGGCTGACGTTCCTACGTTGGATAAGAAGATTGTTGAAAACAGTGAAGAAGTTAGCAAAAACAATGCTTCCATTGGCGATAAAGTGGAGTATAAAATCACTTCCGTAGTGCCTAACATGGATGGATATGAGAAGTACTTCTTTGTGATCAATGATACACTGAGCACCGGACTTACCTATAATAATGATGCAGTTGTTAAGATCGATGGGGTGGCTGGAAACGTCGAAGTTGAGCAGGAAGCGTACGGAACTAATGGCTTTAGCATTGCAATCAAGAATTTCATTGGATATGCTGAAAGCAAAGGAAAGACAATCACCATTACCTACTCTGCTACCGTAAATAAAAATGCTGCTATTGGCGAGACGCCCAACACAAATACCGCACAACTGATTTATTCTAACAACCCGAACGTGACTTATAATGGGGATAATAAGCCGACTTCAGGAGATCCCGTTGGAAAGACTCCTGAAATCACTACAAAGACCTATGTTACGGAAGTAAAGATCTTAAAGGTTGACGGCAAGGACGCAACCAAGAAGTTGAAGGGCGCAAAGTTTCAAATCGAAGGTGAAGGGGTTAACGTTGTATTTGTAAATGGATCTGCCTTCAATCAATCAGCAACTGGAAACTATTATCTCTTAAAGGACGGATCTTTTACTGAGACTGCACCGACTGCCGCAACCATGGAAAAGTATGAAAGTGATGCAAAGTATGAGGAAATCACGATCGTTAATAAGGAAACCAATTCCGAAAAGATTAATTGCATTGGCGTAACGGATGCAGCGGGTAATCTTTCCTTTACTGGTTTGAAAGCAGGAGAATACACCATTAAGGAGCTGGAAGCACCTGAAGGGTACAATAAGCTTAGAAAAGATATTAAAATCCGGATTTTGGCAAATTATGGTTCAGAAGATTCCTGCACTTGGAGTGCATCCGTCATTGACGGTGATGCCAGCGTTCAGGCTGACGGCACGATTCTGATCCAGATTGGAAATAATCAGGGTATCCACATGCCTGAGACCGGTGGCATCGGAACCATGCTGTTCTACCTTGTAGGTGCGGGGCTGATCGTTCTTGCAGTGACACTCATCATTACAAAGAGAAGAGTTCGCAACCAGGAGTTCTAAAAAAGGACGTAAATGAAAAAGCATTTATCCAGCATCATCATATTTTTGATCCTTTTTGCGGGGATTGGCATATTGCTTTATCCAATGCTTAGTAATTACGTGAATCAGAGAACGTCTACGAAGGTGATCAGCGGCTATAATAAATTTGTCGCTAATCTTAACGTGGAAGAGCTAAGGACCGACATTCAGACCGCAGAAAAATATAATCTTCAGTTAGCACAGAATCCGGATGCATTTTATTTTCCGGATCTGATCGCCGGATATGACCGTACCCTTGACATTACGGGAACGGGTATTATGGGATACCTCGACATTGAGAAGATCGGTGTCGAGCTACCCATTTATCACGGTGTATCAAAGGAGGTTTTACAGGTGGGAGTGGGGCACCTCCCGGGAACAAGCTTTCCCGTGGGAGGTTCCTCTACGCACGTGGTATTATCCGGTCACCGGGGGCTTCCCAGTGCGAAGCTGTTTTCCGATTTGGATAAGATGGAGCTTGGGGATACTTTTACCATTACGGTTCACGACAGGGTTTTGGAATACGTCGTGGATCAGATCAAGATTGTTTTACCGACGGAGTCGGAGGACCTGCAGATAGAAAAGGGAGGGGACTACTGCACGCTTCTTACGTGCACTCCCTACGGAATCAACTCTCATCGCCTTTTGGTGAGGGGAACGAGAAAAACGGACGGATCAGATGGAAAGGTCAAGGTTTACGTCGGCAATGAGGCCTTTCGCATAGAGCCTTTGATCGTAGCCATTTTTTTGGCCATTCCACTTATCGTAGTCGCGTTTACCATATTGACTATAGGTGACAGGCGGGGACGCAGAAGGAAAAAACGAAGGCCAAAGAAATAAAAAAGGCAGAGAGTAAAAGGTAAAGAAATAAAAACGCAGAAATGCCCTAAAAGCAAAAGAAACGAAAAGCAAACAAAGACGGAAAGGAGAGAGGATGCCATGAATAAAAATAGAATATGGTTGTTTACGTGCATGCTCTCGCTTTGTTTGATCTTATTTGGCATGGGAGTGCGTGCGGCGAAGCCGGAAGACGTGTCGCTTGATCATCCCTGCAGAATAGAAGTACAGCTTGAAAACAGTGACGGCGAGGCTTTTGAACTTAAGGACCGTGAGATCCACTTAATGAGAATTGCCGGGTTAAAGGTAGACGGTGAAGAACTAACTTTTGAGCCGGAAGGTGCATTTAAGGGGGCAGATTTAGATCTTTCCAAGATCGAATCCGAAAGCACGGCGGAGAAAGTGTATGCCTATTCCCAAAAGCATCCCAACGAGGAAGTGACGGCAGTTTCTGATGAGAATGGGAAGGCGGTTTTTGATTCAGGCGTAAGCTCTGGATTATACCTTGTGACTGTCGTAAGGGGCAAGGACGACGTGATATTTTCTCCCTTCCTTCTGGCTCTGCCAAAGGAAGACGGAAATGACTGGAATTATTATTTGATCGCAACGCCCAAGGCCATGAGGGTACGCGCGGAGAATACAAAGCGCAGCATTACCGTGAAAAAGCTTTGGAATGACAATGGGAGAAACAGACCTGTTTCCATCGTGATCGAGCTCATCCAAAATGGCGATCCCTACACGGAAGTAACGCTGTCGGAAGCAAATGGCTGGATCCATACCTGGGACGGTCTGCCTGCGAAGGATCACTGGTGGGTACGGGAAAAGGAGGTTCCTAACGGTTACGTGGTAACCTACAGGGAGGAGAATGGCGTTTTCTACGTTAGCAATAACGGAAACCTTCTCCAGACGGGACAATCCGTTTGGCCCATTTGGACGTGCATCTGTACCGGAGTGATCTTTCTTGGGATCGGAGCGCTGTTCCTTAAAAAGGGACGCGATCTTGGCAAGAAGGCTCCGGAGGATGGGGAGTAGGATTATGAAAGAGTCATGGAAGCGCGCCGGCATGGGATTTCTCCTTGTCGGCGCCTTTTTGATCCTGCTGGGGGCAGGATTATTCTTAAAAAATCATTTTGAAGACGAGCGGGCAAAGAAGACAAGCGAAGATGCCATGGAAAGCATACGCCGGCAGATTGCCGAAAATGCGCAGGCACGGACGCAAAAAGCTGGCCCTAATGGCGCCAAGGCGGAAAGCTCCATGGACGGTGCGTATGCGGAAACGCCAAACTATCCGCTTGACGTAAATACCATTACGGTGGATGGCACAAAGTATCTTTGCGTACTGTTTGTACCGGAAGTTGACCTTCAGGTGCCCGTGTCTGACGAGCTGACGGAAGAGATCCTGAAAAAGGTGCCCTGCCGTTATCACGGCACCTTAGATCAAAACGGATTTGTGATCGCCGGACATAATTATAAAAGTGGGTTTGGGCTCCTAAAGAAAGTGAAAAAAGGCGCCCAGGTTCTGATCGTGGATGCCCAGGGATACGTGCATGAATACGTCGTGGAAGAGATCGAAATTCTTCAGCCTGAGGCAGTAGAGGAAATGATCAGCGGGGACTGGGCCTTATCTTTATATACCTGCACCTATGGCGGAGGACAGAGATATACCGTAAGATGCAACAAAGTCAATAACGATTAACCTTTTGCATACAGGAAAAAGTAGGACAACAATACCATGGGAATGCCTAAGAGGAACGTACTCAGGGCAATGGTACTTGTCCTGCTTTTGCTTTTCCGGCTTATGAGCATGACGGCAAGGCCGAAGGCAAATGCGATCAAAGCGCGCAGGGCATAGAGTAGTACGAGATACGTGCGTACGTGCATGACTATGGGAAGGTAACGGATACAGGGGATGCTCTGTGCAATGACGTTTTGTCCGTTTGGCGGAACGATGGAAAGGATCTGCCAATACTGTATCAGATGAATGAAGAGTGCGTCGGTAACGGAAAAGACCATTACGATCATAACCTTTCGAACGATCATTTCCCTGCCGCCCCTATAGAGCACGTGGAGGGAAGGACTCATGTTGGAGGATGTCTCGCAGGACATCACGCCGGAAAACATCAGGATGACGGACAGCAGTACGTAGAGGTAATTTTTCCGCACGGTCTGGAAGTCTTTATGGAGCAGCAGTTCGTAGAAGGTGGGATCCATCAGTTCTACGTCAATGCCTGTTTTTTGGGTGAATTCATAATCTGAGATCGCATGGTCGCGTACGGTTTGCAGGCCGCGGAGGTTTTGCTTCACTTCGCGGATGGATTGCTTCAGCCGCATCACGTTGTAAGACACGGTGCTCGTGTCATATCCCTTCTCGGTATATTTGATCAGGATTTCCTGTTGCCGCTCGAGGGATTTTTCGAAGAGCTCCTGTTTCTCCTCCAGTTTCTTTTGCTGTTTCTCCATCTCCGTAAGCTTTGCCTCAGTAAGGGCACCCTCATAGGTTTGGTACCACTTCAGGACGTATTTGCTCCGATAGTCCCGATAGGAGATCTCCCGTGAGGAGGACCATGCCAGATAGAAAAAAGCGAGGAAGATAAACAGTGCTTTCTGGGAGATCAGGATCTTCTTACATTCCCATAAGAAAGGCGTGAGTTGCGGCTTATGCAGGCTTTGCCAGGCGCGTATGCGGTCGGCCCATCGGAACGAACGGCCTTCCGCCTTAGGATACTGCCTTGCGTACTGCAAAAAGCAAAGAAGCGCTAAAATTGCGAAGGTCAGGAGCGTCACGTAATCACTGAGGGTGACGGAGAGGACCGGACGGCCAAAGAAATTTACGTTCAGATAACGTGCATATTCCTGGGGCGCAAAAATCTGGGTATAGAGATTAACGTATTTCAGCACGCAGAGCTGATCCGTGGGAAGGAGCAGTGCATACAACAGATATTCCCCCAAAAAGAGCGCCAAAAATAAAAGGACGCAAAGGCTGGAACGAAGCAGCGACATGCAAAAATAAAGGAGCATGCAGGTGACAAGACACCCCAGGATTCTCCGAAGGACAAAAAGAAACAGATATCCGGCGATGGAAACGTGCTGCGGAAATCCGGAAAATTCCGGGATGGACTGGATGGGGCGGCCTAAGGCACTTCCGGGGAAACGGATGAGGACAATGGGAAGAATGGTAAGGTAAAAAAGAGAACCGCAAGCCGTCAGTCCAAGGATCAGTGTACAGACTCTCGAAAGGGATAAAGGAATCCGCCCGTTATAGGTGCACCGTACCAAAAGGTATAAGCCCTTTTGACGCTCTGCCATAAAGGAGAGTACGTAATAGATCCCAATGAGCAGCAGAAGATATCCCGTGAGCTGATAGGGGATCATGGTCATGATGCCTCGGTTTTCGCCGTAGACGGGAGTGATGCCAAAGAGGCTTTCATAGTCCTGCTTTGTCTTTAAGATGTTTTTGCAGACGAAGGAGTTGCCGCTTGCAAATAAGGGATTTTCCGCCATCTCGTCCGCGCTTACCGTAACGCCCTTCAGATAGTCCTGATACGTATCCACGTAAACCTCCAGATCCTCATCCGTCAAGGTATCCGTTTTCATCTCGTTGCACTGATAATAAAAGAAAACGGCATGTAACAGGATCAGGATCCCCGCCAGGATCAAACTTTTCCGTCCCAACAGGACGCGCTTTATTTCTGCCATGATCTGTTCCTCCAAAGCTTTCCTTGCATCCAAATTCCGCCGACCGAAAGACCGACGACGTTGTACGGCTTTTTTGCGCCCTTAATCCCAGGATAGATTTTCCTTTGCGTGGAAGAGGTATACGTCCTCTAAGGTCAGGTATTCCGGGGGCGTTTGCCCCTCTTTTCGCATCAGATCCGCAGTCTCGTCGATGAGATGTCTTGGCGTATCAAACCGGCAAAGATTCCCTTTACTCAGGATGAGAACTTTCTTTGCCACGGTCTCAACGTCGCTGATGACGTGGGTTGCCAGGAGAACGGTACGCTCCGAGGAGATGGAAGCAATATAATCGCGAAGCCGGATCCGCTGGGTGGGATCCAATCCCGCGGTAGGCTCGTCCAGGATCAAAATATCCGGATTATCCAGCATGGCGGCTGCCAACAATACTCTTTGACGCATGCCGCCGGAGAAAGAGCCCAGGCGGTGATGGGCATCGTCGGACAAAACCACCAGATCTAAGAATTCCTCCGTCTGCTTTTTACACTGCGACGCCTTCATGCCCTTAAGAGCGCCTACGTAGTGCAGGAAATCCCGCGCGGTAAAATCCTCGTACATGCCCTGAAGCTGTGGCGTATAACCTATTTTCTTAAAATAGGAGCGCTTCAGGGAAAGGATTTCCTGACCGTTGTACAGGATCTGTCCCTCCGTCCGGGGAATGTTGTCCGTGATCAGATTGAGCATGGTGGATTTCCCGGCTCCGTTGGAACCGAGCAGGCCATACACGCCGGCTTCAAAACGGACGCTTAAATGGTTTAATGCCACTTTGTTTCCATATTTTTTTGTAACGTCGATCAATTCGAGCATGACGATCCTCCCGCAAAATTACTGGTTTGTCTTTTCAAATACAAGCCGGAATTCCGGATCCCCGGAGAGAAAGGATTCCATGGTACAGGTAAATACGTAATTGTTATAACACATACAGATCTCATCCCCTAAAAAACGCAGGGAAAAAGGTATGGGGTTATAAGTGTGATCAATGTCCGAGAGATCCTCGCCGAGCAAGACGCGGGGATTCGGAATGGCGATGACGTCCACTTTCTTCAGGTCATGATCATAGACGTGCGCCAACGTAAACGTGGACGTATCGTGGACCGTATTCTCCAAAGTCAGTCCCGCAACAGGCTGGAAGACGTAAATATACCGTTCATCCATCAGAAGACAGGCTGGATGGATGGTAAAGGGATCCACTTCTTTCAGCCCCTCAGAGAGGAATGCCTTTTTCCCGGTCTGCTCATCGAGCTTTGTCTCAAAGACCACGTCCTTTGTGGACTGGATCGTCAGCTCCTCGTTGCTGCCGTCTGCGGGATGATGCACGCAGAGGGTGCGCCCCCTCGCCCGAAGATATAGAATGGCATTGTCATTGGCTACTACGTAGATGCCGTTAAAATTCGGCAGGAACGAATAGCTTTCCTCACTGCCGTCCTGAAGGCTTTTGCAGTGCAGCACCTTCTTTTTTTCCTCCTGGCGGACGTAATAGACGCAATCCTCTTTGGCGGATACAAAGAACCAGGAGAGGTTCTCCGCGCTGACGGGAGTTTCATCTGCATACGTAACCTCGCCGGTCTCAAGATCCATGATGGCGGTGCCGACGGCTTTTACGCCTTCCGCCATGTCCTCCGTGACGTAGGAGAGGGGCATGATGGCCTTGTTGCGGTGGATCAGGAGGGAATCGGGCCTGCTGCGGTTTTTGGCGGGTTCTAAGACAATGTCATCCGCAATGGTGCTAAAATAGGAGCCCACCTCTGAAAGACTCGATCCGTCCGCCGCCACGCGGATCAACTTGTATACCAGATTTCCCTCCTCTAAGCAGGTGGCGGTAAAGTAGATGGCCCCGTCGTAGAGCTGAAAGGCGAGGGGGGAATATTTCGCATTCGTGGCGACGCAGTATTCATTGCCGTCATGCTTACACTCCGGGCGATTGCAGAGCAATACGTCCTTTCCCGTGGAGAAGTCATGATAGCGCAGGCGCAGGGAGTTCCCGCCGGAATTATAATAAATGCCCTGATCTGTCTTCATGACGGGGTTTTTCTTAAAGAGATTATCCCCCGTGAGAACATAGGCCATTGTGTTTCCCGGCTGACAGTCCCGGGACGTCGGCGTAATGAGCCTGGGCTTCCCCAGACTGCAGCCCGGCAACAGGAGAAGCACCGCGATCAGAGAGAGTATCAGTTGTTTTTTCAAACGTGACATGGCTTGATCCTTTCTTGTCCTTTAATACTCATAGGAGTAACCAGTGATATAATTGACCTCGGGTCGGTGCCAAAGGTGTTTCGCTGTCCAAAAGGGCTTCGGAAAAGCTACTTCTTCCAGGAATTCCGCTATGGTCTCTTCCACGTCGACAAAGATAAAGTTTTCATCGTTGCCATTTGGATTTTCCGGATCCTTTGGCTCGATCATCATTAGCTGGAAGAGTACCTTGTCCTTTGTAAAATAGGCGTTCAAGGTATTGGGCCGATAGTCTTGATACTCTTCAAAGCTTTCGGTGATGACCGGGATCTGAAGGTCCCTGATCTTATTCCCCCGGGAATCAAATTGCGTAAACAAAAAGCATCCCTTAGGCGTTGCATACCATGCATAACATTTCCCGATGCGTGTCTCAAAGTCGAAATCACTTATGTGCAAAAGCGTTTCCTCATCATAGTAAGAGAGTAGATCATCCTTCCCCTCCGGCAGGGTAAATTCATAATCATAAGCATCCCGAAAGTATCTGCCTGTAAAGACAAATACGGATTCCCCGTCCGTGGACAGAAAGTGAGGTCCGGACTGACGCGTTATCTCATGCTCGGCGGGAAACCAATCGGATGACAAAAAGTCCGGGACTGAATATTCGATCAACGCAGCCCGTATGGTTTGCGTGATCCTGCCTAAGTCCTCGTTTGTGCCATCCGGCCTGCGCATGCAGAGCTTGGAATGCAGGGAGTTCGAGTAAAATATGGTTCCGTCATTTAGTACCACGTATGCCCCGCTAAAATTTGGAAGAAGCTCTAACTCCTCATCCGTTTGATCCGGCAGATGAAGGCGATGCAGGATCTTTTTGCGCTCCGGTTTTACGAAATAATAAAAGGAATCCCCCCGGGCGGTAGGAGCCTCCCAGGCGGAAAAGTCCTGGCTGACGCCCTCGGGATGAAAGCGCGTTACCTCACCGCTGTTTAAGTCATAGAGAAAGGTTCCGCGGTAGCGCACTTCATCCACCTCATCATTCCCTCCGACGCAGACCTGAAAGAGAGCCTTTCCACGGTGGATCAGCATGTAATCCTCCTCGCGGTATTTGGAGGGGTGATTGTTGGAAATGAGATTGGTGGAAAAATAGGTCGCCACGTCGCTCATGGACGTGCCGTCCAAAGCGATCCGCACCAGCTTAAAATCATAGGAGCTTTCCCCGTCACAGATGGCCGCCATATAGATGGCGCCGTCATAGAGCTGGAAGGAGATGGGGTGGTATTTCCTGTTGGTGGCGACGCAATATTCGTTGCCGTCATGCTTGCACTCCGGTTTGCTGCAAAGCAGGATATCCTTTCCCGTGGCCTTATCCAGATAGTGGAGCAGGAGTCCGCCCTCCTCGCTGGCCGCATTATAATAATAGCCCTTTTCCGTCTCCATGATGGGCATTTCATAATAATCCTCGATGCCAACGGGCGTTCTTGCAAGATGCGAAGGAGAGGCGGAGGAATCGCCCTTACAGCCGGCAAGCGTAAGGGATAGCACAATGGCGACGAATAACGGTACGTGGCGCATTCCGTTTTTTTCGGATTTCTTCTTTTTCACGTTTTGACTCCT
>ONSO01000056.1 GCA_900320485.1 uncultured Lachnospiraceae bacterium | reverse complement strand
TATTGGCCCGTCACACCTATGGAAATGGCAAGGGAAAGCTGATCATTCCGGGCGGTTATCTTATGATCGGAGAGCTGGCGCAGGATGCGCTTGTCCGGGAATATCAGGAGGAGACGGGCGTCACCGTAAAGCCGGGAAGGCTTCTGGGCGTACGCTTTAGCACAAAAGATTGGTATGCAGTCTTTGCCGTGGATTACGTGGAAGGTGAGGCAAGGTCTGACGGAGAGGAAAACAGTGAAGTGGTTTGGGCGAAGGTGGAGGATGCGCTTGCAGATGAAACAGTGCCGGACATTACGAAGAAGCTGATAGAATGCGCCATCTCCGGGAGCGGGCTGGAGCTATTGCCATATGAGACAAATACGCCGGGAAGATACTTGTTTGCCTGAGAACCGGAGAACGGGTGACATAGTGATCAAATGTGCCACCGGGGACGGTTCTCTCTGGCATAAATGTGCCAGAGAGAACCGTCCCCGGTGGCACAAAGGGAGAAATAGGCGATGGTCATAGAGGATAAGTGGATTACGTTAAAGGATGGGAGGAAGGCGTTGCTTCGCAATCCCGGGGAAGCGGATATCGAGGGGATGCTTGAGTATCTGCGGGTATCGGCAGGGGAGACGGAGTTTATCCTGCGCTACCCGGAGGAGTGCGGAAAATATACCTATGAGGGAGAGCAAAAGCTCTTTGCACAGTGGAATGCTTCGGAGGAAGATTGCGTTTTGATATGCCTTGTGGATGGAAAGGTTGCAGGAAACTGCCAGATCAAATTTAAAACAAATCTTAAGACAAAGCACCGGGCAAGCGTTGCCATTGCGCTGACGAAGGAGTTTTGGAATCTCGGGATCGGAACGCAGATGTTTGAGGAGCTGATAAGTATTGCAAAAGCAAGGCCGGAGGTGACTCAATTGGAGCTGGAATTCATTGAGGGAAACGTCAGGGCCAGGGCGCTTTACGAGAAAATGGGTTTCCGGATCGTGGCCGTTCATCCTAACTTCATCAGGTTAAAAAATGGGAAACTCTTGAACGAATATCTTATGGTGAAAGAGCTGTAGTTGTGCTATACTGAAAAAAGCGGCTAATTAGAATGGAGCTTGAAGTATTTGGAAAGGGGTAAGGAAATGGCAGGGATTACGTATTTTTGCGCAGAGGAGATTGCACAGAAGAGCTGGATGATCAAGAACGTTGGGGGATCAACGCCGGCAATCTGTTATTTGGTGGAGGGGCGCGACTATGCGCTACTCATTGATTCCATTATTGGCATCGGAAATCTGAAGGCTTTTTGTGAGACGCTGACGGACAAGCCGATCAAGCTTGTCAATACGCATGCGCATTCCGATCACGTTGGCGGAAACTTTCACTTTGATCATTGCTACATGCATCCGCTTGACGTAGGGTTTTTCCAAACGTCTTGCGTTGGCATTTCAAAAGAACAGGTTTTTGAGTTTGCAAAGAACGTGGCGCCGGAGGAATTTCGTGAAAAAATGATCCCGGATGACAATTTTGCAGACTGGAAGCCCATGAAGGTGTTTCTGGTAAATGACGGTGACGTGTTTGATCTCGGTGACCGCAAGATTGAAGTGGTGTATGTCGGCGGACATACGGCGGGCTCCATTGTTTTGATTGATCATAAAACCAGGATCGCATATGCAGGGGATGCCTGTAACGGTAATACGCTTTTGGAATTTGAGAACTCCCTTCCCGTTGTCTCCTACATGAAAAATCTCCTGCACTTGAAGGAGCATCAGTCGGAGTTTGACATGATGTATGGCGGTCATGAGGTTTTTGACGCATCCATTTTGGATGAGGCCATTGAGACTGTTGCAAAGGTTATTGCCGGAACGGATGACAAATATGAAAAGACCGGAATGATGGGGACGCCTGTATTCTATGCTGCGGCAAAAATTGAGAACGGCTACGCCAGGGTTGACGGAAAGCGTTTCAACGTGAGCTACGTGCCGACAAACGTCTATGGACCTGAGGAAACCAAGCAAGTCATTGCGGCGGAATAGCGTGCCACCACGTGAAGGAAAGAAGCAGAAGCGTTGCAATCATTGTTCGTGACGGAAAAATCTTAATGGAGCGCGTGGTCTATTTTGGACGCGGGTTTCATACGGTTCCCGGCGGTGGCATCGAAGAAGGGGAGACCCCTGAGCAGGCCGTGATCAGGGAACTGAAGGAAGAGTGCGGGCTTGACGGAAAGATTCTTAGGCCGCTTGTGACGATTCATAAGGGAAGCGATTCTGCCGAGTATTCCTTTGAGATTGAGATCCCGGAAGGGCAGGAAGCGATCACGGGATATGACCCTGAGGAAGATTCGGAAGATCCGCCGCTTAAGGAAGTGCTCTGGATGAGTCTTGATGAGATCAGTTATCCTATCGCAAAGGCGAAACCAAAGTTTTTGTATCATGGAAGCCAGTATTTATTTGACGTTGTAAAGCCGCAGCAGGCATGCGGAGCGTGTGCGGAGGAGTCACGGCTTGGCATTTATGCGGCGACGAGAAAAGAGGAAGTGATACCCTTTGCATTGCCTTTCCGGTTTTATCCTGATTCTCCGAAGGGGAAGCTTTCCCGCGATACAAGAGGGATTCACAGTCTTTTGCATTACGGATCCATTGATCCGGACGGAAGAGGGTATATTTATGTTTTGCCCTCAGATACTTTTGAAGCCATTGATACCTGGCAGTGGCTTTCAACGGCAGAAGTAAAGCCTGTGGAAGTGATTGAAATTCACGTGAAGGATTATTTGCATACCATTCAGTTTTCGGAGGAAGCAAAAGAAATTCAACGAAAGCTTTTCGGAGACGCATGGGATCAATCGTGAGGGCCTTGGGAAGGCTTGCGCATGGGAGGAACGTGCCAGAAAGAACCGTCCCCAGTGGCAGAAACGTGCCAAGAAGAACCGTCCCCGGTGGCAGAAACGTGCCAAGAAGAACCGTCCCCGGTGGCACAAATAGGAGGAATTATGACGCGTAAGGAAGAAGCGGTAGCTATATTTGCAGATCATTTTCATTGTTCTCAGGCTGTTTTGGCAGCGTATGCGGACAAATGCGGCATTACAAAGGAACAGGCTTTGAAGCTTGGAGGATGTCTGGGAAGCGGTATGCGTAAAGGCGAGGTTTGCGGTGCATGCACGGGTGCACTTATGGTGCTGGGGCTATTGTTTGGTCAAAGTGACAAAGAGGATCTTACAAGCAGGCGAAGATCAGATGAAGTAAACGATCGGATGATGGATCTGTTTGCCCAAAAAAGCGGTTCCTATTTATGCCGTGAGATTATTGGTTACGACATTTCCACGGAGGAAGCGAAGAAATATGCAAGAGAGCATCATCTGTATGCAAATTGTCATGAAATGGTAGGAAATGCAGTTGACGCGCTGGAGGAGATTCTGCAAAAAAACAATTAATGACGGCGGAGGACGGGAAAATGGACAAAGCATTTACAATCCGTGAGGTTAAGCCGGAGGATGCGGGAAGGCTCGCTGAGATTTATTCTTATTACGTAAAGAATACAGCAGTTTCCTTTGAATATGAGGCACCGGAAGCTGAAGAGTTTCAAGAGCGAATCAAAAGGACTACGGAAAACTTTCCGTATCTGGTGTGCCTTGAGGGTGGCAGGGTAATTGGTTATGCTTATGCGGGGGCATATAGCGCACGCGCAGCATACCGATGGACGGCAACGACTTCCATCTATGTCGACAAGGATTACCGCAGGCGTGGAATCGGCTCCGCTCTTTACCGAGAGTTGGAACAAAGATTGCGCGATCAGGGAATTGTGAATCTTCTCGCGGGGGCGGCATTTTGCGAGACAGAGGATGAGTATTTGACGCATGACAGTTACAAGTTTCACCAAAGAAGCGGATATGAGAAAGTTGCCCATTTGAAAGGCATTGGAAAAAAATTCGACCGCTGGTATGATCTTTTGTGGATGCAGAAGAAAGTATAAATGGTGATGGTGAAAGTCGCGTCAATGGGGACAAACGTGCCAGGGAGAACCGTCCCCAATGGCACATGTACAGGAGGAATCAGAAAGATGATGCCATCTCTGACTATTGCAAGAGAGGAATTACGTAAGGCAGGTGAAATGAATCCGGGACCTTGGGTAAAGCATAGCGAAAACGTTGCGGAAGCCGCGAGGCTCATTGCAGAAAATTGTAATGACTTAGATCCGGAAAGGGCATATATTCTGGGGCTCCTCCATGACATTGGCAGGCGCTTTGGCGTAAGTTACCTGGCACACGTATATGATGGGTATCATTATTTGCTTGATTTAGGATATGATGAAGCTGCCAAAATAGCGCTGACGCATTCCTTCAATCTTTCGAAAATAGAGGATTATATCGGGAAATTTGACGTATCGGAAGAAAAGCAGGAAGAAATCAAAGGACTTTTATCTGCCACGGCATTAGATGACTATGACTATTTGATACAGCTATGTGATGCGCTTGCTCTGCCTGATCGGATCGTTCCTTTGGAGGAGAGAATGATGGACGTAAAGAGCAGATACGGTACTTATCCGCAAGAAAAGTGGGATAGAAACATATGGCTGAAAGAGTACTTTGAGGGGAAGATGGGAAGGAATCTCTATGAAGCATTAAGGATAGAAGGGGCGGGAATTTGAGGACAAGGCATATCTTATCCATCTGCGATATGCCGGAGACAATGATGAGCTGTATTTCCGCGACTGTTTGAATGAGCATCCGGGCGTGGCAAAAAAAATGGAAGTTCCGGTTTTGGAAACAATATGAACATAACCGGGATGCTTATACAAATTCAAAGACAGACTTCATAATCTAAATGGACGGCGGAAGCACGAAAAGAATATGGAGACCGATACTGAAACATTGGTGTTTCTCGCGCTTCTTTCTGCCGTGCAGATCTAGATTCAGTGAACTGGTAACAGAGCATATAAATAACGGAAAATGTCGTTCTTTATATGTGTAAACGGGAAAAGAATCAAATGTTTCAAAGGATTTGCACGGATAAAATATTGTAAATGGGAATAATTGGCTGTGCTGAGCTTTAGAAATTGGGAAAATGCGCATATAAAAACTTAGGATTTGTAAAATTTATTACAAGGCGGGAGAATATCAAGTCATATTTCATGCATGACAAGGAGAACCAATGAAAAATCAGGAGAGTACTCATATTACCAGTTGTACCATTTCTTGGGAAAACACCGAAGATGTATTAAGTGTTGTAACAAAGGTGTTACAAACGGAAATCCAAGTAAGATTATATAATGCCGGCTCATTAATCGGTGGCAGAATATGGCCGATGTCAGAGCAACAAAAAGAAGAGCTCTACAGTATTTTATATAAGTGTATTGATGAATGGGACTGTGATGATTATTCGGTTGATGAATTTGATTGCATTCATTGGCAATTTAAAATATGTTCTCAAAGAAGCTGTCATAGAACTGTTTGCGGCACAATAGAGCCACCACCTCACGGGACGGAAATTAAACAAGTGCTTATAGAGATAATAGGTGAAGATAATCTTTATTTTTTCTGATTGGAGGACATATGCCAGCGAGAACCGTCCCCAATGGCAGAAACATGCCAGCGAGAACCGTCCCCGGTGGCACGGTGGCAGAAATGTGCCAAGGAGAACCGTCCCCAATGGCAGAAACGTGCCAGGGAGAACCGTCCCCAGTGGCAGGAAATGACTATCTTTTCAGGAGAGGACAAGGGAAAAAGGAATGCGAATCGCAGTTTTAGGATTAGGTGTTATTGGCACGACTTATGCATATGCATTGCAGAAGGCAGGTCACGAGACTTTTCATATTGTAAGGGAAGGTAAAAACGTCCCTTTGTCGATCAAGGTTCATCTTTTGGACGGTAGATATAATCCGAAGGGTGAAGAAAAGGATGATGATTACAGTGTGATGACCGCATCCAACGACGAGGAATACGACTTCATACTGATAAGTGTCGCAAGCGGTAAGCTTGAAGCTGCGATGAAGACATTAAGGGACAGAAATCTGAAAGGGACGGTTATTCTTTTTTGTAACTTTTGGAATGAGCGAAAGGACATAGAGAAGATAGTTGGTGACTTCGAATATATCACGGCCTTTCCCACCGCAGGCGGACATATGGAAAGGGATGGAAAGCTTAACTGCGTCCTTTTCGATCACGTCATGCTCGAGTGCAGGGAAAAAGCAAAGATAGATAATTATGATGAGCTTATATCCATGCTGAATTCTGCGGATATCAAGCAGGAGATCCCTCATGATATGTTTGAATGGATCTGGATCCATATGGCTATCAATGCCGGTGTTACTTCAACTGCTGCGCGTGAAGGCAGGATAGATGATCCGAACCGCCTGGCAAGAGAGCTTATGGCAGATTCCAAAGCTTTGACGATGGCTGTCAGATGTATCAGAGAGACTTTGAAGACGGTCAGTGCCAGGGGCGTTGATATGAAGAAGTATAATAATGAGATATTCCCATATAAGATTCCGGCGGTGCTTGCAGGAATTGCAATGAAGAAGCTTTTCGCCGGCAATGAACTCACTTCCAGAATCATGACCTTACATAATGACGTAAAGGACATCTTGTACGGATGCCGGTGTGTGTACGATGAAGGTAAAAAACATGGCTTAGAACTTCCTTTATTCTATGGGAATATGGATAGGGTATTTTCAGAAATCAGAGATGACCCGCCCCGGGAACAAAAAAATGAAATGTCGCTGCAGAGCCTTCTGGAATACTTTGATAACGGTGGAAGGTTTGGAGATGATCCGGAAGTTGTTTCTGCCATGCGGAAATGCATCCGGGAAAACAAACGCATTTTGTTTGAGCTCAATCATGAGTGGCATGAGGACGAGAGAGAAATAGCGGAGATTTTCAGGCGCATTACCGCAAAACCCGTTGGAGAGGGCTTGCGGTTAAGTCTTCCGTTTTTTACGGATTTTGGAAAGAACATAACGATCGGTGACCGCGTTATCATCAATGCGGGGTGCAAATTCCAGGATCAAGGCGGAATATACATTGGCAATGATTCTTTAATTGGTCATAACGTTGTTCTCGCAACGCTGGATCATGACATAGATCCGGACAAGAGACACTTGCTCTATCCCGCACCAATACGCATCGGAAATAAAGTATGGATAGGCTCCGGTTCGGTTATCACAAGGGGAGTGACCATAGGCGATAATTCCATTGTTGCCGCCGGCGCCGTCGTAACGAAGGACGTGCCGGAAAATGTCATTGTGGGCGGAGTGCCCGCCAGGGTGATCAAAACGATAAATTGAGTCGTTGCAGAAAACTGTATATACGTTGGGCATTATCAATCAGGCGGAACGCCCACGTTGGATGAGGGTTTTACCATAACGTTCCGTACGGTAAATGATTATCCCTGCGAGTTTACGGTGAAATATCATGAGAATATGTGGCCGTTTGCAGTGGAGGAATACGTGGAATGATTATCACGGAGAAGGGGTGAGCTGATGACTTGCGAGGCTGAATATGAGGCAATACAAAACGAGCTGCGGAAGGGAATATCTCTCTATGACAGTTTTGAGGTGTCTGCCCTGAAAACTGCAGCAGGAGTAGATCTTGCCTACTGGAAAAACGGTGACGTGGAATATGCGGTTTGCTGCATTGTTGTAGTAGACATTGTCACCCGCGAAGTCATAGAAAAAAAGCATTTCAGCGACAGGATAGAGGTTCCTTACATACCGGGATTTCTTGCATTCAGAGAGCTTCCGCTCATTCTTAAAACGGCAAAGCTGCTTGAAACAAAGCCGGATACATTTGTCTTTGACGGAAACGGCTATCTTCACCCCCGCCATATGGGCATAGCTACGCACGCTTCGTTTTATTTAGATAAACCGACTTTCGGAGTTGCAAAATCCTATTACCGTGTCGATAAGCAGACCGATTACGTTGAGCCTGAAAACGAAGCAGGGAGATTTACGGATATCATCATCGGTGGAGAAGTTTATGGCAGAGCGCTGAGAACTCATAGGGACGTAAGGCCGGTTTTTGTCTCTGTGGGAAATCATATGACTCTCGATACAGTCTGTGCTCTCGCACTGAAGCTGACAGACAAGGATAGTCACGTTCCGGTGCCTACCAGGCTTGCTGATCTGGAAACGCACGTTCAACGCGAAATCGAGAAGAAAAGGAAATAAGATGACGAGATACGCGAAGCCATCAGAAAGGGACACTCACGTGAAATATTACAGGGTTCATACGGAAGACATAGCTGAAGATGAATTCCAAGTCGCGGTAATACCGGATGAAAAAATAAACGCAGATACCGGAGAACTTGTCTGGCCCATCAGGGAAATATCGGAAGAAAACATTGAGGCATGTGTCAAAGTTATCAGAAAAAGCTTTGAAACCGTAGCCGGGCAGTTTGGTTTTACGCAGGAAAATGCACCCAGATTTACTGCTTTTGCAACAGATGAACGGAGAATAAAGTGGCATCTGCATGGAGAGCATCGCCCAATGTTTGGATATTTTAAGGATGAGGAACTGATAGGGTATTATTCCCTTCTGCCAAATGATAAGCAAGAGTGTGAATTAAACAACCTTTGTGTATTGCCGGATTATCGCCATCAGGGAATAGGTGAAGAGCTGTTGCTCGATGCCTTTGTCCGCGCCAGAGAGCTTGGCTGTAAAAAGATGAATATTGGAATTGTCGAAGAAAACCAGATACTGCGTAAATGGTATGAACAGTACGGTTTTATCCATACGGGTGAGGAAAAATTTGATTTTTTCCCTTTTACGTGTGGTTACATGACGAGAGATTTGACGAGGTGATTAAGGCATGAAACATTGCCACGCGGGCAAGGAAGATTAGACGGATGAGAAAGCATTTTATTGATAATTTAAGATGGATTGTAATATTACTTTTGATACCATATCATGCCGCGCAGTCATTTAATACGTGGGGAGAATTGAATTACGTCACCTTTTCGCCAAATCAGGCCATAAGCAGTTTGATCGTATTTTTAAGTCCATATTACATGCCGCTTATGTTTGTGCTGGCGGGAATGAGTACCCGATATGCGCTGCAAAAACGCTCCTGCGGGCAGTTTGTTGTTGAGAGACTAAAACGGCTTTTCGTTCCTTTTTTGTTTGGAACGCTTGCATTTTGCCCGATTCTGGCGTACCTGGGGGATAAGAATAATTATAATTATCATGGCAGTTTTTGGGGGCATTATAAGGTTTTCTTTACCAAATGGACGGATTTTGCCGGATTTGACGGTGGATTCAACGTCGGTCAGTATTGGTTTTTGTATTTTCTGTTTGTAATTTCTTTGATAGCCGTCGGAATGATCACTTTAGTGAATTCACTTACAAAACAACGTCAGATGCCGGTTGACGTACCATTTCCGGTGATCTGTCTGTTTGGTATCATGCTCCCGATCTTTTATGATCTGCTGGCGGTGGGAGGAAAAAGCTTTGCAGAATATTTATATGTTTTCCTGATTGGCTATTATGTTTTCTCTGATGACGGGATGATTGAGAAAATGGTGAAATACCGATACTTGACCTTGCCTGTCGGACTGGTTGCATGTGCCATAAACGTTTATATGTTTATATGGTCTGGAAAGGATTTTGGAATCGCGAATATCATGGTTAAGGCAACAGCGGAGTGGTTTATGATTCTTGCGCTGTTGGGAATCGGAAAAAGCAAACTCGATTTTGCGGGAAAGATTTCCGGTTATTTATCCAGCAGATCGTTCATTTTTTTCAGCCTGCATTTTCTGTGGATCGTATGGTTCCAGATGCTGTTTGCACGAGTGTTTGAAGGCAACGTGATTATGCTTTATTTTGTGCCGATCGTGCTGGCTTACGCCGCGACTTTTACGTGTTCAGAGTTGGCGTATGGGATTCCCGCGCTAAGGTTTCTGATGGGAGCAAAGTAAGGCAGAAGAAGCAATCATTATGGAGGGATTATGGAGATGAATCACTGCGGAACGAAAGAGATCAAAACGGAAAGATTGCTCTTAAGGCCTTTTCGGATGGAAGACGCTGCGGCGGTGTTTGAGGGATGGACGAGTGATCCAAGAGTCGCTGAATATACAACATGGTATGCGCATTCAAACATTGAGGAAACAAAAGGGTATATCGGTTATATTCTTTCGCAGGATGGCAATCGGTCCTATAATTGGATCATGGAAAAAGATGGCAAGCCGATTGGAACAATCAACGTATGTTATGCGGATGATCGGCTGGGAGTGGCAGGCTTGGCCTATGCACTGTCTTACGATTCCTGGGGAAAGGGTTATGCTACGGAAGCAGCCAGAGCGGTGGCAAGGTTTTTGTTTGGCATTGGATACAGAAAGCTGATTGCAGGGTGCGACGCTGATAATGTTGGCTCTGCCAGAGTCTTAGAAAAGATTGGAATGAAGCAGGAGGGGCGTTTGCGTAAACAGATACTTAGAAAAGACGGATCCTGGGGGGATGATCTTCAATTTGGAATGTTTTTTGATGAACTGTAAACGAAATTCCGGATGGGCAAACATTTGAGGTTGCCAAGAGCTTTGGGAGAATAGATAACTATGAAGAAATTAAAAAGAAGATTAAGTTACGTATTGAAGAGTGTGCAAAAAAGAAAGCGCGAAAATAATAGGAGTAAGGGGCGAGCATAATGATCACGGAAGCATTTGACAATCAGACGGAAGAAATCATCAAGGTATGGCGAAATGAAAGCGCAAAGAAGGTGGATGCATGTATTTTGACCTTCTCCCATGAGATTCTGCAGTACGTTCTGGAGCAGTATGACTGTGTCAAGATTGGGGATCTGTATTCCTCCAACGGAGCAAATCCCGTGTATGGCTTTACCTATGAGGGCAAGGAATTTGCGGTGTACATGTCCTACGTGGGGGCGGCGGGGTGCGTTGCAGACATGGAGGACACGCTTTCCCTCATCAACACGGACCGGTATATTGTGTTTGGCGGAAGCGGGTGTCTGAATAAGGAGATTGCCCGGGGAAGGGTGATGGTTCCCACGGCGGCATATCGGGATGAGGGAACCTCCTATCATTATGCACCGGCATCGGATTATATTGAAGTAAAGAACAGTCAGACGGTGGCGGCGTTTATGGAGGAAGCGGGGCTCCCCTATGTACTGGGGAAAACCTGGACCACGGATGCCGTGCACCGGGAAACAAGAGGGAATTTTGAAAAGCGTAAAAGCGAAGGCTGTATTAGTGTGGAGATGGAATGCGCGGCGGTGCAGGCCATGTGTGATTTCCGGGGATTAAACGCTTACTTTTTCTTTACCTGCGGAGATCTTTTGGATGCGCCAAAGTGGGATGAAAGAAAGGAAAAGAACCAGAAGAAAGCGACCCAGCATGATCCGGGACATTTCGAGATCGCGTTGGAGCTTGCCCGGTACATTGCGGGGAGGACATGATCATGCGGAAAACTAATTTTGCGGCTGTGGTCTTGGTGATAGCCTGCACGCTGATGACCCTTATGCTTGGAGGGTGTACGGGATATGGCGAAGAGGTGAAGGAGGGCCCATGGTCCGCATATCTGGGGGAAAAGGATGCCTTTGTATATGAATACCGGTGGGATGGGACAAAGGAAGGTCTGCGCATCGAGCCCGGAGCAATTAACGGACTTCCCGTGACAAGATACGGCGGGTATATGGGAAGAGGAGTTCCATGTCCATTCTACATTGATATTCCCAAGGCCAGACTTAGCAGCCAGAACATAGTCCCCAAGGAAGAAATTATTGATACCATAGAGTTTACTTTGGTCGTTGGGAGTCAGATCAGAGACTTTAACCTCGGTAATTACGGGCTTGGCGGGTATTATCTCTTAAATGAGAAAAAGGACGGTAAGAACGCTTACTACAAGGTTTTGATCCATCCGGAGGCGGATCCTGCCAATCCCAAATATTATGAAAAAGATGGGAAGCTTTATCTCAAGAAAGATGATTCCCTGGTCAGGAATATTTGTTATGAGCTGGAGGAAATGGAAAAGCCGGCCATTCGGGAAAAACGGGTCACGGATGCGGAAGGGAAAGTGAAGGTTTATGAGTATGATCCTGATGGAATCCTTCTGCAGGAAACAGAGTATGGAGCTGACGGCTCGGAAATCCGTAAAACAAGCTATACGTATGTGGAAAAGGATTGGCTTACGACGAAGCTTGTGACGGATGCAGAGGGGAAGCCGATCCGTTATGAGCATAAGGATTACGATGCCAAGGGAAACGTGACGGCAAGCTATAAGGGAACGAGCAGAGAGGATGCCGTGCTGGATCGCACGTATCTTTATGCGGACGGGAAGTTGACACTGGAAAGCAATTGGAATGCCGACGGGACAATTTATGACCTTTATCAATATGAATATAATGATAAGGATCAGCTTGTCAGTAAGACTAAAAAAAGTGAAGACGGCTATGTATATCGGAATTGGAAGTATGAGTATAACGATGTCGGAAAGCTGAGTCACGTAACGGATACCTTTTATGAGCATCGGATTGAATATTTTTATGATGAAAATGAATGCGTGATCCTGGAGGAGGGTTACTTTAACGATCAGCCCTCTTATTCCCAAAAGCAGGTTTACGGACCATTTGGGATTACGGATTCTTATTTCGAGAAGGCAGATTCAGAAGTGGTAACACACGAGAAAACCTACTATGATGATCTGGGAAGAAGGGTTTCCACGGCCAGCGTGGATCCGGAGGGCGAGGAGACGCAAACGGCATTTTGGGAGTATGACGCAAATGGAAATCTGCTTCATCATAAGGCTGCAAAAGGATATGAATATACGGCGGAGTATAATGAATATGGTTATCCCGTCAAGATCCATGACAAATGCACGGACATGTTAAGGGATGCAGGAACTTATGACATTTGGGAGGAAATAGAGTATCTTTATTTTTCTGCGCCTGCAAAGTAATGGAAGAAAGGGACGGAAAACCATATGTCTAAATTAGTGATCTTATTTCCGGGAATCGGATACAATTGTGATAAGCCGCTGTTATACTACGGAAGAAAGCTGGCGGAGCAGGAAGGATATGAATGCAAGGCAATTCCTTACGTTTATGACGGCGATGCAAGGATCCGCGGCGACAGAGAAAGGATGAAAAAAGCTTTTGAGAGCTTATATGCACAGGCGGCGGAGATGCTTTCGGGCGTGGAGTACGGGCAGTACGAGGAAGTATTGTTTCTGTCGAAAAGCGTTGGAACCGTAATCGCAGCGGCATATGCAAAGGAGCTGAGAGAGAAAGGGATACTGCCGGGGGCGGGTTTTTGGCTGCGGCACGTCTTGTATACGCCGCTGGAATATACGTTTCAATATGAACCGGAAAACGCCGTTGGGTTCCTTGGAACGGCGGATCCCTGGTGTGTTCCGGAGGAGGTTTTCCGGCTTGCAAAGGAGCAGGGCGTTCCGATGCATGCTTATGAGGGAGCCAATCATTCTTTGGAGACGGCGGATACGCTTGCAAATATAAGGGGGCTAGCGGACGTCATGACTAAGACAAAGGAATTCCTACAGAAAAAACGCGGAGAATGACGGAAAACGCGGCGAGGATATCGGGATTCCTGTTCCAGAAAAAAAGCATGGCGTGGGAGGATATTGGAATTGATCAAGGCAGTCATATTTGACATGTTTGAAACCCTGGTGACGCATTACAGATCGCCGCAGTATTTTGGGGAGGATATCGCAAGGGATCTTGGGTTAACAGAGGCAAGATTTCGTGAAATCTGGGATACAACGGAGCATGACAGGAGCGTAGGGCTTAGAAGCTTTGAGGACGTCATTCGGGAGATCATGGAAGAAAACGGAATCTATTCCGAGGAGCTCCTTCGAAAGATATCTCGAAAGCGTCTGGCTGCCAAGACGGAGGCGTTTCTTCATTTGCATGATGAAATCCTGCTTATGCTGGAGGAGCTGAAAAAGAGAGGGATCAAGATCGGACTGATCAGCAATTGCTTTTCAGAGGAGGTCTTTGCCATCAGGGAGAGCGCTTTGTATCCCTATTTTGACGTGAGCACGCTTTCCTATGAGCAGGGCATCATGAAGCCGGATAAGGAGATTTTTTCCCGTTGCATGAAGCGGCTAAACGTCTCTGCACGGGAATGTCTGTACGTGGGGGACGGGGGCAGCAGGGAGCTGGAGACTGCCACGGAGCTGGGAATGAAGGCGCTGCAGGCCACCTGGTATTTTGCATACAATCAGAGAAAGCCATCCGAGATCAAGGAAAGATTTCCGCAACTTGAAAATCCCATGGAGGTACTGGAATACCTGATCCTTTTTTCCGTAAAATATGGGACAAGGGAACCCCTTCATTTTCGGGAAGGC
>ONSO01000241.1 GCA_900320485.1 uncultured Lachnospiraceae bacterium | reverse complement strand
GAAGGTGGGAACTGCGGTGACGCCGGGCGCCGTGGTCACAAGGTCAAGATTATACTCTCTTTCCAAACGCTCCTGAATGATCTCGAGATGTAACAGGCCTAAAAATCCGCAGCGGAAACCAAATCCCAGCGCAATGGAAGTCTCCGGCTCGTAGAACAGGGAGGCATCATTTAGCTGAAGCTTTTCCAGCGCGTCCCTAAGGTCCGGATACTTGGCGCCGTCTGCGGGATATACGCCGCAGTACACCATGGACAATACTTTTTTATAGCCGGGCAAGGGCTCTGCGCAAGGATTCTTCGCATCCGTCACCGTATCGCCCACTGCCGTATCCTTTACGTTTTTGATGGAAGCCGTGATATAGCCAACCATGCCTGCGGAAAGCTCGTCGCAGGGGATAAACTGGCCGGCGCCGAAATACCCCACCTCCACGACTTCCTCTCTCGCGCCCGTAGCCATCATCAGGATCTCCGTCCCCTTTTTCACGGTTCCTTCCATGATGCGGCAAAAGACAATGACGCCCTTATAGGAATCATAGACGCAGTCAAAGATCAGCGCCTTTAAGGGTGCGTCCGCACTCCCCTTGGGGGCGGGGATCTTATGCACGATCTGCTCTAAGACCTCATCGATGCCAATGCCGTTCTTTGCAGAGATCAGCGGTGCGTCCTGCGCCTCTATGCCAATAACGTCCTCGATCTCCTCCTTTACCCTCTCCGGCTGTGCGCTGGGAAGGTCGATCTTATTGATCACCGGGAATACGTCAAGGTCATGATCCAGCGCAAGATAAACGTTGGCAAGCGTCTGTGCCTCAATGCCCTGCGCCGCGTCCACCACCAAAATGGCACCGTCGCAGGCAGCCAGGGATCTGCTGACCTCATAGTTAAAATCCACGTGCCCGGGTGTGTCGATCAGATTGAAAACGTATTCCTCGCCGTCCTTTGCCTTATAGATGGTGCGAACGGCCTGCGCCTTGATGGTAATGCCTCTCTCCCGCTCCAGGTCCATGTTATCGAGGACCTGCGCCTGCATTTCGCGGCTGGTAAGCAGTCCGGTCTTCTCAATAATGCGATCGGCCAGGGTGGACTTACCGTGATCAATGTGGGCCACTATACAAAAGTTACGAATCTTAGATTGATCTATATGGGACATTCTTAAAAACCTCATTCTCTCTGTCAGTCATCTGTACCAATCTTTGATTTTAACAGAAAAATAAGAGATTGTCCATACTTTCCGAAATCCCGTTCCCTCACGTATGTTTTTCACGGGATTTTCCGGAAAGCACTTGATCCAAAATTTCAGCCAACGGCCCGCAGGCGTTCATCGCCTCCTCCAGCGTATTGTTTTGCGCCCCAAGCTCGATCAGCAGCGTCTTCGGGCAAACGTGCATGTTATAACGGTATCCCTTCAGATATATTTTTCTTGTAAGATCCGGACTTACTTCCCGTGCCGCCAATTCCATCTGAAAGGAAAAGGCCAGATTGTCCTCCAGATACTCGTTATGCAGATACTCCAGCTCTCCCGTCTTTTTTGTTCTGCTGATACCATTGAAAAACATAAACCTTGCAGTCTTTTTCCCGTCAATCTCCGTCACAAGGCGTACGTTCTCCGGCATCTCGTCCCTGTGAAGATCAATGACAACCTGAATGGAAGGATATTCCTTCAAAAGCTTTTTCACCTTCGGAAGTGCCTTGGAATACGCGCCGTTCCTCGATGGCAGATCGTAGGTTTCCACGTGGTGAAGTACGTCATAGCCATATTCTTCTCTCAGGATCCGCGCAAGCTCTTCCCCCACTCCCACCACGGTATCGGAAGCCTCTCCCGCCCTCGAGTCAATAAAAGCCTCCTGCGAATGCGTGTGGTAGATCAAGATCTGAGGACCATTTACGTTTTTGTCGATCCTAAGGTCTTTTTCCAAAAACTCCCTCGGTTTTAACAGCATCTCGTCCGCCATGGTCGTGGAATCGATCACGTAATAATTCTTGACCAGATCCTCAAAGGTTGCCATGGAAGCCGGCAAAATTGCATGCGTATTTTCCATCTGCCTGGCCAGCGCGGCATCCTCCCAGATCTCCTCCCCGGGAACAAGCTCCTTACCGGGATCAAACTTCGCTCTCTCTGATTTTTCCGTTATGCTTTCCCCTCCTTGGGGAAATATGTCAGCTGGTTCCGTTCCCTCTTTTCCTTCCGTTCTCTCTGCGCCTTCTCCGCCGTCCCCCGTCTCCTTGGCCCCATTCTCTAAGGTTTGGCCTTCGGAGAATTCCTGTCCGGAACCTTCCGGGAAAACAATCTCCATGGGCTCCTCGCGGGAAAGGCTGAGCACGGGAACAAGGAAATCGATCATCTCCTCCTCGCCCCAATGCCCGCCCTCCCTCTCTCCCATGCGTAAAAGCGGAGACATGGTGATCTCGGCTTTCCTTTGGATCAACGCCATACACGCCTGCTTTAACTCCTCCGCCCCTGCCTGCTTGCCAAAGCGTTTTCCATAGCAGACAAGAAGAAGCAGGCACGGGATCCAAACGTATCGAAGCCACCCTCTGCGCCCCTTTGCTCTTTCCATTCCGTCTCCGCCCTCCATAAAACTTATTCCATCTTATGCCGCCGCTCTTTTTTCTATGTCTTTTCTCCGCGTTTCAGTGCACGACCGCTTTCGTCCCCCTTCTGCTTCGGTGCACTTCCATCTCCGTGCCCTCCCTGATTTAGCGCCTCATTGATGCCCTCTGAAATGGTAAAGCTCACCCTTTTAACGATCTCATCCACGTCCTTTCCCGTGACGTACATGTTATTTAGGTCGGTGAAGGAATTTCGCCAATAGGCCTTCTCTGATTCCATCAGGCTCTCCAACGCATCATTTACGATGGTGGCGGCATCCACCACAGTGGGTACTCCAATGGCAATTACCGGTACGCTAAGGCTTTCCTCCGTCAGGGCGTTTCGGTGATTGCCAACGCCGGAACCAGGCTGGATCCCCGTGTTGGTGATCTGTATGGTCCTGTTTAATCGTCGCACGCTTCTTGCAGCCAATGCATCGATCACAAGGATCACGTCAGGCTTTGTGCCCTTGAGGAGAACTGCCTTGCTGCATGTCCACAAAGAACCCATCCAGTGGAACTTGGCGCCTGTGTGATAGAGAGGCGGGATGCAGAGGAAGCAGTCGTTCTTGCCTGTCTGGTGATGAACGGCTTCCATCTCAGCTGCCTGTGTGAGACTTCTGTGAGGGTGAAGGATAGCCTTGGGGAATCCTGTCGTACCGGATGAGAAATAGATTGCTGCGTAATCTTCTTCAGTAAGTTCGATCATGGGATCCCTGGAAGAGTAGTCAGCAACCTGCTGCCAGTAATTCT
>ONSO01000282.1 GCA_900320485.1 uncultured Lachnospiraceae bacterium | reverse complement strand
GGGAGCTTTAAGCTCCTAATGTATCCAAGCAGAGGCACGGAGGGTTTCGATGTAAGATCATATATGTTCGGATCCATTCTCACATCGTCTCTGTTCCTTTGTTCGATTTATATTATAGCACAATTTTTAGCACTGTCAATAGGAGAGTGCTAATTTTTACAAACTTTTCACAATTGACACATATCTGTCATATTGGGGAGGCGTAATATCGCTGTGAAAGGAGGATACCTGATCACGGTTCTTTACAATGCGCCCACAACTATCAGCAACTTCTACGCTGCCGAAGTCAATCACGATCTGAACGGCGATAACTGATATTGAGCGGATACAAATATGCAGCGAAACTTCGGTTATCAGATCCGCACAAATGCCCGCAAAGGGAGGATCTCACCTCTCTTTGCGGGCATCATTTTTTCTGCTATTTGGATGCTGGTCAGGCAAACGGCTTTCTTTCTACAGCTTCTCTCGAGATCAGTTTCACGTCACTTTTGAGTGCATAATTGACCGGAAGCAGATAACACCCCTGTGTTTCGCCAACGGTATACATGTCCATATATTTCAGAACAGCAAGATTCTTTGCATAATAGGCATAATAGAATTCATGATCCTTGCGTGCCTTTTCCAGATCCTTCAGGTTGATCTTAATGTTTTCAGCCGTCTTTCCCCCAATGATCAGGGAATACTCCTTGCGAACGGCATTGCGAATAGACTCGTCGAACTTCATGCCGCCCACCTTGATCAGCCTGCTAAGTACAATGCCTCCAAGGGATAAAATGGAAATCTCCGTAGTCTCATAACCCACGTTTACCACAAGAACGCCCTGGGAATTCTTTACGTCCACGTCAAGTCCCAGCGCATCCGCCACGGCCTTCTCCACGACCATGATCTTCTTTGCCTTTACGCCTGCATCCTTCACCAGATCATAGAAGGCTCTCTTTTCCACCTCCGTTACGTCCGTAGGCACGGCCACGTAGAAATCCGCAGGTTTTACAAGCCCCTTTTGAAGATCACCGATGAAATACTTGATCAGGGTCTCCATGTTCTTGATGTCGGCAATGACGCCGTTGGAAAGGGGATAAGAAATCTGAATGTTGCCGGGGGCCTTCTCATACATCTCAAATGCGGAATTTCCGTAGGCAAACAACGTGTTCTTATTTTCAATGGCGATCATGTTCTTTTCAATGACCACCTTGTCCTCGTTTCTGTCATAAATTTTGATGTTATTGGTACCAAGGTCGATACCGAACGCATTAAAAACCAATGTTCCTGCTCCTTTCCGTTATCCGTGCGTACCTTAAATCGCCCGTCACTGCGCGATCTCGCCGTTTTCTCGAAAACTGTAATATTTTTTGTCACCAATGACCACGTGATCCAACAAAGGAATCCCCAAAACAAGCCCCAACTGAATCACGTTCTCCGTCACCTGCCTGTCCAAAAGGCTGGGCGTAGGGTCGCCGCTGGGATGATTATGTACCAGGATCACGCTCACTGCCTCCATTTTCAAGGCCCTGACAAACAGATCCCTGGGATTGATAAGCGCTTTATTTACGCTCCCTTCGCTCATGCGCCATTCATCCAGAACAAGCCCCTTTGCATTCACGCTGATCAAGTACACGCATTCCGTCTTGCGGTGTCTGAGCTTTTCCATGAAATACTCAGCTACGGTCCCGGGATCGTTAAGATTTAATCCTTTTTCTGCCACGGATCTCGAAATGCGCATGGCAAGCTCCGTCAGGCTTTTTAACTTAACCGCCTTGACCTCCCCGATGCCCTTCACCTTCATCAGATCGTCAAGGCTTAGGTCATGAAGCCCCAAAAGCCCGCATCTTGGGTACTTTCCCATGGAAAGCACCTCGCTTGCAAGCTGCACGGCTGACTTATCCGGCGTTCCCGTCCGGAGAATGATGGCTAAAAGCTCTGCCTCCGTCAAAGCCTCCGGTCCAAACCGCATAAACTTTTCGTACGGCATTTCCTGTTTTTCCGTAAATTGCTGATCTTTGTTCATTTCGACTCCTTTCGGCGCCTTCCTGAACTTTTCGATCAAACTTCTCAATTTGTTCCCACACTTCTATATGGTATCACAAAACAAACAAGAAGTATACAAATTTCATATTCTTTTTTTCGCAAAACTTCGACTGACTTTTACGAAATCCTTGTTTCACCGGCATTTACAGGGTTACGATCCCCTTTGCCTTCAAGCTTTCCAGCGAGCGCAAGATGCCGTATTTTGCATGCGGCCAGGTCAGCCCTCCCTGGAAATAGACTGCATAAGG
>ONSO01000159.1 GCA_900320485.1 uncultured Lachnospiraceae bacterium | reverse complement strand
TAGAAAAGAGGAATTTATATGAAAATATTATCAGTTAATGCAGGTAGTTCATCACTTAAATTTAGATTATATGAAATGCCTGAAGAAAATTTATTAATTTCTGGAGTATTTTAAAGAATAGGTATAGAATTCTCGTAAGAGAAATGAGGGCGATCAAAGTGAACGAATTGGTTTCCATTATTGTGCCTGTTTTTAAGGTTGAGGCATATTTGGCAAAGTGCATAGATTCGATCAGGAATCAGACGTATGGCAATTTTGAGCTGATCCTTGTGGATGACGGATCTCCTGACTCCAGCCCGCAGATTTGTGATGATTATGCGGCAGTGGATGACAGGATACGCGTGATTCATAAGAACAACAGAGGACTTTCCTCTGCCCGTAATGCCGGACTGGACGTTTGTCAGGGAGAGTTTATCTGTTTCATCGACAGTGACGATTATATTAAGCCTACGTATCTGGAGACGCTTCTGACGCTCCAAAGAAAGAACAATGCAGATCTTGTGATCTGCGAGTATGACTACGTTGAAAAAAATGGAAACGTATACGAGCATCGAAAGATTCCCTGGAACAAGACCATTACGCATAAGGATTTTTGGAATCTGTTCTGCGAATCGGATTATCGCGTGTTCAGTGCCGTTGCCTGGAATAAGATATACAAAGCAAAGATTTTTAAAGAGCTTCGGTACATGCAGGGCAAGTGCATGGAAGATAACTTCATCATAAAGTCAGTGATCGAGCAGTGTGACTCCATTTACGTAACAAATGAAGTCCTGTATTATTATCTGCAGAGACCTGACAGCATTATGGGCAGATTTTCCATCAAACATCTTGACGGCGTGGAAGCCCAATTGGACATTTGTAATTACTTTAACGGCATTGGCTGGCAGGAATGCTCACAAAAGCTTTTGGGCTCAATTACCAATTCCCTTTTCAGAGCCTACAGGGAAGCTGATTTCATTGTGAAATTCAACCGCGAACGCTACAAGGAATTAAAGAAATCCTACAAAGCCGTAGTGAACCAATCCTTTGGAAAGGGAGAGCATAATCAGTTTTGGCTGAAGTGTAAAATCTTTGGTTTTAGCGAGGGATTGTACCGCATCCTCTACAACAATGGCCTGATGATGCAGATCATGAGCAGGAAAAACAAAGACCTGATCGAATATCATTAGCATGAGAAAAACGCTTGCTTAGGGCAGGCGTTTTTTTTACGCGATTTTCTATTGACACGGCTGATCCAACGTGGTATATGTTGATTTATAAAACAAAAATAGGAGAAATAATCGATGAAAAAGATTTCTATGTCGTTTCTAGCGACAATTGTAAAAGAAAAAAGAAAAGAAAAAAAGCTGACCCTGGAGGAGCTGGCGGAAAAGGCAGGCATGCACCGCACGTCCCTGAGCAGACTTGAAAAGCAGGAGTATGTGCCGACGCTGTCCCAGTTGGAATCGCTGGCAGAGGTGCTTGGCTTTGAAGTGACGGACCTTTTTGTGGAAGAGGGAAAGAATAAGATCCCGGTGACAAAAAAATATAAGATCGCGGTAGCCGGAACGGGTTACGTCGGACTGTCCATTGCAACCCTTCTTGCCCAGCACAATCAGGTGACCGCCGTGGACATTCTTCCTGAAAAGGTGGATCTGATCAATCAAAAGAAATCTCCCATTCAGGACGATTACATTGAGAAATACCTTGCGGAAAAGGAGCTGGATCTTACGGCTACCCTGGATGGAGAAAAAGCATACGCGGATGCGGATTTTGTTGTCATTGCGGCACCTACCAATTACGACGGCAAGAAGAATTTCTTTGACACTTCCGCCGTGGAAGCGGTCATTGAATTAGTGCTGAAGGCGAATCCCAAGGCGACCATGATCATTAAATCAACGATTCCCGTGGGATATACCATATCCGTCAGGAAGAAATACCATACGGATAACATCCTGTTCAGCCCCGAATTTTTAAGAGAATCCAAGGCACTTTACGATAATCTCTATCCTTCCCGCATCATAGTCGGGTGTGATGAAGCGTCCAGAAGCAAGGCAGAAACCTTTGCCTCCCTTCTTCAGCAGGGCGCCGTAAAGGAAAATATTGACACCCTGTTTATGGGCTTTACGGAGGCAGAGGCAGTTAAGCTCTTTGCAAACACCTATCTTGCCCTGAGAGTATCCTACTTTAACGAACTGGATACCTATGCGGAATCCAAGGGACTCTCTACAAGAGAGATCATAGACGGCGTATGCCTCGATCCCAGGATCGGCACGCATTACAATAATCCTTCCTTCGGATATGGCGGCTATTGCCTCCCGAAGGACACAAAGCAGCTCCTTGCCAACTTTGAGTCCGTTCCCCAGAACATGATGAGCGCCATCGTGGAATCCAACAGAACGAGAAAGGATTACATTGCGGACAGGGTTTTAGAGATCGCAGGGGCTTATGAAGCGAACAGCACCTTTGATGCCGCTAAGGAAAAGGAAGTGATTGTTGGCGTATACCGCCTTACCATGAAGAGCAACTCTGACAACTTCCGCCAGAGCAGCATTCAGGGCGTCATGAAACGCATTAAGGCCAAGGGTGCCACCGTGGTGATCTATGAGCCCACGCTGGAAAACGGTTCCACTTTCTTTGGATCCAAAGTGGTTAACAACCTTGAGAAATTCAAGACCATGAGCCGGGCAATCATCGCAAACCGCTATGATGCCTGCCTGGATGACGTTAAGGATAAGGTTTATACCAGGGACGTATTCCGCAGAGACTAGGAAAAGCATGGCCTCAAAACGAAATACGTGACAAAGACCGCGTAAGAAGGATGGATAACATGGAAAAAATAGATTTAAGAGGAAAAAGAATTCTGGTAACGGGAGGCGCCGGATTTATCGGTTCCAACCTGATCCTGGAGCTTCTCCGGACGGTGGAAGGGGTAAAGTTGCTTTCGCTGGATAACGTAAATGCTTATTATGACGTATCCATCAAGGAGTGGAGACTGTCTGAAATTGAAAAAGAAGTCAAACTTCAGGAAGAAAAGTCAAAGCAAAACGGCACTGCAGCGCCTTCGTATGAATTTGTAAAGGGCGACATTGCTGACCAGGCACTGGTTAACAAACTGTTTCAGCGCTTTCAGCCTCAGATCGTCGTAAATCTTGCGGCGCAGGCCGGAGTCCGCTACAGCATTACCAATCCTGAGGCGTATTTGCAGAGCAACCTTATCGGATTCTACAATATTCTCGAGGCCTGCAGACACAGCTATGACAAGACGGAAGCCGGCAATGCGACTGCTTGTAAGGCAGAAGCCGGTAATCCGGTTGCACGTGATGAGGATCAGGCGTATCATGGCGTTGAGCACCTGGTTTATGCTTCTTCCTCCTCCGTTTATGGCTCCAACAAAAAAGTTCCTTACAGCACGGATGACAAGGTGGACAATCCCGTCAGCCTCTATGCGGCCACTAAGAAAAGCAACGAACTGCTGGCGCATTCCTACAGCAAACTCTACAACATTCCTTCCACGGGACTTCGCTTCTTTACGGTATACGGACCTGCGGGACGGCCGGACATGGCATATTTTGGATTTACCAACAAACTTATAAAGGGCCAGACCATTCAAATCTTTAATTACGGCAACTGCAAAAGAGACTTTACCTATGTTGACGACATTGTAGAGGGCGTGAAGCGCGTTATGGCAGGAGCGCCGGAGAAAAAAACGGGAGAGGACGGACTTCCCATTCCTCCCTATGCCATTTACAACATCGGCAACCAGAATCCCGAAAACCTCCTGGATTTTGTAGACATTCTTCAGCAGGAGCTGGTACGGGCGGGCGTTCTCCCGGAGGATTATGACTTTGAAGGTCATAAGGAGCTGGTTCCCATGCAACCCGGCGACGTGCCCATTACTTATGCAGATTGTGCGCCTCTCCTTAGGGATTACGGTTTCCAGCCGAAGACCAGCCTGCGCGAGGGCCTTCGAAAATTTGCCGAGTGGTATAAGACTTTTTATTGCTGATCATGATAATTTGGGCTTCCCATGCCGGGGAGCCCTTTTTTTCTTGTGTTTCCATGAGGGAGGGTGTATAATATAGCTTGTTAGATTATGCAATGAAAGAAGAGTGTGCGGCTGAAGGTCCTAAGAACGTGCCGCATGAGGTTACAAAGGATTTTATGGACATTTTTGACGTGATCACCCTGTTTGGAGGTCTTGCCATGTTCCTGTATGGCATGCGCCTTATGGGGAACGGACTTAAGGAAAGCTCCTCCGGAACATTGAAAAAGGCACTGGAAAAAGTAACAAGGACACCTTTTACGGCATTTCTCATGGGCGTTTGCATGACCGCCGTGATCCAGTCCTCCACGGCTACCATCGTTATTACTGCGGGCCTTGTGGGAGCGGGCATCATTGGACTTCGAAACTCCCTGGGAATCGTTATCGGCGCAAACGTCGGGACTACCGTGACGGGCCAGATCATAAGGCTCTTGGACCTGAATTCTTCGGGGACCTCCTTTTTGGAGTTCTTTAAGCCTTCCACGCTGGCGCCGCTGGCTCTGATCATTGGCGTTTTTGCCATCATGAACAGTAAGCTTAAAATCTCTGAAAAGACTGCCCAGATCATTATCGGCTTTGGAATATTGTTCTCCGGACTCCTTAACATGACGGACGCAGTTAGCGCCCTGACGGAGACGGGCATTATTGACCAATTGTTTACCGCGATGGGAGATAATCCCCTGATTGGATATCTTGTGGGCGCGGGCGTAGCGTTTGTACTGCAGAGCTCTTCCGCAACCATCGGCATCCTGCAGGCTTTCTCTACCTCGGGCCAGATGACGTTTGGCGAGATCTATGCGGTTCTTGTGGGTATTTACCTTGGTGACTGCGTTACAACCGCCATCGTTTGTAACATCGGAGCAAAGGCTGACGCAAAGAGAGTCGGTCTTGTAAACATCCTCTTTAACCTGAGCGAAACGGTACTGATCCTGATCGGCGTGACCGTGGCACATTCCTTTGGCCTTTTGGATTCCATCTGGAATGCCACCATTCATTCCGGCGGGATCGCAAATACCAATACGGTATTTAACCTGACCTGCGCCATATTCCTTCTGCCCATGCTTGGGGTATACGAAAAGATCAGCAAAAAGCTTGTGAAGGATGATCCGGAGGAAGCGACAACGGCTCACTTAGAGAAGCTGGATGCCCTTAACCCCGTATTCTTCAGCACGCCGGCGCTTGCCTTTAATGCCTGTTATGAAGTTCTGTTGGAGATGTTCCAGCTTGCAAGAAAGAACGTCATGCGCTCCTTTGAACTTGTTTCGGCCTACGATGAAGAAAAAGCGCAGAAAGTCGACCGTGATGAGAAGCTGATTGACCTCATGGCGGACAAGGTGAACAACTACCTGATCCAGATCAGCGCTCACATTACGGCCAAAAACCACATAGAGATCATGAATCATTACTACACCGCCATCGGTGAATTTGAACATTTGGGCGACAAGGCAACGAACATTCGCGAGATTGCCGAGGAAATGAACCTCACCATGAGCTACGTCAAGAAAATCATCAGCCACGGCGTAGCACAAATCAAGGAGTATATTGTTAAAAATGTGTAAAAGCAGAAACCTTTTCCCAACTTAGTTGTATTACTAATAAAAGGACACTAAAAAGGAAAACATATGGAGGATTTTGACAAGATAGATGAACAAATGCAGAGAGCGCTCGACATCGTCGAGAATGCTGCTGATATTACCGACGAACAGCTGGCCGAGCTGGACGCCGACAAGGAGCTGCTGCAAGACTGCCGCGACCTTCACTCGGTGAAGATGATGGCGCAGAAGCAGGCTTCCGCCATCGATGTCGACAAGGAATACAAGGCTTTTGAGCAGCGCCACCAGCCGCGCCGCAAGCACAAGATGAGCATCTGGTGGGGCATCGCAGCCGCTGCCGCCGCCGTATTCATCGGCTTTATCTTCCTGCAGAAAGAACAAATCATCGACGACGAACAGCCCCTGATGGTTTATGAGGCCGACGCCGAACTGTCGCCCATCACCATCACCAGCAAGCGCACCGGCAAGGTGGCACAGGCCATTACCGAGAAACAGCAGGAATACACCCCCGCCATCGAGG
>ONSO01000097.1 GCA_900320485.1 uncultured Lachnospiraceae bacterium | reverse complement strand
TTTTCCCAAATCTAAAATAGAGGCGCTTATGAAAAAGACTAATGCCAAGAATCTTCAAACCGTAAACATCCCCCAAAAAATTTTGCTCTTGCTCGGGGCATGCGCCTGCATGGCGCTCTTGTTTTCCCTCTATTGGCTTTTCCTGTATCCTTACCGCATTCTTGGCGCGGAAGGTGACGCCCGCCATTATCAAAATCACGCTGCAAGTCAATTGACCGGCAGGGAAGAAAGTCCCGTTGTCTTCGACAATTTCGTCTTTATTACCGTAAACGGAGTGTCATACCGCTGCAATCCTTCCGCCAACGATAGGCGTAAATATAAATTAAGTCCCCAATACTATTCCGAAAAAAAGAAAACCATTATAGACAAAAAAATAAAAGAACCAGAGCCGGGCAAATTCTATTTTCTGCGAAAGGACATTGGAAAAAAGATGGGCCCCGTGGAAAAAAGCAACTATAAGCTTCTTGAAGGGCTTGAAACATATCATTATGCCCCTTTTCCGGAGAACGACGATATTTGTCTCCTGAAGCTGGAAGATGGCTATGGCTACCAGTTCTTTATAAAAGTTTCTCCCTGACAAATACATTCAAATAATTCACGACATCATAAGATTACCGCAGCGTGACGTGCCGGCCCATATGGCTGCGAAGCAGTCCGCCCGTACGGCAATGGAGGAAAAAAACATGAAATATCCGGACTTTCTTCAAAAGAATTCCAAATTAGGTTTGATTGCGCCATCCTTTGGCTGTGCATCCACAGAGCCATACCACACACGCTTTCAGCATGCTCTCTCCTACTTTGAGAGTCAGGGCTACAAGCCAGTTGTCGGCCCCAACGTTTATTTAGAGGATGGCATCGGAAAAAGCACCACGGCCGAGAAATGCGGTGCTGAGATCAATGACTTCTTTTTAAGTGATAAATGCGACGCCATTCTCTCCGTGGGCGGAGGCGAAACCATGTGCGAGGATCTGGAGTTTGTGGACTTTGACGGCATCGCTGCGGCGAAACCTAAGTGGTTCATGGGCTATTCCGACAACACAAACCTCACCTATACCCTCGCCACCATCTGTGACGTGGCGTCCATCTATGGTCCCAATGCTTCTTCCTTCGGCATGAGCCCCCTGCATCCTTTTCTTACGGATGCCATGGCGCTGTTAGAGGGAAATCAGCTGACCGTGCACAATTACGAGGCCTGGGAGCTAGAGGGGCTTGATTCCCCTGAAAACCCTACGGCAACCTTAAATTGTACGGAGCCCTTCCGGATGTCCGTATACCATGCAGGGAAACTGTGGCAAAATTTTTCTGACGATGCAGACGCGAAAAACGACCTTGAACGTGCCATCACGTCCGTGTCCCCGGTGCGCTCGGATTTTGACGTCTCCGCTGCCCCGGATCCCCTTGACCTTACCGTGCAGGGCCGCATGCTGGGCGGTTGCCTTGACATTCTCTGCTGCCTCTGCGGTACCAAATTTGATCATACAAAGGATTTTATCGAAAAGTACAACGCCGACGGCACCATCTTCTTTCTGGAGGCCTGCGACTTAAATCCCCTGTCCATCCTCCGGGGCCTTTGGCAGCTGAAAAATGCCGGTTGGTTTAAGAACGTAAAGGCCTTTCTCTTCGGCCGGCCCCTGCATATCAACGATTCTGTCATGGGCCTCGATTGCCGCCAGGCCGTGATCCACGTGCTGGGCGACGCGGGCGTACCGATCCTGTTTGACCTGGACATTGGTCATCTCCCTCCCCAGATGCCCATCATCTGCGGAGCCTTCGGCACCATCCATGCAAAGGGAAACACCCTCTCCATCACCTATTCTTTAGAGTAACGATTCGCCTTGCAGTAAAATAATTTGTGCCACCGGGGACGGTTCTCCCTGGCACGTTTGTGTCGCTTGTTGCTTCCTCTTTTCCCTCCAAATCATTTTATCCACTTCAGAAAACCATTAGAAATGATCCTTAGAACCTATTTGACGAATCGCAAGAATTAAAGTATACTATAATGATTAGTTGAATCAAACCACGTAACGCGAACATAGATTTTATCGAATATGTATGGGAGAATAAGAAACACATGAGCATTTCGTATAAATTGGCCGAAAACATTTGTTTTGCAATTAATTCCATGCCTGGAAAAGGGATCAAGGGCATAATGATCAAAGGAGCTGAAGTTTTAGCCGACAAGGACGAGCTTCCCCGCTCCTTAAAGCAAAGGGACTTATGTACAAAGTCCCAAACTTTTCATGGCTATACCATTCATAAACTTAGGGCCGCATGGTCAAAAAACGCTTCCAAAAAGGCGGTATTGTTTCTTCCCGGCGGCGGCGGAATGGCTCGTGCCACGGCCCTGCATTATGACACGGCGCGGCGTATTGCCCTCCGGACGGGAGCCGACATATTTATCGTCAATTATCCTCTGGCCCCGGCTCACAATGTCCGCTTTGCCCTTGACTGGCTGGAAAACCTGTACAAAGCCGTCTTAAAAAAATACGATCCCCAAAATCTTACCCTGATGGGTGACAGTGCCGGCGCCAACCTGATCTTAAGCCTGACGCAGCGCATAGAGAAAAAGCCCGGGAAACTGATTGTGATCTCCCCTGCCTGCGGCCTGGAAAATGGAAAAAACAGAAACATAAGACTTGCCATGGAGCCCCACGACCCCATCCTCAGCGTAAAAATGAACGACGTGATCGCCAAGTACTGGTGCGCCGGAGTCGAACTCGACAGTCCGGACATCAGCCCGGAGCACGTGGATTACGCAGGGTTCCCGCCTATGCTGCTCTTTTACGGAACCCATGAGCTCTTCTACCCTCACGTATTAAATTACGTAGACATGCTGAGAGCAAGTGGCGTACACTTTCAGGAAGAATCGCAGCCCATGTGTCACGACTGGGCGCTATGCAGCTTCTTTCCGGAAGGCCGCCGTGCCATCAAAAAAATGGCATGCTACATTCTGAAATAACCGCCTTCATCCCCCTCCGGGCATAAAAAAGAGAGCCGCTGTTACACGACTCTCACAAAACCGGCCTGAGATTTTACACCTGACTCAAACATATCCAATGACCTATTAAAGCCTAAACATTCAATGACCGCCTTAATCTCAGGATGGTAAGTAAGCACACCGCTTACGCAATATCCACCCCAGCTATGACCAAAAAGCACGATTGGAAGATCGGTTTTGATCTTCTTGCTTTCATTCTCTTTCTCTTACCATTTCCTTGTTGTATTTTACTAAAAAAACTAGGAAATCGCTTCTTTTCCAACATCCTTTTTATAAAGCAGGAAGAAGGCTCCGCAGAATGTTAATACTCCGAATATCGCCAATATTCCTTCAATAACCCATACAGGCGGATTCCATAGTCCTACGGAAGTCAGCCCGGCCACGAAGTCCATCGCCGTATGTAAAAGGATTGCTAATGGATAAAGCCAAAATCTGCTCTTGTCCTTGCATGCATAAAATACGATTATTGATGCTCCAACGTGAAACAGCACCGCAAATATTCTTTCCATAATGCTCACGCAAAGATTTGCAAAAGAGAATGATGCAATCCCACTTGCCACAGCCACCAATGAATCAGCCTGATCTGGAGCCTGCGCCATCACCTGATCGAGGGCGGTTCCAAATGTTCCTGTATTGATCATCATTGCATATGCTATGTAGGTTGCATACGTAACACCCATCACAAATATCACTTCAAATCCACCATGTCCGATGCCATGCGAAATGGAAGTTTCTCTATTTTTTCTTTTCTTAAGCACGGTCTTATAAGCCACAAGCCGACCTGTTTCTTCAAAGACACCCGGAAAAAGGCCAACAATGAATGCCCATAAAACCGGTCTTGCATTTATGAACTGACTTATCCCTGTATCGGCAAGTCCAATCTGAGCCGGTGCTATCAGTAAGGCTTGGAGAGGTTTTTCCATAATAACCGCAAACAGAAGAAATGTTGCCGCACCGACCAAGACAGTCGTGAATCTCTCTTTTTTCTTTCTCGTCCATATGATCGCAATCACAAGCGGAACAACGATCATCAAGATAGCTCCCAGCACAAGAAGTCCTATTTGTGAAGAACCAACCTTAGCAAACTCTGTCATATTATTTTTCTCCTCCCTTTTCGGCTTCGATTTCCCGCAGGTATACCTTACGTGCATAAACAAGAGTTACCACAGATGCCAAAAGTACGGCTCCCACCGCAGCCATGGCTGCACCGAATGAATTTTTAAGAAGCACAGCCATAATGATTGTAACTACTCCGGCAATCATAATCGCATAAGCGCCAAACCGATTACTCTTTCTCCAGGTATTATCGTTATACGTGCTCCAGCTCACTCTGACACCAACCGTACTGTTTATCCGTGTCTTCGTCATGAAATTTCCAAGTATGATAAAGATGATTCCCATTAATATCACAGACACCTTACCAATATCGATCGACCACGTAGCTGCCCCGGAAACTGCCTCATTATATGCACCATACAGAATAAAACCCTGCATCACGGTAGACATTGCTACCATGCACAAGGAGACGATGCCAAGCACCTTTGCGTTTGATCTGGCGCCGGCACTTTCCTTTTCGTCAATCGCTTTAAGCGCTTTCTTCTCATAATACCTGATAAACAAAGTCCAAAATAACGACACGGCCAGGATGATGACCGGAAAAATCAAGTTCTCATACTTAGAGCCCCACCTGTCGATATTTCCCGCAGCGTCATAATGCATGGGAACCTGATCCGGCATAAACCGAAGAGCCATGACCGTTCCTGCTAATGCAATCAATGAAAGGATCCACATTACCTTTTTCATCGCTTGTCACCTCCGAATTGTCCTATCCACAAAATCAGGTCATCAAAGACCGACGTATTGATCTCATAGTAAATAAAGTTCTTCTGCTTGTACTCCATGATCAAGTCAGCACCCTTCAGCAGCTTTAGATGATAAGACAATGCCGCCGGGGTTACCCCCAACTGCTCCGCAATTTCTCCGGCATTCATCCGACCATTTTTTAGCATTATGAGTATGTCTCTGCGCTGCTTATCCGCCAGCACCTTAAAAATATTAGCATCACTCATCTCTCACGCTCACTCGAAATCTATTTCAAAATATTTTTAAATTCTACGGTCAGTATAAATCCGAAATCATTCTTCTGTCAATAACTATTTCAAATTTTTTTTAATCACTTGCCACCGTGCCACTGGGGACGGTTCTCCTTGGCACGTTTCCATGGATTTTTCTTGTCCTCTTGACATCCCCAACGTCATCCATTATTGTTATAAATAGGGCGAGTACAATGCTCTCCCTCGCTTTCATGGCAGACCGCAAGGTCAGGGGACGACACCCATGGAAAAAAACGGGAAGGCCATGATCTCACTGATGCAAGGGGGGGGGACACCCATGGAAAAAAACGTGATTGTATCAGACGCAAACGGTAGACGCATAGGAGCCACTTATCCAAAAAGGGCAAGGGGGCTCGTAAAAAATGGTCGGGCTGAGCTGATCAGCGACCACGAAATACGTCTGTTGCTGACTCAGCCTCCGGCCTCATTCATAGATACGGAGGACAGTAGCATGAGTAAAGTCATTCAATTTAATACAAGGGAATTTGATTTTGATGAAAGTTGCCAGTCAAACACGGGGTTTCGCGGCTTTGTCACCACGGCACTTGGCAATGAAGAGGTCTGGGAAATCGGCGACTGGGGATGGAATTGGACGCAGCTTGCCGCAGAGATCAAGAATCTGGAGCCAAACACGGATTACGTATTCCGCTTTGCCATGACGCTTGGTCACAACGATGATGGCAGGGAGGAGTCCCTGGTTCACGTACATTATTCCGACGGGGATGCTAAACAGGCCTGGAAGGATCGGTTTACCTATTGCATCAAGATGAGCCGTTTCAAGCCCATCTTAAGCAAGCGCGATCCCGACGAAGATACCATGATCCGGGTGTTCGAGCTTCCGTTCAACACCGGGGAGCATACTTCCGTAAGGATCCTCATCATCTCCCAGCATGCCATCGCAAGGTTTTCCCGGGCAAGAGCCAACGAGGATTATGCCTCATTGGAAGACCTAAGCTATGAGCAGTGGCGTGCTCGCAGAACTCAGACCCTGGCAGCAGATGCTCTGGCGCGGGAAAAAGCAAAGGCAGATGGCAACAATTCCGGCGTTTCCATGGAGGATTCCATACGGGAAATGTTTGAGAATGCCATGGAAGATTCCCGGGCGGAAATGGCCGACATGCTGGAAGACCGCATTGACGAGGCGATCAATGATTCCATCAGCGAATTTTTCAGCGAAGGCATGGAAAACTTTCTTGCAACCCATTCTCTTGCATTAAACGATGGCACGTCGATCACAACCAAACAGCGGACAAAGGTCCTAAGCCCCGACAAGAAAAAGCTTCTCACCTGTTACGGCGGACTTAAAGTTGAAGACACAACCCGCTGGAACGGCCAGATTCCCAAAGGATGGGCACTGGCGGTTCAGACACGAATCTCCTCCTGGGAGAGCATCTATGTCTACAAGACGGAAAAGGAAGCCACTGACGCCCTTGTTGCCGTAAACAACGCCATCAAGGAAGGCATGTCCCTCATCGAACTATAACGTGCCACCGGGGACGGTTCTCCCTGGCACAAAAACATAATTAAAAGCGAAACCGCCATCTCTGAAAAGTCAGAAATGGCGGTTTTTGCTGATCGCACTTTCACTCCGTGAATTTGCAGAATGCTCGGGATCGCAAGATTATTTCATAATCTTGCGACTGCGTGACCTGCGTCACGTCCCTCGCTTCGCTCGGGATCGCGAAATTACTTTGTAATTTCGCGACTGCCATACATCTTTGCGTAGTAGTTCTGGTATTCGCCGGAGATGATGGTCTCCCACCACTCGCGGTTTTCGAGATACCACTTGATGGTCTTCTTGATGCCATCGGCAAACTTTGTCTCGGGAAGCCAGCCCAGCTCGTTGTGGATCTTCGTGGGATCGATGGCGTAGCGCATGTCATGGCCCTTTCTGTCAGTCACGTGCGTGATCAGACTCTCGGGCTTTCCAAGCTCCTTACAGATCAGCTTCACAATGTCAATGTTCCTCATTTCATTATGACCGCCAATGTTGTAAACCTCTCCCACGCGGCCCTTGTGAATGATCAGGTCGATGGCCTTGCAGTGATCCTCTACGTACAGCCAGTCACGCACGTTCAGTCCCTCGCCGTATACGGGTAGGGGCTTATCATTCAATGCATTCGCGATCATCAGGGGAATCAGCTTCTCCGGGAAATGGTAAGGGCCATAGTTGTTGGAGCAACGGCTGATGGTCACGGGCAGGCCATAGGTTCTGTGATATGCCAGTACCAAAAGGTCTGCGCCAGCCTTGGAAGAGCTGTAAGGACTACTTGTATGAATAGGGGTCTCCTCAGTAAAGAACAGGTCAGGCCGATCCAAAGGCAGGTCGCCGTATACCTCATCCGTGGAAACCTGATGATAACGGGTGATGCCATACTTTCTGCAGGCATCCATAAGAACCGCGGTGCCCTTGATATTGGTATCCAGGAACACCTCCGGATTCTCGATGGAGCGATCCACGTGACTTTCTGCCGCAAAATTGACAACAATGTCAGGATGCTCCTCCTCGAACAGCTTGTACACCGCCTCACGATCCGTGATGCTCTCCTTCACAAAACGGAAATTCGGGTTGTCCATGATCGGTGCAAGCGTGGAAAGATTTCCCGCATAGGTCAGACAATCCAAACAAATGATGCGATAGTCAGGATACTTCTTCAACATGTGAAAAATAAAATTGCTGCCAATAAATCCAGCTCCTCCGGTTACAATAATCTTCATTCTTCTCCTCCTTTTGTGTCACGGGGACGACTCTGGTGACACGTTTTCACTTGTTTACCGCTTTCGCGTTATCTGTTTTGTTCTGATTACAAGAATAGAAGGTGCCCTAAGGGCACCTTCAAGTACTTTTTTCAATATTCAGAAAATCTTAAGTATTTAAGACGTAATCCGTGATGCAGTCATACCACTGCACGTAAGTCTCGCCGTCCACGATCAGCCTGTCATTCTCAGGAAGCTGCTCGCTCCAAAGCTTTCCTCCGTAATGCTCCACGTGCCAATCGTTCTTGTTAAACCGCCTCCAGAGAATGGTCCGGCCGTTCTTGTCCAGGAATTGTTCAGACACCACGCCGTTGTTGTAAGTCTGAACGTCCAAGACGCATACCGTGTCATAAATCTTCCCGAGAATCGTCACGTCATAGCGTCCCACGATATCGATCAAAAAATCCCTCTTCGCCGTGGTAATCACGTTGCCTTCCCGCTTAATGATCCCCTTTGGCGCAAGATTGACCTCATTGCCACAGTTATCCTCGCCAAACCCCCAGCAGTTCATAAATTCCTCGCCGTCAAGGAACGTAATGAAGTTTCTGACGCCATTGTCATTTCTAATGGTCGCGAGATACCTGCAGTGTGTATCCGTCAACTGCGCAACGAAGGTTCTCTCCGTCACTTCCTCCTTATTGGAATACGAAGCCTCCCTGGCAGTCAGTTCCACTCCCTCAATGCCATGTACCTTCGCACGCCCCGTGACCTTCATGTCGTAGACGTGGTCACACTTTCCTGAAGGCTGGTCATACATGCCCCAGGACAGACTCTCACCCAGTCTCGGCACCAAGAACCATCCCATCAGTTCCTCCCATTTTACTGCAAACGGTGCTTCTTTCTTCTCCGTGATCACATACTTTGGCATATATGCCGGTAATCTTTTCATCATTCCTTTTCCCTCCATTCTCTCTTCAAGATGGCTCTTTCCGGCGTCGTAGCTTTTCCGAAACTTCTCCTTCGCCACGTGCAGCCTGCTCTTCACCGTTCCCACCGGCACGTTCAGTCGCTTTGCGATCTCTGCCTGCGGCAGCTGTTTCCAGAAATACAGATACAGGATTTCTTTCTCCTTATCCGCCATTTTTTCAAGCTGATCGCGCACCGCCATCACTTCTGAAATGCCCATTCTTCCGTCATCCAGCGAAAGCTCCGGGCTTTCCTCCAACGGAATCTCCAGCACTGCTGCCTTATTTCGGAAATAATCATTGCACTTATTTCTCGCGATGCTGATGATCCAAGGCTTGAAGGCATCCGCGTTTTTCAGTTGTCCAAACTTCTGATACGCAGTCAGATAAGTCTCCTGAAGCACGTCCTGCACATCCTCTGCGGAGGATATCTTATATTTCACAAACAGCTCAACACTCTTCTGCACCTGCGCCAAAAGCTTTTCAAAATCCGCCACCTTGCCACCTCCTTTCCTAATCGTTACCCATCGGAATCTGCTTTCCGGTGGCGCTCCCATCTAAGTATTTGACGTCGTTTTCAACCGGTTGCACTAACATAGACGGTTGCAGGAGGAAAAAGGTTCATTTTGCATTATTTCTTTTTTGCCACAAACAGCCCAGCGTCCTTCGTAACGTAAAAACCCTTGCGCAGCTTACTTTCCACAAACTGCCGGAAAGCCTTATAATCATTGACGATATAGCGATTTTGATTACCGTGGCAGGAAATGATATAGTCGACGAGATCCTCCGCATCAGTCACGAACAGATGATCCTCATATTGTCGCCACTCCACCTCTTCAAAATAAGGGTTCAAAATCTCCGCACCATTCTCCTTGCCAAAGATCTCATAAAGATTTTGCGCTGCAAGGA
>ONSO01000074.1 GCA_900320485.1 uncultured Lachnospiraceae bacterium | reverse complement strand
GCCTGCGGGCATGGTGATCTCTGAGCAGGGAGAGGCCCTGACGGACAGTGCCCAGATCTTAAAGGATCTTGTTGCCGGAACGGCTGCACTGGCGCCTCTTGGCGGCATCGGGGACGAGATGGCAGGTTATAAGGGCTATGGCTATGCGGCGGTGGTGGAGATTTTGTCCGCAGCTCTCTCCGGAGGTCAGTTCATGAAGGCCCTGACCGGCGTGGATGAAAATGGTAAGCCGCGGATGTACCATCTCGGACATTTCTTCTTTGTGGTGGATCCCGATGCGTTTATGGGCAGGGAAACCTTTAAGAAGACGGCAGGCGAGATCTGCCGCGCCCTTCGCGCGTCTAAGAAGGCACCGGGGGAGAGCAGGATCTATACGGCAGGAGAGAAGGAGTACGACGTATGGCTCTTCCGCAAGGACAAGGGCGTACCCGTGGGAGAAGCAGTACAAAAGGACATTATCACCGTAAGGGATGCCCTGGGGCTTCCCTATCATTTCTCATTTGAGGACAAATAAATGGTTTACTTTGTAGGTGCCGGATGCGGTGCTGCGGACCTGATCACCGTGCGCGGCAGGAATCTTTTGGAAAAGGCTGACGTGATCATCTATGCGGGATCTTTGGTGAATCCGGAGCTTTTGCAATATGCGGGGGAAGGTTGCGAACTGCATAACAGCGCAAAGCTTACCCTGGAGGAAATCATAGAGCTGATGGAGAAGGCGGAGCGGGAAGGAAAGATGACGGTGCGGCTCCACACGGGGGAACCCAGCATTTACGGTGCAGTGCGGGAGCAGATGGACGAGCTGGAGAAGCGAGGCATTGCCTATGAGAGCTGTCCCGGCGTCAGTGCCTGCTTTGGCGCCGCCGCATCCCTCAATCTGGAATTTACGCTGCCGGAGATCTCACAGTCACTGATCATTACCAGAATGGCGGGAAAGACCTCCGTTCCGGAAAAGGAATCCATCGAGAGCTTTGCGGCTCACGGTGCCAGCATGGCCATCTATCTAAGTGCCGGCATGCTGGAGGAGCTTTCTAAAAGGCTTGTGGAGGGAGGATACCGGAAGGAGACCCCGGTTGCCCTGGTCTATAAGGCAACCTGGCCGGAGGAGCAGAGCTGTCTGTGTACCATTGAGACGCTGGCAGGGACGGCAAGGGAGCGGGGTATTTCCAAAACTGCGGTCGTACTTGTGGGAGATGCCATTGCCCAAAGCGGGTATGCCAGATCAAGACTGTATGCGCCGGATTTTGAAACGGAATTTCGAAAGCCAAGGGGAATAAAATGATCATTCAGGTTTGTGCGTTTACGGACGTGGGGAGAAATCTGGCGAAGGGGTTATTTGAACGCTGGCCGGAAATGATCCCCCGGTACCGGGAAAAGGATAAAACGCTGGAGCAGTGGACGGGAGAGTGCTTTCAAAAGCACCTCCCCATTCTGTTTATCGGAGCCTGCGGCATTACCGTCCGGGCCATTGCTCCCTTTGTGAAGGATAAGCTTGAGGACAGCGCGGTACTTGTCATGGACGAGAAGGGGAAATACGTCATTCCCCTGCTTTCCGGGCACGTGGGCGGCGCCAATGCGCTTGCAAGTAAGATCGCGGAAGTGATCGGGGCCACGCCCGTCCTTACCACGGCCACGGACGTGGAGGGTGTGTTTTCCGTGGACGTATTTGCCAGGGATAACGGTCTTCGGATCGTAAACAGAGAGGGGATCAAAAAAGTCTCGGGAAAACTTCTTCGCGGAGAAAAGGTAACCATTGCCTGGGAGCCCGGCGTGGAGATCACGGGAGAGTTGCCGGAAGGGCTGGAAGCCCATGCTTTTGAAGAAATCGTGGACGTGCGCATTGTTTCTGCCGCCGGGGAAAAGAAGTTTTCAGGCGAAAGGCAGGAGCTTTTGCTAGTGGCAAGGGAGTGGGCGCTGGGCCTTGGCTGTAAGCGGGGAAAGAGGCTGGAGGATTTTCAGGCATTCCTTTCGAAGGAAGCGCCAAAGGGCTGGGAGGAGAACGTGTATGCCTGTGCCTCCGTTGACCTTAAGGCAAAAGAAGAGGGACTTTGGGAATTTGCCCAGTTTTATCACCTGCCCTTTGTAACGTATTCGGCAGCGAGACTGGAGGAGCAGGAGGGAGAATTCTCGGTTTCTGAATTTGTAAAAAAGTCGACGGGAGTTTCCAACGTCTGTGAGCGCGCGGCCGCGTGCCTTGCAGGGGAGGGAGCTGAACTGATCGTCAGGAAAAAAGCTTTTGAGGGAATGACTTTTGCCGTGGCCAGACGGAAGGTCAGGCTAAAATTTTAAATTGGGACAAAAATCTTGGAAAGCAAAAGGAAAAGAACGTGGAGAAGATTATTTACGTAGTTGGCATGGGGCCCGGAGATGCAAAGGGAATGACAAAGGAGGCGGAGGCGGTACTAAAGGACTGCGACGTCATTGTGGGGTACGTTACCTATGCGGAACTCTTAAAACCTTATTTTCCGGAGAAGGAATACGTAACGACGGGCATGCGTCAGGAAATCGAGCGGTGCAGATTGTGCTTTGATCTTGCAGCGAAGGGAAAGCGGGTTGCTATTGTTTGCAGCGGAGATGCCGGTACCTATGGCATGGCTGCGCCCATGTACGAACTGTTGCCGGAATATGAGAGCAAAGAGGGGTATGAAGGCATTGATCTTAAGGTGATCAGCGGCGTTACGGCGGCAAACAGCGGCGCGGCTGTTTTAGGGGCAGCCTTAAACCATGATTATTGCATTATCAGCCTAAGTGATCTTTTAACGCCCTGGGAGGTCATAGAAAAAAGGCTTCGCGCTGCCGCCTTGGGAGATTTTGCCATGGCGATCTATAATCCCTCCAGCCATAAGCGAAAGGATTATCTGAAGCGGGCCATTGACGTTTTACTGTCTGCAGGGGCTTCTTTGGAGCTTGCCTGCGGCTACGTAAGAAACATCGGCCGGGAGGGAATGGAAAAGAAGGTAATGACCCTGCGGGAGCTTCGGGAGGAAGAGGTTGACATGTTTACCACGGTGTTTATCGGCAATTCCCAGTCTTTTCTGCAGGATGGGATGCTGATCACAAAGCGGGGGTACGTGATATGAAAAGCGTTCTGATCTATGCGGGGACAACGGAAGGACGAAGGCTTTCCGAGATGCTTGCGCAAAGGGAGATCCCGTCCCTGGTCTGCGTGGCAACGGAATATGGGGAGCAGGTCATGCACGAGACGCTGGAGTCCCGGCTGATACGGGTTCGTCAGGGGAGACTGACCAAGGAGCAGATGAAACAGCTTTACGCCGGGGAGGATTTCCTTGCGGTGGTGGATGCGACTCATCCTTATGCCACCCTTGTCACGGAAAACGTCCGGGAGAGCCTTTCGGGGAGCTGCCTCCCATATTTTAGGATTTCGCGGGCATTAGAGGAAGAGCAGGAAGCAAAAGAAGGGTGCCTTTTTTTTCCTTCCGCAGCGGAATGCGCCGAGGCGCTTGGGAAAACGGAAGGGACGGTGCTTCTGACCACGGGCAGTAAGGAACTGGAGGCATTTTGCAGCGAGGAAAGCCTGCGAAAGCGTCTGGTAGTGCGCGTTTTGCCGGGCAGGGAAAGCTTAGAGGCATGTTATCAAAACGGTTTGGAGGGCAGGCAGATCATAGCCATGCAGGGGCCGTTTACGAAGGAGATGAATCTTGCCACCATACGTCAGTGGGGCGCGGCAAGTCTGGTAACAAAGGAGAGCGGAAAGACCGGCGGCGCGGACGAAAAAATGGAAGCGACAAGGGAGGCGGGGATTCCCTGCTACGTGATACGTCGCCCCGTAGCCGGGCAGGAAGAGGGGCATACTTTCGAAGAGGTCTTGAAGGCCGTGGTCAGCCTGGCGCAGGCGGAAGAGGAAGCCGGCCGTGCGGCGCGGGAGCAAGCTGGCAGGACGGCGGAAGGCAAGGCGCCGGAGCTGCAGACCTGCAAGGAGACGGGCCGGGGTTGCCTTGACGTTGTACTTGCGGGAATTGGCATGGGAGCGCCGGAGGATCACACGGCTGCCCTGGATCAGCGCCTTGCGGAAACGGATTATTTATTTGGCGCAAAGCGCATGCTGGAGGGCCTTACGGCAAAAAAGGAAAAGGTTCCCCATTATCTTGCAAAGGATATCCTGCCTTATCTTGAAAAGCTTCCGGATGATGCAAAGATAACGATTTTGTTTTCCGGTGACGCGGGATTTTTTAGCGGTGCGGAAAAGATGCGAAAAGCCTTGGAGGGGCTGAAACGGGCAAGGATCCGCATTCTTCCCGGCATCTCCTCCATCTGTGCCCTGAGCGCAAGGCTTGGCATCAGCTGGCAGGATGCGGATATTATTTCGGCCCACGGAACGGAGACGGATGCATGGAAGACAAGCCTCTTGTTTTCACTGCGGAGGGGAAGAAAGGTATTTTTCTTAACTTCCGGACCGGAGGACGTAAGGGCAGTGGGAGAGATCCTTACGGGGCAGGGACTTGCGGATTGCTTCGAAATAAAGCTTGGACGGCAGCTTTCTTATGACGATGAGGAAATCCTGGAGGTGACGGCGAAGGCGGCAACGGAGATCACAAAGCCGGGACTTTATGCGGGATTTTTGATCCCCAAGGCCACCGGCATTGCCACGGGGCAGATCACGCCCGGAGTTTTGGATGAGGAATTCTTGCGCGAAAAGGTTCCCATGACCAAGGAGGAAGTGCGGGACGTATCCATCTGTAAGCTTCACCTTACGGAGAATGCGGTGGTTTACGACGTGGGAAGCGGGACCGGTTCGATTTCCATGGAGATTGCGGCCCTTTCCCCGAAAGTCAGGGTATATGCCCTGGAGTGCAAGCCCGAGGCGGTTGCGCTAACAAAGAAGAATCAGGAAAAATTTGGAGCGTTTAACGTACGAGTGGTTGAAGGCACGGCGCCGGAGAGCTTTGAAGGACTGCCTGCGCCGAGTCACGTTTTTATTGGCGGGAGCGGCGGAAAGCTGGAGGAGATTTTAGATGCCCTGTATCACAAAAATCCCCGTGCCAGGGTCGTTATGAATGCCATCAGTTTAGAGAGCATTGCACAGATGCAGGGACTCCTAAAAAAGTACCCCGTAAGAGACGTGGACGTTACCACGGTGTCCGTCAGCAAGGCAAAGGAGATTGGAAGTTATCATCTGATGCAGGCAGCCAATCCCGTGACCATTTTTTCCTTTACGTTTTATGAGGCGGAAGGAGGAGAAGCATGAGCCATCCAAGGATTCTTTTGGCGGCGCCTAAAAGCGGCAGCGGAAAAACCATGATCACCTGTGCCCTGATAAGGGCCCTCACCCTTCGGGGGAAAAGCGTTCAGGCGTTTAAGTGCGGCCCGGATTACATCGATCCCATGTTTCATGCGAAGGTTTTGGGAATCCCTTCCCGCAATCTGGATCTGTTTTTTACAAATGAGGATCAGACGCGGGGGCTGTTTTTGGAAGATAACCATGGCGAGATTTCCGTCATTGAGGGCGTCATGGGATTATATGACGGTCTTGGCGGCATTTTGAAAGAAGCCTCCAGTTATCACCTGGCGACAGCGCTGAAGGCTCCCATTGTACTGGTGATCAATGCCAGGGGAATGGGCAGGTCGCTTTTGGCAGAGATCGCGGGTTTTCTTTCCATGGACGGTGAGAAACTGATCCGGGGCGTCATACTAAACCAGGTCAGCGAAGGATTTTTCAAATCCATCGCCCCCGTCATAGAGGAAGAATTAAAGGTCAGGGTTCTGGGATTTTTTCCCGTGGCAAAGGATCTGGAACTGGAGAGCAGATATCTTGGATTAAAGCTTCCGGCGGAGGTGGAGGCACTGTCGGAGAAAGTGACGAAGGCCGCGGAGATTTTGGAAAAAGGCGTTAACCTGGATGCTTTGCTGGAGCTGGCCGAAGAGGCCGGGAGGAACGAGGAGATTTGCGCTTTGGACCGCGCCTTTCTTCAAAAAGGAGATGATTTTTCCAGCGGAGAGATACTTTCCGGCGTCAGGATCGGCGTTGCCATGGACGAAGCATTTTGCTTTTACTACGAGGATAATTTCCGGATGTTGCGGAATGCCGGGGCGGAACTGGTTTTCTTTTCGCCACTTCGCGATAAGGCTTTGCCGGAGGGGATTCGGGGACTCCTTCTTGGAGGCGGTTACCCGGAGCTTCTTGCAAAGGAATTAGAGGGGAACGTTTCCATGAGGAAAGCAGTACGGGAGGCGCTGGAGAATGGCATGCCTTCCATGACGGAGTGCGGCGGATTTATGTATCTGCACGAGGCCATCGTTACGCAAGACGGTGAGAGGCATGCCATGGCAGGCGTGATCAAGGCTGAATGCCGGTACGCGGGAAAACTGGTGCGGTTTGGATATTGTACGTATCACGTACCGTTTCCGGATGGCGGGACGGAGCTTATGATTCGCGGTCATGAATTTCACTATTATGACAGCGACGCCCCCGGGGAGGATTTTTATGCCGTAAAGCCCGTGACGGGAAAGTCCTGGCGCTGCGGATATCTTGGAGAAAGTCACCTGTGGAGCTTTGGACATCTTTATTATCCGTCGCGGCCTGAGGTGGCAAAGTGGTTTGTAGATCAGTGCGCTGAATGGAAAGGATGAAAACATGGAGAATTCCCATCGCTTTTTTGAAAACCGGGATTGCAAATATTTTCCCTGTCATAAAGGACTTCAGGATTTTAACTGCCTGTTTTGTTACTGTCCCCTGTATCGTTTGGAGCACTGCCCCGGGAACCTTTCATATTTTGAAAAAGAGGGAAGAAGGATCAAGGTTTGCACGGATTGCACCTTCCCGCATAAGCCCGAGAATTATGATAAGATCATTGAAATCCTAAAGAGAAACTGAGCCCGGAGGCGCTTGACGCCAGGGGCGGATTTATTATTGCGGGGCGGAAAACGTATTAGTTGCCAGTGGCGCCGTTTTATGATAAGATAATGGGGAAGTGGTCCTTGGAGGGCAATGCGCTTCGCAAAGGAGGCCCGAGGGGTGGAATTAAGTATCATCGTGCCCGTGCATAACATGGCGGCAGAGGGAAAACTAAACTATTGTCTGGATTCTCTGATTGCCCAGACCATCAGGGATTATGAGATCATTGCCGTGGACGATGCATCCACGGATCATTCTTTGGAAATCCTAAGGGAGTACGAGAAGAATTACCCGGACCGCTTTATTGTCATTGCGCAAAAGGAAAACCACAGACAAGGCAGCGCCAAAAATGCAGGACTTAGGATCTGTCGTGGCGATTTCATAGGCTTTGTGGACAGTGACGACTGGTTTTCGCCGGATGCCTTCGAAAGGCTTGTAACGCTGGCAAGGCAGCAGGATGCAGACATTGCCTGTTGTGATCTTTCGCTTGTCTGGGAGCAGACCATGACCCCCGGAAAAGTGGTGCCTTCTTTTTCGCCGGAGAATGCAGGGGAGCTGACGGAGAAAAAGCGAAGAGAGCTGATCCTTGGCTTTGGCGCACTGGTGACAAAGGTTTACCGGAGGAGGATCTTCCGGGAGCCGGAGCTTTACTTTTTGGAAGATGGTTTTTACGAAGATAATGCGGTGAGCGTGGAAATTCTCATGCGTGCAAATAAAATTGCTTATCTGCAGGAGCCTTTGTATTTTTATTATCAGCATGATGCCTCCACGGTGCACGTGATCAGCGAGGAGCGTTGCATGGACCGGATGAAGGCCATGCGGATCATGCTGGAACTGGCAAAGAATGGCGGCTATCTGGAAACGTACCGCACCGAATTGGAATGCCGCTTTGCCGAGCTGTTTTACAAGATCACGCTCTTTTCGTATCTGCAGGGCGTAAAAAAGGTGCGGAGCGCTTTTGTGAAAGCATTGGGGAACGAAATGAAAGAGACGTTCCCGGGTTTTTTGGAAAATCCGCGATTCTTAAAGCGGACGGATCCGGAGGAGCGGAAGATGATGAGACTTCAGCAGAAAAGCACCTTTCTGTTCCTGATCTATTACCGGTTGTTGTGGACGTACAGAAATTTAAGAAAGCGATAAATCAAAAAAAGCAAAGGAGAGAAAGAACATGAGTATTTTTGATTCCCTGAAGCAAACGGCAGTGGATGCTGCAAAGAACGTCGTAAAAAATGCAACAAATGAGTCTCAGACCTTTACGTTTCAGGCGTTGCCGGAGAGCGTTGAAGAGATGAAGGCGCTTCCTGAGGCGGCGTTGGACACGCCTTTTAAAGCGGCGGCCCTTACCATTTGCGCTCTTTGCGCGTATGCAGCCGTACCGGAGATCGGAATTTCCATGCTGAATTTCCTGAAGGGACCTCAGCCCCTTTCCAACTATGAGCTTAGCTTTTTGAAGGATCGTTTCAGAGAACAGAAGTACGTTCCTTTTTCGTATTTTCAGGGAGCAAAGCCGGAGAATAATTACACGCCGGATCAGCCCTTTACCGTTACCTTCCATACCAATCCCTATTCCTATGACAATGACGGATATTGCGTGCTTTACGTAAAGTCCGGCGGCGCGGATTCCGATCGTCAGATCAAGCTTCGCAGAAAGGGAGACCAGTGGTTCCTTTGGGAGCAGTTTGTCATGGTAGGCATTCGCAAGTCTGCTGCAGAGGATCCCTGGGCATAAGCTGGTGACGGGTGATGAGTAAAAAAAGAAATGCAAACGTGGAGCTTTTGCGGCTTCTGTCCATGCTGATGGTAACAATGTTGCATGCCTTGGGAAAGGGAGAGCTTTTGGTCTCGCTGACCGGGGAGACGCCCGTAAACGGGTGGATCGCATGGGCGTTGGAGGCCCTTTCCATCGGAGCGGTAAATATTTTTATGCTGATCTCCGGGTATTTTCTGGTCCAGTCGGAATATAAATGGAAAAGGGTCGCGGAACTGGTTTGTCAGGTGCTTTTTTATACGGTGGGTGCGTTCCTGGTTTTCTTTCTGGCGGGATGGACGACGGGAGAGGAGAAGGACGTTTATCACCTGCTTCATTATCTCCTGCCAATTCACATGGACGTATACTGGTTTATCACGACGTATCTTGTGATCTACCTGGCACTTCCCGTGTTAGCCGCCGGCGTAAAGAACGTGCCGCAAAAGCAGCTAAAGGCCGTGATCCTTGGACTGATGGTCTATGAATGCTTCTTTAAGAGCCTGCTGCCCGTGGCACTGGAGACGGACTCTAAGGGATACTCCGTATTATGGTATTTCATCACGTTCCTTTTGGGGGCATATTTCAGGCTTTACGGATTTCACTTTTTGAATACCGTGGGAAGGGGCTTTGGAGCGTATGCGCTTGGCAGCGCACTGATCTTTTTGGAAGAATTCCTTTTGGATTCATTTCATGCGCAGACGGGCCGCCTTAGTGAAATTTTGCGGATCAACACAAATTATAATCATTTGTTTGTGGTGTTGGCCTCCGTAGGCATTTTTTCCGCATTCCTTCACATGGCGCCCCGGGGAGAACGCATGGGAAAGGTGATCTGTGCCATTTCTCCTTATGCGCTTGGCATTTATCTGCTGCAGGAAAACGTAACGTTGCGTTATCGGTGGCAGAAATCCTTTGGACTGGTGGGGGCACTGCAGGATCCGACGGGATTATTTCTCGGTAAATTGTTTGCTGCCGTGATCGTCATGGCAGTCGCGGGACTTCTGGTGGATGCATTAAGGGCCTTGCTTTTCCGGGGCGTATTTCGTAAATAACGTTAAAAGGCAGTCTTGCGTGACTGCCTTTTTTAGAAGCACGCCGCAGATCGCAATTGTATTGGCACTGATCACAAAAGAAGTATATTCCTCGCTGTTTATCGGCATATTTTCCGGCGTGCTTATTTATCCTGCGTGCATGGAATGACCTACAGATCGTTAAGGACCTTATTAGTCACGTCCTGCAGATATTTTGCTATTTCGTTTTTAATCTCCTCACGGACGCCTTGATAATCCGAGGAGTGAAGAGTGATCATGGCGCTGGTATAAGGCAGGTCATTGATCTGTTCGAATTCCAGCAGAAGACTTCCTGCTACCTTATGAAGCTTGCAAAGCCCATTGATCTTGATCCCGTTTGCTTTTCCTTCCAAAACGGCTTCTATTTTATCCTTTATTGACGTTCCTTCCATTTTGTTTCTCCTTTCTGCCTGGCCATGGCTGCATATGGTGTTTCTGCTACTTGTAATTTAGCGTATCACGTAAATTGTTTCGAAGTCAATCCCAATTTCGTCATGAAAAATTCCTTTTACGTACCCCTTTTCGAACCGCAAAAACAATTTTCGTACGGAGGATTGACGTTGGTACTTTTTTATAGTATTGTCTGCATTACACAGAATAATACAAAAAGCTTTACTTACCTTCAAAATCAGAGTATTATAAGGAGTGGATGACATGAACGGAACGGAAAAACGTCTCGGATTTCCAAAGGAGGAGTAATCCATGGTGATCAGAATAGATGAATTATCGGACGTTCCCATTTATTTACAGATCAGGAATCAGATCGTAATGGGAATATCCAGCGGAGAGCTGGGGGCAGGAGAGCAGCTCCCCACGGTACGGGCCCTGGCGCTGGAGATGGGAATCAATACCATGACGGTGAGTAAGGCCTATCAGCTTCTGAAGACGGAAGGTTACGTTATGACTGACCGGAAAAACGGAGCGAGGGTACGCATGGAGATCAAGATGCAGGCCGGCATACCGGAGGGCAATAAGACGGAGCTGAGGCGCATTGTTTCGGAGGCAAGGATCTCCGGCGTGCCCAAGCAGGAACTGATGGACCTGGTGAATGAGTATTACGGGGAACGCGCGTAAGGGGGGATTGGCATGTCACTTTATTTTGGACTGATCATGTTTTTGTGCATTGTTCCCACGCTGATTCTATGCTTTTATCAGATCTATCCCGGAAAATGGCAGGAGAAAAAACTGGTTCTCGGCGTGAGGAACCGGGAAGAGTTCCGGGAGGGAGAGACGGCCGGCGCCGTCGACGCCATTTATCAGAAATATCGCGCCATGGCACGCATCATAATGATCGTGGGCTGCATTATTTCGGCGTTGTTGCTTTTGCTGCATGGCATGGCACTGCAGACTACTTTGTGGATGAGTTTTATTTTACTGGCCATTTTGGCGATAAATCTGCCGTTCCTCCTGGGAAACCGGGAGATGAAGGACTTAAAGAGAAGGCTGGGATTAAAGGATGAAGCGGGAGTCAGCTTTGTGGATCTTAGCAACGCGGGAAGCGTAAGAACGTTAAAGCCGTGGCAGGTACTCCTTCCGAATCTGGCCGGCCTGGTGATGCTTGTGATCGTGCTTCTTTTGGATCTTCGCGTGATCCGCATTGAGACTAGAGCGGCGGTGGGAAGCTTTCTGGGGACGGGGATCATGGGAACTTGCGTGGCCATGGGCCTTTTGATCGCGGGCTGTGCGTTTTTAATGGATGGCCTTAGAAACGAAGTGATTTCCGCGGACAGTGCCGTTAATGCCAATTACAACCGGGCAAAAAAGAAAAATTACGCAGACTTTTTCGTGAAGTTTATGTGGGTCAACGTGATCTTTATGGTGGGGTTTGCCGTCATGACGGTGCTTTTTTACTCCGAAATGCTCTGCATGGTTTCGCTTGCAATTTACCTGATCCTTGTCATGGCGGGACTCGCAGTGTTTATCAGCAGGGAGAAGCGGATCGAAGCACGCTGGCAAAAAGAAGTGACCTTGCTTTCCGATGATGATGACAACTGGATCGGCGGCATGTTTTATTATAATCCCAGGGATAAGCGCCTGAACGTGGAAAAGAGAGTCGGCATGGGAGGGACCATTAATCTTGCCCATCCCGCGGGAAAAGCACTCAGCGGTTTTTTTGCGCTATGCCTTCTTTTTACGGTTCTTAGCGTTGTGTGGATCTGCATGATCGAAAGCACGCCCCTTCGACTCTCCGTGGAGGACGGGAAGGTGATCTGCCACCAGCTGAGGGATGAATACGTGATCGACCTTGACGATGCACTGAGCGTGGAATGGGGCGAGGATAGTGGGAGTCTCCGACTGGTACGCATCAGCGGCGGTGGCATGGAATCTTTGCTGAAGGGAAATTTCACGGTGAACGGGGAGAACGGCTGCAAGGTATTTTTGGCAACGGAGGCCGGAAAGTATATTAAGATCGTGACGAAGGATCGCGTCTATTACGTAAGCGGAGCTACGGCGCAGGAGACCGAAGCGGCT